>NZ_CP061293.1:1200000-1500000 GCF_018687495.1 Polynucleobacter sp. MWH-Svant-W18
TCTAGCGCCCCCAGCATATCCAGAAACTACGGATTTCACCCCAGAAATTTGCTGGTAAACAGCCTCTAGGCACCAAAAGCATCCGCCGCCTAAGGTGGCCTGCTCTAGAGGGGCATGGTTTTCAAGAATAGTTTGGGTCATGGCTTTATCCTAATGCCTTATTCCAATGTCTGCCAACTATTAATTCCCTATGAATCGCTTCACTATCCAGCTCGAAGAAATCCAGGCGGCCTATGCTGCTGAACCAAATCCCAGTCTTGACGTGAGGTTAGAGCGCATTGGTCGAATTGAAAAAATGATTCAAGCCAACGAAGAGAAAATCTGTAAAGCGCTCGTTGCTGATTTTGGAGTGAGAGATTCTATCGAAACGCGCCTGGTTGAGTTTCAAGGACTCTACCAAGCTTGCCGGTACACCCGCAAACATCTCAAGGAGTGGATGAAACCCACTCAAGTAGAGATTCCTGCTTACTTAGGTGCTTCTGAAGCTTGGATTGAACATCAATCGATGGGGGTGGTTGGCATCATGAGCCCCTGGAATTACCCAGTAAGACTGGCTTTATTACCAGCCATTGCTGCGTTTGCAGCAGGTAACCGTGTTTGGCTTAAACCCTCAGAGCGCAGCTCTCGTACCTCTGGCTTTTTAGCCAACCTCATTCAAGAGTATTTTCACCCGAGTGAGTTTTGTGTCACTACCGGCGGCGTAGATGTTGCTGAACAATTTGCCGCCCTACCGTTTGCCCACCTTTTCTTCACTGGCTCTGAGGCAATAGGCAAAAAAGTGATGCGTGCAGCCGCAGAAAACCTTACCCCTATGACCTTAGAGCTTGGCGGTAAATCTCCAGCGGTGATTGATTCATCCGCTAAGCTGAAAGATGCTGCCGGATCAATCGCCTACGGCAAGCTTCTCAATAGCGGTCAAACCTGCATTGTGCCCGACTACGTTCTCATCGAGCAAAGCTTGCAAGAAGCATTTATTCAAGAACTGCAATCTGCGGCAACAAAACAATTTAGCAACCCCAAAGAATTCACTGGACCAATTGATGATGATCAATTGCAGTACTGGCAGCATCTCCTGAGTGATGCCCTGGATCGTGGTGCCACAGCGATACCCCTAATTAATGATTCCTCCGCTGGCACCAGACAATTTGAACCTGTAGCACTGATTAATGTTCCTCAGGATGCGCGAGTACTGCATGAAGAAATCTTCGGTCCAATTCTGCCGATACTCCCTGCAGCCAATACTGCTGCAGCGATTGCGTACATCAATAGCAAGCCCCATCCATTGGCGCTCTATTGGTTTGGTAAGGACAAGAAAAATTTACAGCAAGTGCTAGATCAGACTCGTTCTGGTGGCGTCACCATCAATGACGTCTTCTTGCATGCCGCTGTTGAGACCCTACCGTTCGGCGGTGTTGGTCCTAGCGGCATGGGCAAGTATCACGGCAAAGCCGGCTTTGATACCTTCAGCTATCAAAAGTCGATTCTTGAAGTCAAAGGTATTTTCGGTACGAATCTTTTAAAGGGAACAAAACCTGCTCATCCTCCTTATGGGAAAAGGATTGAAGGCATATTGCGCCGACTTAAATGAATTATTCCGGGAAAACCCTTGTAATCGGTCCCTCAAACTGCGATAATTAGAGGCTTTTTAAAGCAATTTGATTCATCGCCCCCCAGCTATATTTCAGCGTACCGTTTAGAAGTTATAAACACCGAAGTCACAAAACGCGCTGCCGCCTGTCTGATGGTCGATGCCTTTGACCATCGCACCCTATAAAAAACCATGGGTGCAACATACGGAGACATCCCTTAAAGGGGATGTGTAATAGCATGACTTTTTCTAAAGAAACAAAACACGAGTCCAAAGACGCAAGTCACGACTCAAAAAGCACTGGAACTGAGTTTCAGAATTTTGCCTTAGCGGCATCACTCCTTAAAAACGTTGCTGAACTGGGTTATACCCAAGCCACTTCCGTGCAAGCTCAGGTTATCCCTGCAGCCCTAGCTGGCGGTGACTTATTGGTCAGCAGCCAAACCGGTAGCGGTAAAACTGCAGCCTTTTTGTTGCCTTTAATTAATCAACTGATTGAAAGCAACCCAAACAATTCACCTGTACCAGGTCGTGCACAACCTAAAGTGTTAGTACTCTGCCCTACTCGTGAATTAGCTCAACAGGTTTCCGCCGATGCAGTGAACTTAGTTCGCGGCATGAAAGGTATCCGCATTGCTACTGTGATGGGTGGCATGCCTTACGGTAAACAAATCCAAGCATTGAAAGGTGCATTGTTAGTTGTTGCAACTCCAGGTCGTTTGCTCGACTTATGCGATAGCAAAGCAATTCGCTTAGATGATGTTAAACAACTCGTTATCGACGAAGCCGATCGCATGCTTGACATGGGATTTGCCGAAGATCTCGAAGCCATTGATAAACGTTGCGCTAGTCGCGACCAAACCTTGATGTTCTCTGCAACCTTTGCACCAAAGATTATGTCTTTAGCAAATGAGTTGACTACAGATGCCAAGCGTATTGAACTTGCTCACGCAGGTGAAAAGCACGCCAACATTGAGCAGAAGTTGCACTGGGCTGACAGCATGTCACACAAGCATAAGCTTCTTGAGCACATTTTGGCTGATGCCTCTTTGGATCAAGCAGTCGTGTTTGCAAGTACCCAAGTTGAAAGCGAAAAGATCGCTGACACATTGCGTGCGAATGGTTACGAAGCGACTGCCCTTCACGGTGCAATGCCTCAAGCTGTACGTATGCGTCGCCTAGAGTCTTTACGTAAGGGTCATACCAAGATTTTGGTAGCAACAGACGTAGCGGCTCGCGGTATTGATGTGCCACGTATTAGCCACGTGATTAACTTTGGCTTGCCAATGAAACCAGAAGACTATACGCACCGCATTGGTCGTACAGGTCGTGCTGGTCGCAATGGTGTAGCAATCACTTTGGTTGAACATCGCGATCGCGCCAAGATTCGCAATATCGAGCGCTTTACACAGCAAGATATCGTTGCCTCTGTCATCGCTGGTCTAGAGCCACAAGCCAAGCCTAGCTTTGGTGGTGGTGGCGGTCGCCCTGGTGGCCGCTCTGGTGGTGGCTTCGGCGGCAATCGCTCTGGCGGTGGTGGCGGTCGTTATGGTTCAGGCGCACGCTCTGAGTCTCGCTTTGGTGGTGGCGGTGGCAATGCTGGTGGAAATCGTTCTGGCGAATCTCGTTCAGCTGATTCACGCCCAGCACGTTCTGCCGACTCACGCCCTGCGCGCTCTGCTGACTCACGTCCAGCGCGACCAGCAGGTCCACGCTTTGCTAAACCAAAGTCTGGCGGTCAACGTCGGAACTTTAGCGGTAGCTAAAAATGTTTCACCGTAATCGTCTCCGTTCTGCATGGAATCGAGTCGGTTCCGGTGAAATTCATCGGGCTCCGCGTCAGTGGCAAGCCTGGCTAAGTGATACTGGGTCACTCACCCAAAAAATTGAGAAGGCAATTGGTCAAAAACTGGAAGTGCAGGTTTTGCGCGATTGCCCACAAACCTTAAATAGCGACGAGAGTCGCTATTTTCATTTCAGGATTAGACGCTGCCGAGTCCGGGAAGTACTACTCTGTGCAAATGGCATCCCTTTGGTCATGGCCCATAGCGTGATCCCAACCTTCAGCTCTAGCGGTAGCAATCATGCGGTTCTGCGCTTAGGCAAGAAACCCCTAGGAGCGGTGTTATTTGCCAAAACACGTAAACACTCCAAGGCTAAACCACCACGAGATATTGCACGCCTAGACAAAAACAGTGCGTTATGGAAAAGATGTTTTAAAAATCATCCTAAGATAACTTCACCTTTATGGGCACGACGTACCCTCTATCGTTTAAAGGGTCATCCAATACTGGTGAATGAAATTTTTTTGCCGGCTCTATTGCAACAAACAAAAGCCTAAAGGCGTAACCAAGCAAGACTGGCTTTAATCAAAGCCTCATCACCTGGCTCAGTAGTAAATACTTCTCCAAACCCAATGATTTCTGCTGCATCAGCAATTTGGTAATGCGGACACAATGCACTTGCGCTATCTAAACTTTGGGGAAATTGATCCTGGGCCACTTGCCCCAGATAACGCACTGCCTCAGACGAAGTGAGCAGCCAAAGGGATCTAGCAAAATCGATCTCCCGAATCAAATCCCAAGCGGGATTATCCAAATCCAATGGCACTCGGCTATAGGTTGATATGGCCTCAACTACTGCGCCTTCATGCTTTAGAGTCTCGGCCAACCACTCTCGGCCACCCTCACCCTTAAAGATCACCACCTTCTTATTATTCCAATTCCAGCCTAGGGTTTGAAGCTCTTGCCATAAGCCTTCTGAATCCCACTGCTCATTGTTCTTTGGCATCAGGATTGGGGTAGCACAATCCTCCCGACCAATACCATGATTTTGTAAGGCAGACTTGCTGCTACCCCCCATTACCCCAATGGGAATAATCTTCTGAGAAAAGTCTTGCCAATTACATTCCAGTAAACGCATCACGCACTCAATCGCATTGGGGCTCACAAAGATGGCTAGGTCTGCATCTTGTAAAACATTGCCGATATGTTCAGCCAATTGCTCATCGCTCTTCGGAATAATGGTGAGTAGCGGCAAAGAGATAATCTCTGGCACATTCCATTTAGAGATGCCACCTCTTTCAATACTGCTAGAAAGTGCCTCGACCAATTGACGTGCTTGACCACCGGGCCTAGTCACGACAATGGTTTTAGTACTCATGATGAATGGTGCTTTTTTATTTGGGGAGCTGCGGAATTAAATCTGCTGCACCCTGTGCTAGCAAATCATTCGCAACAGTTAGTCCTAGCGCCTCAGCATCTTCGATCGACTGCACTGTTGCAGCGCCACTAGCAAGACAGATCGCTTTGCCATCCACACTTGCTACAAAAGAACGAATCTGCATTTGGTTCTGATCCCATACAGCGTAAGCCGCTAAGGGCACTTCGCAAGAACCGCCCAATTGACGAGAAACCATACGCTCAGCCGAAACCGCATATAAAGTTGCCAAGTCATTTAAGGGCGCAAGCCATTGCTTAATGTTTGGATGAGAGCTCAGCGTCTCAATGCCGAGCGCTCCCTGCCCTGCGGCCGGAGTATAAGGGTCGTATGGCAGGTATGCACGAATACGACTCTCTAGTCCTAAGCGTTTTAAGCCTGCTGCAGCTAAGATGATCGCTTGATACTCGCCACGATCCAGCTTACTCATGCGTGTGTCTAAATTACCGCGCAGTGGCGCGATTTCTAAATGGGGAAACTTGGCTCGTAACACTGACTCACGACGCAAGCTCGAAGTTCCAACAACAGCCCCTGTTGGCAAATCTTCCAAACGGGCAAAGTCATTAGAAACAAATGCATCGCGTGCATCCTCTCTGGCCATCACGCAGGCGAGCTCAAATCCTTCTGGCATCACCATAGGCACATCTTTAAGGGAGTGAACAGCTAAATCTGCGCGCCCATCCTCTAAGGCCGTTTCGAGCTCTTTCACAAAAAGACCTTTACCACCCACTTTAGATAGTGCTCTGTCCAAAATCTGGTCCCCACGGGTAGTCATTCCTAAAATCTGGACGTCGCACTCGGGATACAGCTTTTTGAGGCAATCTCGGACGTGTTCAGCCTGCCACATGGCTAGCCGACTCTCACGGGATGCAATGACCAGGCGCTTGGGAGCAGCCAAATGGGCGGATGCTGAGGAAGAATTCAGGGTTTGGGACATAACATTTAAAATAATCAAAGACCTACACCAATATACTGTGTTTATGAGCTCATCCAAAAATTCCTTAGCCAACAAAGCCCAAGCGTGGTCAGCCCGCTTTAATGAACCCGTTGACGAACTTGTGCAGCGTTATACGACCTCCATTGGCTTTGATCAACGCTTTGCTATGGTCGATATTGCTGGCTCATTAGCCCATGCCCAAATGTTGGCCAATCAGAAGATTATCAGCGCCCAAGATTTGGCGGACATTCAAAAAGGAATGGCCCAGATTCAGGGAGAAATTGAAGCCGGTCAATTTGAGTGGCAGCTGGCATTGGAAGATGTGCATCTCAATATTGAAGCTCGCCTCACTGAACTTGTGGGTGATGCAGGCAAGCGTTTACATACTGGTCGCTCACGTAATGACCAGGTAGCTACTGACTTGCGTCTATGGCTGCGCGGTAGTGTTGATGAAATTTCAGAAACACTGAAAACCTTACGTGTTGCACTTCTAGATCTAGCTGAGAGGCATGCTGCCACCATCATGCCTGGGCACACCCATCTACAAGTTGCACAACCAATTACCTTTGGTCATCATTTGATGGCTTATTTTGAAATGTTTAGTCGTGATGCCAGTCGTTTGGCAGATTTACGCTCACGCTTTAATCGTCTGCCATTAGGAGCTGCTGCTTTAGCGGGCACGACCTATCCGATTGATCGTGAGCAAGTAGCTAAAGCACTTGGATTTGATGGTATTTGTAAGAATTCTCTAGATGCCGTTTCAGACCGGGATTTTGCTATTGAATTCTGCGCCTTTGCATCGATCTTGATGATGCACGTATCCCGCCTATCTGAAGAGCTTGTCCTGTGGTTAAGCCCACGCTTTGGCTTCATCGATCTGCCAGATCGCTTTTGCACTGGCAGCTCCATCATGCCGCAGAAGAAAAATCCCGATGTCCCTGAATTGGCACGTGGGAAGACTGGCCGTGTTTACGGTGACCTCATGTCTTTGCTAACACTGATGAAGAGTCAACCTCTGGCATACAACAAAGATAACCAAGAAGATAAAGAGCCTTTATTTGATGCCGTTGATACCGTACAAGATACCCTGCGCATTTTTGCTGATATGGTGCCCCATATTGAAGTCAAGGCAGCCGTTATGAAAGCAGCTGCTGAAGAAGGTTTTGCAACTGCAACCGACTTAGCTGACTACTTGGTCAAAAAAGGTTTGGCATTCCGTGATGCTCACGAAGCAGTAGCGCACGCCGTTAAAGCCTGCGTCGGCAGAAATTGCATGCTGACCGACTTAAGTCTTTCTGAATTACGCTTTGCTTGTGGCTTAGATAGTCGCCCTGAACTGATTGGCGATGATGTCTTTGCGCTACTGACTGTAGATGGCTCTGTCCAATCTCGCCAGCACGCTGGTGGGACTGCCCCAGCCCAGGTGCTTGCAGCGATTGCACAGGGTCGTGCAGATCTTTAGTGCTTCTTGATTTCTTTGATGCTGTTATCGTCATTCACGATAACAATTCTAGGAATATGAGAGGCAACTTCACTCTCAGGTACTGAACCGTAAGTACAGATAATCAAATGATCACCAACATGTGCTTTTCTGGCGGCAGCCCCGTTTAGGGAGATGATGCCAGAGCCGCGTGCCGCTTTAATAATGTAAGTCGAGAAACGATTACCGTTATTAATGTTGTACAACTCGATCTTTTCAAATTCACGCATATTGGCTGCATCTAAAAGATCTTCATCAATTCCACATGAACCTTCATAGTGAAGATCAGCTTCAGTCACCGTAGCACGGTGAATCTTGGCCAGCAACATAATTCTATTCATCTCTATTTCCTAACAATTACAGACTGATATCGCGTTCTTGTCTTACGCAATCAACATAGTACTCGCTATGTCCATTGACTTCCGCTTTCACCAAACCATGAATATCTGTTTCAAAGCCAGGGAACTTCTCGTTAAAGTCTCTTGCAAAGTAGAGATAGTCAATGATGCGCTTATTAAAACGCTCCCCTGGAATCAACAGTGGAATACCTGGAGGATACGGAGTAACCAACATCGCCGTCACGCGCCCCTCTAGTTTATCCAAAGGTACCCGATCGACTTCTTTATGAGCCATCTTTGCCCATGCCTCTGAAGGCATCATGGCTGGAACCATATCCGAGGTGTACATCTCAGTGGTCATACGCGCTACATCACGGCTCTTATAGAACTCATGAATCTGTTGGCAGATATCCTTCAAACCAACACGCTCATATCGAGGATGCTTGGCAACAAACTCTGGCAGAACCTTCCAGAGCGGCTGATTCTTATCAAAGTGATCTTTAAATTGCTGCAACTCCGTTACCAAGGTATTCCAACGACCTTTAGTAATACCGATCGTAAACATGATGAAGAAGGAATACAGCCCACACTTCTCAACGATCACACCATGTTCAGCTAAGTACTTAGTGACGATGCTCGCTGGAATGCCCATGGAGCCAAAATGGCCCTCGATGTCGAGACCTGGAGTAACGACTGTCGCCTTGATCGGGTCAAGCATATTGAAGTCTGTGGCAAGTTTGCCAAAGTCATGCCAAGTAGCATTGGGCTCTAATACCCAATCGGAGCGCTCGCCAATACCCTCTTCAGCTAAGTGCTCTGGACCCCAAACTTTGAACCACCAATCGGCGCCAAATTGCTCATCGACTTCGCGCATTGCACGACGGAAGTCCATCGCTTCAGCAATAGATTCCTCAACCAAGGTTGTACCGCCAGGAGACTCCATCATTGCCGCTGAAACATCACAGGAAGCAATGATGGCGTACTGTGGGCTAGTAGAGGTGTGCATCAAGTAAGCCTCATTAAAGCAATCACGATCCAACTTAGTATCTTCAGCATCCTGAACCAATACCTGAGAAGCTTGTGACAAACCAGCTAATAATTTATGCGTTGACTGGGTTGCGAACATCAAACTCTTCTTCGTGCGTTTACGGTCAGCGCCAATCGCATGCATGTCTTTATAGAATGGGTGGAATGCAGCATGAGGCAACCAAGCCTCATCAAAGTGCAGGGAATCTACTTTGCCGTCAAGCATCTCTTTAATCATCTCAACGTTGTACACAATGCCGTCATAAGTACTTTGCGTCAAAGTCATGACGCGAGGAACAACATTCTTATCCTTAATAAAAGGATTTGCTGCAATTTTCTTCTGGATATTGGCCCACTCAAACTCTTCTTTCGGGATCGGACCAATAATACCAAGGTGATTACGAGTAGGCATCAAGAAAATCGGGATCGCACCCATCATGGTGATGGAGTGAATCACTGACTTATGGCAATTGCGGTCAACCAAGACCACATCGCCAGGCGCTACGGTGGAATGCCAAACAATCTTGTTCGATGTTGATGTCCCGTTTGTAACAAAAAATAAATGGTCTGCATTGAAGATGCGGGCAGCATTACGCTCACTTTGCAATACTGGACCAGTGTGGTCCAAGAGTTGACCTAATTCTTCAACCGCGTTACATACGTCAGCACGTAACATGTTTTCACCAAAGAATTGATGGAACATCCGACCCACAGGGCTCTTCAGGAAAGCAACTCCACCAGAGTGGCCCGGGCAATGCCAAGAATAAGAGCCTTCAGAGGCGTAATTGGTGAGGGCACGGAAGAATGGTGGCGCTAATGAATCGAGGTAAACCTTGGCTTCACGAATAATATGACGTGCAACAAACTCTGGCGTGTCTTCATTCATATGAATGAAGCCATGCAACTCACGCAAGATATCGTTAGGCATATGGCGTGAGGTACGAGTCTCACCATATAAGAAAATGGGAATATCTTCATTGCGCTTACGCACTTCAGTAATGAATGCACGCAAATTATTTAATGCTGGAAGATCATGGTCTTCAGAATCTGATACAAACTCTTCATCATCAATGGAAACAATGAAAGTTGAGGCACGTGAAGCTTGTTGCGCAAAGGAAGTTAAGTCACCATAACTGGTTAAGCCAATAACTTCCATACCTTCATGCTCGATCGCTTCGGCAAGGTCGCGTATACCTGAGCCCGAAATATTTTCGGAACGAAAGTCCTCATCAATAATGATGATTGGGAAACGAAATTTCATAAAAACTCCCCTGCTATTCGGTCCGAGGCATTCGGAACCCACTTCTCAAAATTAGCCAAGTCTATGACTCGACCGCCATCTGGCGAAACCGTGACTATATCGATAAATGTCGCATTTTGCTGAATATCTTTGGGCAAATATACGTGACGTGCATAGACTTGATTTGCGAGGCTCTCATGGTAACCAGTAAATGTGACCAATAGGTGCCAAAGATTGCTGGAGCCTTGGGAAAAGCACTCTGCCAATGGACTGGATTCATCTAGGCTATGCATCGCCGTCCAGGTTAAGGAAAATACTGGGCTCTCCGAGCGATGGAGGGTCAACTCTACCGAACGCCGGTAACGCTCCCCCTCAGAGGTGATGCTCTCAGCAATCAACCAAAGCCGTAACTGGGCCTCCACAATATGGGAGCTACGACAGTTAGCCACCCGAAATTTGAGGGTCTTCATGCCATCATGATTTCCGACTACAGCTACCTTAGAAAAGCGCACACCAGCAGTTGGGCGAGTAAAGCGGGCAAAAGCCAAACCCGTTGTTAGTGCGGAATATACGATCCCAAAAAATGCTTCAAAGGTCACGATGGAATTAGGCCAATGCCCTACTGGTGTCATCTGACCATAGCCAATCGTTGCCATTGTCTGGACACTGAAATAAAAGACATCTAAAAGTGAGCCTGGTTTGGTATTGGTAATAGCACCTGGGCCGCAAGCTAGGTATCCCAAGGCAAATAGCAGATTGGTTCCCAGATAAACCAGAATCACTAAGAGCATGAACTTGCTCCAAGTAGTTCCTAATAGCCAGTGGTAGAAATCATTCTCTGGTCGCGCTAAAGATGAGCGGGTTAAGGTAGCCCGATAGTCCTCAAGGTTTATCCGCGTGGGGCGGCGGCCAAACTGGAATTCGTCCACTGGCAGGAAAAGCTTTTAGGTCTTAGGCAGGGTTACGCCCCGCTGACCCTGATATTTTCCGCCGCGATCTTTATAAGATGTTCCGCACACTTCATCGCTCTCAAAGAAGAGTACCTGCGCACATCCCTCGCCCGCATAAATCTTGGCAGGCAATGGCGTCGTGTTAGAAAACTCCAAAGTCACATAGCCTTCCCACTCTGGCTCAAATGGAGTGACGTTCACAATAATTCCGCAACGTGCATAAGTACTCTTACCTACGCAAACTGTTAACACGCTGCGCGGAATCTTGAAATACTCAACTGTTCTAGCCAATGCAAATGAATTCGGCGGGATGATGCAAACATCGCCCTTGAAATCGACAAACGATTGCTCATCGAAATTCTTAGGATCAACAATCGTGCTGTTGATATTTGTAAAGATCTTAAATTCATCTGCACAACGAATGTCGTAACCATAGCTTGATGTGCCATAACTTACGATTTTGTTGCCAGCAGCGTCTTGGCGAATTTGTCCAGGCTCGAACGGGTCGATCATGCCTTGTTCGCCCATACGGCGGATCCAGTGGTCAGATTTAATAGTCATGGGCGAATTGTAAAACCTTCACCGCCCTTACCCCGCATTTATTGGGGTCTAAAGGCCCAAAATTAGCTGTTTTGGCTAAAAACCACCCGTTCAGGGGCGTTGTAGATCTCGAAGTGTTTGCCCGAGCAGCGGGACAGGATAGTGAGATTGGTTTTGCGGGCCAGTTCTAGGCCCATCAGGGTGACACCCGAGCGGGTTAGCAAGAAGGGAATGCCCATTTGTGCACCTTTAATCACCATCTCTGAAGTCAGACGACCCGTTGTGAAGAAGATTAAATCTTTTCCGGATTTATTGGCCAACCACATCAAGCCAGAAATCGAGTCCACCGCATTGTGACGACCAACATCTTCTATAAAGTGGAGCAACTGAACGCCGTGATCTCCTGATCTCTCAAAAACGGCGCAAGCATGCACAGACCCAGACTTTTTATATATTGAGTCATGTACTCGAATGGCTTCAATGAGGGCAACAATAGCTTCCTGGGATAACTTGGGTCCATCTGGCAAAGAAATCTCTGCCATCTCTTCCATCAAGCCACCAAACATAGTTCCCTGACCACATCCTGTGGTGACCACGCGCTTACTGGTGAGTGCATCGATATCTACCGTACTGCGGCGTGTTTTAACTGCAGCCGAATCGGTCTCCCAATCCACCTGAATACTTTCAATATCGTGCACAGACTCTACGAGGCGTTGATTACGCAGATAGCCCAGTACCAAAGCCTCAGGAGCGCTCCCCAGAGTCATCAGGGTGACCACCTCCCGCTTATCCAGATAGATGGTTAGAGGACGCTCACCAGGAATATGGGTGAGTTTCTTTCTTCCGGCCTCATCCAATATCTCCACCTCATGCACCAAGGGCACGGAGACATTGGACATCTGGATATCGGGTTTTACAGCCATGCAAGACTTTCTAAATCGGGTTGAAACTGAAGTTAATGGGGCTGAATTTAGCATTCGGGAGTGCTTTACTTTAACCGCAGACTAAAATCGTTGCAGAAGCCCGCATAATTGCGTATTACCCTAATTTAACCTTCTTATTTAAGTCCGCATTACATGAGCAGCCCCCAGCGTCGCCTCCTAGTTACCTCAGCATTGCCATATGCCAATGGCCAGATCCATATCGGCCATTTAGTGGAATATGTTCAAACCGATATATGGGTACGCTTTCAACGGATGCGCGGCCATGAAGTTCACTATGTGGGTGCTGACGATACGCACGGCACTCCAATCATGTTGCGAGCAGAAAAAGAAGGGATTACTCCCAAGGAATTAATCGCCAATGTTTGGAAAGAACACAAGCGAGACTTTGATAACTTCCTGATCTCATTTGATAACTACTACACGACTGATAGTCCTGAAAATGAAAAGCTGTCTCAAAGCATTTATCTCAAACTCCGGGATGCTGGCTTAATTGAAAAGCGTGCCATTGAGCAAGCCTATGATCCCGTTAAAGAGATGTTCTTACCAGATCGTTTTATCAAAGGCGAATGTCCTAAGTGCGCTGCCAAAGATCAATATGGCGACTCTTGTGAAAAATGTGGTGCCACTTACTCTCCTACTGATCTCAAGAATCCTTTCTCGGTAGTAAGCGGTGCAACCCCGATCAAAAAAGTGTCTGATCATTACTTTTTTAAATTATCAGATCCACGCTGCGAAACTTTCTTAAGAGACTGGACACAAGTCAGAACACCATTGCAAGCTGAAGCGCGCAATAAGATGAAAGAGTGGGTTGGCCAGCCTGGCGAGAGCAAGCTTGGGGACTGGGATATCTCCCGCGACGCCCCCTATTTCGGCTTTGAGATCCCTGATGCCCCAGGTAAATACTTCTATGTCTGGCTGGATGCCCCGATTGGCTACTACGCTAGCTTCCTGAACTATTGCCAAGCCAAAGGCCTGAATTTTGATGAATGGGTCAAGCCAGATACCACTACAGAGCAATACCATTTCATTGGTAAAGATATTCTGTATTTCCATACTTTGTTTTGGCCAGCGACACTGCAATTTTCTGGCTATCGCACACCCACCAATGTATTTGCTCACGGCTTCTTAACCGTTGATGGCGAGAAGATGAGTAAGTCTCGCGGCACATTGATTTCAGCGAACAGTGTGATTGAGTGTGGATTTAATCCTGAGTGGTTCCGCTATTACTTTGCTACGAAACTCAATGACAGCATGGAAGATTTGGATCTGAATCTTCAAGACTTTATCGCACGAGTAAATAGCGATCTCTTAGGCAAGTACATCAATATTGCTAGTCGTAGTGCTGGCTTCTTGGTGAAACGTTTTGGCGGTATTGTGTCTGATGCAGCGATGAGCAACCCGTTGCTCAAAGAAATTGAAGGAGCGAGCAAAAAAATTGCGCAGCTTTATGAAGGGCGTGAATATGCCAAAGCGCTGCGGACCATCATGGAACTTGCTGACACGGTGAATGGCTTTGTAGATGAAAACAAGCCTTGGGAAATTGCCAAAGACCCGGAGCGCGAAGCCCAATTGCAGCAGGTTTGCAGCATTACGCTTGAGGCCTTCAGAATGCTGAGTCTCTACCTCAAACCGGTTATTCCGCAGGTTGCTGCAGGCGTAGAGGAGTTCCTCTCGCTCCCGCCGCAGGTCTGGAACGATATCCACACGCCGCTATCGAGCAAGAATCCCATTCAGGCCTATAAACACCTCATGACCCGAGTGGAGGCCCCTCAAATTGAGGCTTTACTGGCTGCAAACCTGTAAAAATACCCCTAAAAAGCACCTATAATGGTGCCGTAGTCCAAGAATGACTGTAGGGATGAATTTCCGAATTTATTCCATTAAGTCATTGAATTTATTGAGTATTTTAGGAAATACCATGGCAAGATATCAATCTGAATTCACCCAGTTCTTAAATGAGCTCAAAACTGAGAAGCCCAATCTTGAGGCTGAGCAACAAGCGGGTCGCGCCCTCTTGTGGGACAAAGAGCCATTGAGCGTTGAAGACCAACGTCGCGCAAAAGCCGCGAAATTAAAGCAACGCGCTTACGTATATTCGAATGACTAATTTAGGTAATGGGTTGGAGCCTGAGCCAAGTGCTCAACCGATCTCCGATTTACTGGACAGCACGCCGTCTGTAACCGACGGGATGTCAGAAGCGTTTGCCAAGCTGTATGGCGAGCCACTCTTTAAGCTTCCTACTGATCTTTATATTCCGCCAGATGCACTCGAAGTTTTCTTGGAGGCATTTGAAGGGCCGCTTGATCTCTTGCTTTACTTGATCCGCAAGCAGAATTTCAATGTACTTGATATTCCGATGGCGCAAGTAACACAACAATACTTAAGTTACATCGATCAAATTCGCCATCACAATCTTGAGCTTGCTGCCGAGTACTTGCTCATGGCAGCAATGTTGATTGAAATTAAATCTCGCATGCTTCTGCCAATGAAAAAAGCAGATAGCGAAGAGGAAGTCGAAGATCCTCGTGCAGAATTAGTACGTCGTCTCTTAGAGTACGAACGCATGAAGTTAGCCGCACAAGAGCTTGACCAGATCCCTCAGCAAGGACGGGACTTCCAGGTTGCACATGGCTTTGTGGATACTACCGTTGCCATTACTTGGCCTGAAGTGAACTTAGAAGACTTGCAAATGGCCTGGCGTGATGTATTGCATCGCGCCAAACTCACCCAGCACCACACCATTACTCGTGAAGAACTCTCTGTACGTGACTTTATGACCCGCATCTTGCGTCGCTTACAAAGCAGTCGCTTTATTGAGTTTGGCGAGCTCTTCGAAGATGCCATTAAGAGTGGCAAGGGGATTCCAGTTGTGATCGTGAACTTTATTGCGATACTAGAACTCTCTCGCGAGGCTTTGGTTGAGATCACTCAAGCTGAGCCCTATGCACCAATTTATGTACGCCTTGCCTACACTCCTGTTGCATGAAAATCATTAGCGATATCCAAGAGCTGCGCGACCATTTGCGCGGCCAAAACCGCGCCTCTTTTGTGCCGACCATGGGCAACCTGCATGAAGGTCACCTCTCACTCATGCGACTAGCAAGACAACACGGTGATCCAGTGGTGGCTAGCATCTTTGTCAATCGCTTGCAGTTTGGTCCAAACGAAGACTTCGATAGCTACCCACGCACTATGCAGGCTGATATTGAGAAGTTGGAAAAAGAAGGTGTGTACATTCTGTTTGCACCGACTGAACGCGATCTGTATCCACAACCCCAAGAGTACCGTGTTGATCCACCTCAACAGCTTGGCGATATCCTCGAAGGCGAGTTCCGACCAGGATTTTTTAAAGGCGTATGCACAGTCGTATTGAAATTATTTTCTTGTGTCCAACCCAAGGTGGCGGTGTTTGGTAAAAAAGATTACCAACAGCTGATGATTATTCGCCAAATGGCCAAGCAGTTTGCTTTACCTGTTGAGATTGTTCCAGGTGAAACCATTCGCGCTGAAGATGGCTTGGCCCTCTCCTCCCGTAATGGCTATCTATCCACTGCAGAGCGCTTAGAAGCACCCGAGCTCATGAAAACCTTAAAAGACGTGCGTCAACGGGTCCTCGACCTCAATGTTCGTGACGCAAAATCGCTTTCAGAAATTGAAAAACTTGCTGTCGCATCCCTTGCTGGGCGTGGCTGGGAACCGGATTACATCGCGATTCGTCAGCAAAGTGATTTAGCACCGGCTTCAAATGAGACCTTGCAAGCTGGTGAGCCGCTGGTGATTCTCACGGCTGCGAAGCTAGGCAAAACGCGTTTGATTGATAACCTAGAAATTTAATCTGGGTGATATTCCTACAGGGTGAAAGATTGACCTACTTGTAGGTTTAACTCTTTCGCCAATTCAGCACCAGTCACCTTTCCTGCGCCACCCTTGGCTTTGAGGACCTCAATCTGTCCGCCATGGCAAGTGACAAAGAATGAATCTAGGGTGATCTGAGTAATTTCTCCAGGCTTTCCTTTAACAGCGCCATAAGTTGCAGCGATATGCTTATGGCAATCGTAGATCTGCACTTTCTGCTCACCAAACTTTGTCCATGCCCCAGGCGCTGGATTGCAAGCCCGGATGAGGTTATAGATTTGGCTGATATGTGTTGCCCAGTGAATCTGTGCGGCATTAGCATCAAACCAACCTTCGTAGTTGGCTTGTGATTCATCTTGAACCACCTCTTGATGCTTGCCTGCTACTACAAGGTCTGCAGCTTCTAGCAATGCTTTCACGCCAATTGGAAATAGATGATCAAAGTAGATTTTTCCAAGAGTGTCATCGGGACCGACAGCAACTTCCTTTTGCAAAATCACTTCGCCCTCATCTAAACCATCAGAAGGACGGAAAATCGTTAAGCCCGTTTTTTCTTCGCCCAATGCAATCGCCCAATTGATAGCGCTCGGACCACGATACTTTGGCAAAAGTGATGGGTGGTATTGAATTGTGCCGTGCTTCGGAATCTTACAGAGCTCTTGCGGAACAAACTGCAATACATAGGCCATCACGCAGATGTCCGCATTGCTATCAATCATGGCTTGAGCAGCCTCTGGACCCTTGAGCGAGCTAAACTGCAAGGGGGTCAATCCCCTTGCTAGCGCAGCCTCTTTAAGCACTTCAGGCTTAGTTGATTTGGGATTATCTGGTGGACAGAAAACGGCAACCACTTCATCGCCGCGATCTAAAAAGGCCTCTAAAGCCGCCTTACCGAAATCCGCACTCCCAATCAAGGCGACCCGCATCTTAAATAACCTTATCGTGACGGAGAGAAATCAATTCATCTGTTGAGTAACCAAGTTCACTCAAAATCTCATCAGTGTGCTCACCGAGCAATGGCGAACGCAACACCTCAGTGGGGCTATCAGACATCTTGATCGGATTACCGACAGTTAGGTACTTGCCACGAATCGGGTGATCTACTTCAACTACAGTACCAGTAGCACGCAATGCAGGTTCTTCTGCAATCTCTTTCATGGACAAAATTGGGCCACATGGAATGTCGTATTTATTCAAGACATCCATCACCTCAAACTTACTCATGGTCATGGTCCACTTTTCGATCTCACCAAAGATCTCCATCAAATGGGGCAAGCGAGCCATTGGCGATGCAAAACGTACATCCGTAATCCAGTCTTCACGACCAATGACTTTGCAAATCGCTTCCCATACAGGGGCTTGTACAACTACATAAATATAGGAGTTGGGATCAGTCTCCCAGCCTTTACATTTCAGAATCCAACCAGGTTGACCACCACCAGAGGCATTACCGGCGCGGGGTACAGACTCACCAAACTCGCCATTCGGGTACTGTGGGTACTCTTTCATCGTGCCATTGCGCTCAAGGCGCTGTTGATCGCGCAACTTCACGCGGCACAAGTTTAGTACCGCGTCTTGCATTGCAGCCAATACCTTTTGACCGCGGCCAGTATGAGTGCGCTGATACAAAGCAGTAACGATGCCTAGTGCCAAATGTAAACCAGTACCACTATCACCAATCTGCGCACCAGTTACCATCGGAGGGCCATCATCAAAACCGGTAGTGGATGCAGAACCACCAGCACACTGCGCAACGTTCTCATAGACTTTGCAATCTTCGTATGGACCAGGACCAAATCCTTTGACTGATGCCATGATCATCATTGGGTTGAGTTCTTGAATACGCTCCCAAGTAAATCCCATGCGATCGAGTGCACCCGGTGCAAAGTTTTCCACCAATACGTCACATTCCTTGATCAAACGCTCAAGAATTTCTTTGCCCTTTTGGGTTTTGGTATTCACCGTGATTGAACGCTTGTTATGGTTCAACATGGTGAAATACAAACTATCTGCGTCAGGAATATCACGCAACTGACCGCGTGTTGCATCCCCTTCACCAGATTTTTCTACCTTGATAACGTCAGCTCCGAACCAAGCGAGTAATTGCGTACAGGTTGGCCCAGATTGAACGTGCGTAAAGTCGAGGATTTTGACCCCTTCTAGTGCTTTTGCCATGATTTAAGTCCTAATAAGAATGAAATTTTGAATTAGGGCAATTTTACCAGCGAGAAATGGGGGTAAATCAGTTATGCCCGCTTTTTGGGCATCCATGCCAGATCAGCCTTAATCATTACTTCTAAAGCCTATATGCGGTTATGCAAGAGGGTTTTCAAGGTCAGCGATCCGCTTTTTGAGCGCCCTCTCCTGGGCAAAGCGCTCAGTTTCATCCCGAATCACCGCTAAGACTCCATTCGCTTGATGATGGTCATCAAACAACATCCCCACTGTAAAAGCGATAGAAAGCGTGCTGCCATCTTTGTGTAAGGCGGGAACTTTTAGCAAAGAAGCGCCATAACGGGTGGTACCCGTCTTCATTGAATTGCTATAGCCCGCGTTATGTTGATGACGCTGGCGCTCAGGCACGATCAGATCTAAAGTCTGGCCAAGCGCCTCTGCTGCTGAGTAACCAAAGATGCGCGTTGCTGCCGGATTCCACAGAATGATCTTTTCATGCGCATCCGCAACAATAATGGCATCACCCATGCACTGAACCAATTGATGTAGATCTACAGTTGTATTCATGTTCTCAGTCTATAGAATAAAAAAGGCGCTCACAAGGAGCGCCTTTAAATTCATGCGGTAACTAGAAATTAAACCGCACGTGCCTCGTGCAATTTAGCAATTTCTTCTTTGCCATATCCAAGGTCAGCCAACACTTCATCAGTGTGCTCACCCAATACTGGAGAAGGCTTCACTTCAATTTCCAAATCAGAGAACTTGATTGGGCTACCGATAGTCAAATACTTGCCACGAACCTTGTGGTCAACTTCAACAATCGAACCGCTCTTACGCAAGTCTGGTGAGTTTGCTAGTTCTTTCATAGAGAGGACTGGCGCGCAAGGAATGTCGAACTTGCGGAGAATATCCACAGCTTCGTATTTAGTCTTGTCTTTAAGCCAGTCTTCGATGGTTGCGAAGATGTCAAAAATCTTGTCTTGACGCGCTTCAGCAGTCATATAGGCTGGATCAGTTGCCCACTCTGGTTTGCCCAATGCTTTGGTAATTGGCTCCCAAGCATGGCCTTGAATAGTGAAGTAGATATAGGCATTAGGATCAGTTTCCCAGCCCTTACACTTCAACACCCAACCTGGCTGACCACCACCACCAGCGTTACCGCCACGTGGAACTACGTCAGTAAATGAACCGTGTGGGTACTGTGGATACTCTTCCAAGTAACCAATTTTGTCTAAACGCTGTTGATCGCGCAACTTCACGCGGCACAAGTTCAATACAGCGTCTTGCATTGAGCAAGAAACTTTTTGACCTTTGCCAGTTTTTTGACGCTGCATCAATGCAGTCAAAATACCAATTGCCAAGTGCATACCAGTATTAGAGTCGCCTAACGCTGCAGCAGAAACTGTTGGAGGACCATCCCAGAAACCAGTGGTAGAAGCAGCGCCACCAGCACATTGCGCTACGTTCTCATACACTTTCAAGTCTTCGTATGAGTGGCCATCGCTAAAGCCTTTAACGGAAGCCAAAATCATTTTTGGATTCAGCTCCTGAATACGCTTCCAAGAGAATCCCATACGATCTAATGCGCCTGGGCCAAAGTTTTCCACCATGACGTCAGAGGTCTTGATCATCTTTTCCAACACTTCTTTACCTTCAGGCGTTTTGGTGTCCAAAGTTAAAGAACGCTTGTTACCGTTGAGCATAGTGAAGTACAAAGCATCTGCACCTGGCACATCGCGCAACTGGCTACGGGTTACGTCACCAGATCCTGGACGCTCTACCTTAATGACGTCAGCACCATAAAAGCCCAATAGCTGAGTACATGCAGGACCTGCTTGTACGTGGGTGAAGTCAATAATGCGAATGCCGTCTAATGGTTTAGTCATGTTTGTTTCTCCTTAATTATTTCTTATTTGTTACTCAATGTATTCCAAAAATATGATCTTTTTATTACTGGCTTAAATCCTGTATGAACTTATTTCTTAGAAGCTGTAGAAGCTGGGTTTAAGTTCGTTAAACGCCCGCTCTCAGTACCCGCAGTTTCATCAATGACAGCATTGATGAGTGCTGGCTTACGAGCTGCAATCGCTTCTGTTAAAGCTGCCTCTAGTTCTGCTGGAGTAGTAACGTAATAACCCACTCCACCGAATGCTTCCATCATCTTGTCGTAACGTGCATCTTTTACGAAAACGGTTGGGGCAACATCAGCACCACCAGTAGGATTTACATCGGTGCCACGATAGACGCCGTTGTTATTAAAAACTACTGTGGTGATAGGCAAGTTGTAACGGCAAATCGTTTCGAGCTCCATACCGCTAAAGCCAAATGCGCTATCGCCTTCTACGGCAACAGTTGGCAAATCACTGATTACTGCAGCACCAATGGCATAACCCATACCAATACCCATAATGCCCCAGGTACCAGAGTCAAAACGCTTACGTGGCTTGTACATATCCACGATTGCTCGGCAATAGTCAAGCGTGTTAGCGCCTTCGTTTACCAAGTTCACATCTGGGTTCTTCTTGATCACATCACGAATTGCACGCAATGCGCCGTGGAAGTTCATTGGGTTTGCTTCTTTAGCAAGCGTTTCTGCCATCTTCGCAGTGTTCTTCTCTTTCTTCTCATTAATTGCAGCAATCCATTCAGCACTTGGCTTAGGAACAGCAGCAATACCCTTCAAGAGCTCACCAACGCATGAACCGATATCACCAATCAATGGAGCGGCGATTTGTACGTTGCTATCCACTTCGTTGGCTTGAATATCAATTTGAATAAATTTCTTTGGATCTTTACCCCAGGTTTTGCCTTTGCCGTGTGCAAGCAACCAGTTCAAACGCGCACCGACCAACATAACGGCATCAGCTTCAGCCAATACAAAAGAGCGCGCGGCAGAAGCAGATTGTGGATGGTTATCAGGCAATAAACCTTTGGCCATCGACATTGGCAAGTAAGGAATGCCAGACTTCTCGATCAAATCACGAATCTCTTTATCCGCCTGTGCATAAGCTGCGCCTTTACCCAAGAGGATCAATGGACGCTTAGCGCCTTTGAGAACATCTAAGGCACGAGCCACAGCATCAGCAGCTGGGATTTGACGTGGAACAGGATCGATTACCTTGAAAATAGATTTCTTGGCTTCTTCCACTGGCATGGTTTGACTGAGCAACTGTGCTGGCAAGTCCAAGTACACGCCACCTGGACGACCAGAAACGGCTGCACGAATAGCGCGCGCAAAACCGATGCCAATATCTTCAATGTGATTAATACGATATGCCGCTTTGCAGTAAGGCTTCGCCGCATTGAGCTGATCCATCTCTTCGTAATCACCCTGCTGCAAGTCAACGATCTCACGCTCGCTAGAACCAGAAATCAAAATCATTGGGAAACAGTTCACTGTGGCATTAGCCAAGGCTGTCAAACCGTTCAAGAAGCCAGGTGCAGAAACTGTCATGCAGATACCAGGCTTTTGTGTCATGTAACCCGCAATTGCCGCAGCATTACCGGCATGCTGCTCATGACGGAAACCAATAAAACGTATCCCTTCAGCTTGCGCTAAACGGCATAAGTCTGTAATTGGAATACCAACAAGACCGAAAATTGTATTGAGATCATTCGCCTTCAAGGCGTCAATGACGAGATGAAAGCCATCAGTTAATTGTGTGTTTTGGTTATCTGTTGTCATAGTATTTTTGTCAATTGCAAATTTGGCTCTTCATGAGCTCTTAGCAATTTAGCTTACGCTAGTGTCTCCAATCAAGTTATTAATTGCACAACGGGTATTGTTCCCGCCTAGGCAGTAACGAATATTAGGCTCGGGGGTGTGGATCATCATTGACTTCGGTCAATTTCCCCCTAAATCTTGGGGGTGCAAGCTCAGATAAAAAGCTCTTTATGCTTTGTTTTGAGGCGACTCAGGGTCTCAGGGGAGAGGTTCAGATAGGCCGCCAGCTCCTTTTTGGGGAGCAACTCAAACAAGTCCTCGTATTTACGTAAGAAGCGCTCTACTCGGCCCGGGGCATCGAGCATATGCAGGGTAATGGTATGAGCCATGATCTCACTCATTAAGCGCATGACCTCGAACTCAAAGCTTTCCTTGAGGGGTTTATGTTGCTCTAAAAACTCAGCCCATTTTTTGAGGGGCATCCGAGCTACACGGGCTTTGGTGACACTCGCAATGCTATAAGGTGCGGCCGTTTTAAGGCGCCAGGCAGCATAGCTGGTCTCAATATCCTTTTCGATGGCAAAACGCAGAATCATTTCTTTTGCATCAGAGCTAGAAACAATCCGCTTCAGAATGCCATCGAGCACAAAGTACTGCTCCATCTGGTGATCACCTTGATGCAGCAGGATTTCTGATTTCTTGAGGTCCGAGATCTCCAAATGGCTCTCTAGTTCAGCCATTTCTTCCGGACTCAAGCTGCTGAGAACGGAGTTTTGACTCAGCTGCAGGCGAATCAGGTTTTTTTCGGGGTGCTTGTCTAATGCGGTCATGAATCCTTAATCCTAGACCCATTATTGTAGGCTTTTTTACCCTGAATTTCACAGTAAATACCCCCAAATAGGCTAGAATTGAGAGGTCGTGGTGCTTTATTGCAATGCAATAAGGTTAAACGGGAAACACTAAACGTGTGCTGCCCCCGCAACGGTAAGTAAATGCCTCTTCAGCAGCAGTTTTGGAGGTCAGGAATTTGAACGCCACTGTGCGCGTCAATCGCATGGGAAGGCCAAATTCTGAGATTTACTAGCCCGGATACCGGCCAAGACAGGTGGAATTTCGCGGACGGGGACCTTCGCGCGCCAGTGAAGCTCTTGGTCTATCGATCTTGCGCCAAATTGACGCCAATCTCCTGCACGAGAAATTCTGTTCGACCCAGCTTACGGGGAGGTGAGCTAGGCATTCGATCACAGAAAGTCAAGAATGAAACAGCAGTTCAGTAGCAAACACTTTGGCACCCTTCTCTGTGCCGGGCTAGTTATTTATGGCGGCGCAACAGAGGCGCAGAATAGTTCTAGTGTTTCGGTAACCAATTCTCTAGACCCAATCAATCCGATTATTGTTACTGCAACGAGGACGCCTAAGTCAGGCAATGATGTGTTGGCAGACTACACATACATCAGTAGAGATGAAATTGAAAATTCAGCGCAATCAAGCCTTCCTGATTTGCTTCAACAACAAAGAGGAGTTCAGATATCGAGCTCCGGTGGGTCTGGAAATATTTCGAGCGTTTACTTAAGAGGCACAAGTAATGCTCAAAGTTTAATTCTGATAGATGGCGTGAAAATTGATTCTGTTGGAGGCGGGGCTATATGGAACTCTATTCCACTCTCCCTAATAGATCATATTGAAATCATTTATGGCCCTCAAAGCACCTTTTATGGCTCAGATGCAATGGGTGGTGTAGTGCAAATCTTTACCAAGAAAGGCAGTGCAGCAACAGAGTTTGATGTCTCTGCAGGATACGGCTCCTATAACACTAGCATTTCAAGTGCATCCGTCTCAGGATCCTTGGGAAGCGAGAAATCAACCCAATATTCAATTGGGGTAAGCCAAGAAAATTCAGCTGGGTTTAACACCGTTGCCAGTAACAATCCAGCTAACCCCAGTGGCGCAAATTATCGTGGGTGGGGGCCATACCCTACAGTTGCGACTGGCTACACCAGAATAGGAACCACTGGGTCTATATCCAATACTTGGTCGCAAGGACAAGAACTGGGTTTCAAAATATTTGCTAGCAAAAACAATTGGCAATATCCAAGCTACGATTATTTAGGTGGGGCTGCAGCAGTAAACGGCGGTGTAAACCAGTTGTCCGTATTTTCTGCCTACTCACGAAATCAAGTAACGGATATCTGGAATAGTCTGTTTCAGATGTCGAGTTCAACGAATGCAACTCAAGCGAATACTCCTCAAAGCAATGACAAATTAGTTACGCCGGCCTATGATTTTCTTTGGCAAAACGATATCAAAATTGGTCCAGATAAATTGCAAGTTCTGTTAGAACGAAATATGCAATATGCCAATATGGATAATTCGGCTTATTCGACATACTGCGGATATGGTCCAGCAGGTGCATGCAACAATATCAATGTCAGCCAACTTCGAACCACTAACTCCATTGCTGGTGCTTACGAATTAAAACGGGGCAATAACCTCGCCACCCTCTCAGTTAGAAATGACCAAATTTCTCAATATGGGTCTAAGGTTACTTACAGTGCTGCGTATGGATATTTTCTAACCAAAGAATTTAGAGTGAATGTGAATTACGGCACTGGATTTAGAGCGCCATCATTTAGTGATCTTTACTACCCGGGTTACGGGAACATCAATTTGCAGCCGGAGACAAACAAAAACGTTGAAGGCGGAATTCATTATGAGACACAAAGTTACGGCCTACATCTCACCGCCTATCAAAATAGAATTGAGAATTTTATTATTCCCATTAATTGTGATCCGAACCTAGGATGCGCAAACCCAGCATATTATTCACAATCCTATCCAGCAAACTTTAGCCTGGTTCAAATTAAAGGCGCTTCTTTGGGCGCAGACGCAAGAATTTCAAATTTAACGCTGAAAGCGTCTGCCGATGCAATGAGTACTGTAGATCAAACCACAGGTCTAGATGTGCCCAATAGGGCAAATTGGGTTGGCAATTTACTGATTGATTACAAGCTTAATAAATTTAATGTTGGGTCAAATGTCACAGTAACCGGAGCAAGATGGGGAGGCGTCAATTCCGATCAAACAGCAAATGTGAATAACCTACCTAGCTACACCCTGGTTGGCCTTTATGGGAGCTACCAAATAGAAAAAGGTCTCTCCACTTTCATTAGGTGGAATAACGTATTCAATTCACAATATCAGACCAGCTACGGCTACGCTAATGCTGGATCTAATGTATTTGTGGGCCTTCGCTACGCCATGAAATAAAGGCTTTTTTCAGTCTACAATGCCAGTATGAATGAGCCCACCCCTCTCTCTACTGACATTGATACTGATGCCCTGAGCGCATCCCTTAAAAGGATTGCCGAGAAGATCCATTCGATCTCTGAATCTGTAAAGCAGTTAACGCAGAATCGCGTGCAGCTTGAGGGCAAAATTGAGGATGCTCAAAAACGCGTGCAACGCATCTTGAGTCGTCTTCCAGAACAAAACGATGGTCGCCAATTAAATTTACTTGGTGAAGCTATTCCACCCACCAACGCAGAGGATGATAGTGAGCCAACAACGCATTGAAGTAACTCTTGCCGGTCAAAAAATTACGCTGGCGACTAGCACTGAGCATGAACCCCTCCTGCGCGCAGCCTGCGTGTTAGTAGATGAACAAATTCAATTAGCTATTGGCGGCGGTAATCGCAGCATTGAACGCGCTAGCATGATGGCCGCCCTTAAAATTGCAGGTGACTTAATTACTCTGCAAAAAAAACAAACGCAACAAGCCCCCTCTTCCAACGTGAGCCCTGATGAAGTCATTCGACTTCAGTCAGAAATTCGTGCACTCGAAGATCAAGTGGATGCTTTGATGCAAACCCTTTCCCTGCCTGGTTCGCCAAGGCCAATAGTTCCTTGAACCGATGCGCAAGCATCCGGAACGATCTTTACCTTGTGGGCGTGAGCGTTTCGGTAGTTCACAGTGCCAACTTAGACTTGGTGACTCCCTGAACTCCTTAATGCACCCGAAACAGAGTAGCCGTTCCACCTTGAACCTTAGGGTTCAGGATGACGGCCTAGCGGCTAAGGCGGGGAATTCATGTTACTAAGCGATATCTTGATGCTCCTCTTATGTGGGGCTATCTCTGGATTTTTAGCAGGTCTTCTTGGCATTGGTGGCGGCATGATTCTGGTGCCCTTCA
Source organism: Polynucleobacter sp. MWH-Svant-W18 (assembly GCF_018687495.1). Classification (NCBI taxonomy): domain Bacteria; kingdom Pseudomonadati; phylum Pseudomonadota; class Betaproteobacteria; order Burkholderiales; family Burkholderiaceae; genus Polynucleobacter; species Polynucleobacter sp. MWH-Svant-W18. The sequence goes on from NZ_CP061293.1 coordinate 1,226,148, forward strand.
TGATCCTGGTATTTAATCATCTCGGATTTAGTCAATCAGTGATTGTGCATATGGCCATTGCAACTGGTATGGCTACTATTTTGTTTACTACCTCTTCTGCCATTTGGGCTCACCATAAGCATGGCTCAATTGATTGGAAGTTGGTTGCTTCACTCAGCCCCGGAATGATTTTTGGCGGTCTTGTGGGTGGCAGTGAATTATTTGAAGCCATCAAAACCTCTTGGCTCTCTTTATTTTTCGCCATCTTTATTGTCTACACATCCATCCAGATGCTACTCAATAAAAAGCCAAAAGCAGGACGAGATCTTCCAGGACCCTTAGGCTTATTTGGCTTTGGCACATTTGCGGGCGCTCTAGCCAGCTTGGTTGGTGCAGGCGGCGCATTCATCACTATCCCATTTATGCTTTGGTGCAATGTAAAGCCCCACACCGCAATGGCCAGCTCCTCTGGCTTAGGACTACCGATTGCTGCTGCAGCGACGATTGGGTATATGTATGGTAGTTGGGGCAACCCTAATCTACCAGCTGGCTCGCTAGGCTTTGTCTATCTGCCTGCAGTCGCCTGCATTGTTGTAATTAGTATTTTCACTGCCCCTTGGGGAGCAAAGATGGCCAGAAAACTGAATGTCGCTCAACTCAAGCGTGTTTTTGGCATCATGTTATTTTTCCTTGCAGCCTTCATGTTCAATGAAAGCCGCAAGGCGTTTGGTTTTTAATACCCAACGAAATTATTTAGCGTACTGCTCACGCAAAATATTCTTCTGCACTTTACCCATTGCATTACGCGGTAGGTCGCTCACAATCTCTAAACGTTTTGGTATCTTGAAATTAGCAATCTGAGTTTTCAGAGTTGCGATCATGGAGTCAGCATTTAACTTTGCGCCGGCTTTAGGTACTACGACTGCCATCACCGCCTCACCAAAGTCTGGATGCGGAATGCCAATCACTGCACTCTCATCGACACCATCCATGTCATCGATAAAGCCTTCAATTTCTTTTGGATACACGTTGTAACCACCAGAAATAATCAAATCTTTGCTGCGACCAACAATGCAGAGATAGTCATTCGGAGCCTTGCCGCCATTAGCGTCGCCACCCCAACGTCCGACGTCACCCGTCTTAAACCAGCCGTCTTTAGTAAATTCTTCAGCGGTCTTCTCAGGCATACGCCAGTAGCCCTTGAATATATTGGGGCCCTTCACCTGAATGCTGCCAATTTCATTTACGCCACATGGCTTATTATTTTCATTTACTACGCGAACCTTAACGCCAGGGAGAGGTAGTCCCACAGATCCGCCCACTCGCGCACCTTTGTAAGGATTGGAAACCAACATCACGGTTTCGCTCATGCCATAACGCTCAAGAATTGGCTGACCAATAACCTCTTTGAATGAATTGAAGGTTTCTGTCAGCAACGGTGCGGATCCAGAAACAAACAAGCGCATATTGCGGGCAACTTTTTTATTGAAACCTTTATCTGCTAATAAGCGAACATAGAAGGTAGGCACGCCCATCATGACAGTTGACTGTGGCATGTGGTGAAGCAACTGTGCGATATCCAAGCGAGGCAACCAAATCATTTTGCTGCCATTGATCAAAGCGCCATGTGCTGCTACAAATAAGCCATGTACATGGAAGATTGGCAATGCATGCAATAGCACGTCGCCCTTTTTCCAGCCCCAGAACTTTTGCAAGACCTGAGCATTGCTGTAGAGGTTTTTATGGGTCAGCATTGCGCCCTTGCTACGCCCTGTAGTACCAGAGGTATACAAGATTGCTGCCAAATCATCATCTTTAGTGACGACAGTTTTAAATGAGTCGCTTAGACCAGCTGCACGCTCAAGTAAGGTACCCGTGCGGTTTTCATCCAAAGTGAAAACATGATTTGTACCTGCTTTAGATGCGACCTTGGATACCCAAGAATAATTCTTACTACTGCACACCATCACTGCAGGCTCGGCATTCTCAATGAAGTATTGGATTTCAGCAGCTTGATAAGCGGTATTGAGAGGCAAATAGACATAGCCTGCACGAATGGTAGCCAGGTACAAGAAAAGCGCCTCTGGGGATTTCTCCACTTGAACCGCGACACGAGAGCCCACAGGGAGCTTCAGGCTCTTGAGTAAATTGGCTAACTTAGCAGTTGCACCCTCTAGGTCGCCCCATGAGTAATACAAACCGTCATGCGTTTCCAATGCACAAGCTTTTTTATCTTTTGGAAAACCTTTTTCCAATACCGAGTACAAATTCATGAAAATTCCTAAAGGACTTATTGATCAATATGCTTTCAATGCAGTTTGGCTGGGCCCATGACAAGATCAGACAATCCAGTTGCAATCTCTGGTACGAAGCAGAGCAAAACAACGGAAAGAATCATGATGATCACGAATGGGAACACACCCCAAATAATCTCGTTGAGCGAAATATCAGGAGCAATGTTTTTAATCACAAAAATGTTGAGTCCTACTGGAGGGTGAATCAATCCAGTCTCCATCACAATCGTCATGACGACACCAAACCAGACCAAATCAAAGCCAGCAGCTCTGAGGGGTGGCAAGAAAATGGGAGCAGTCATCAAAATGATCGAAACTGGAGGCAAGAAGAAACCCAAAATCACCACCAAAGTCAGGATAGCTGCCAATAGCCCCCAACGACCAAAGCCTAAATCAACGATGGCTTGGGCTGCAGATTGACTAAGGTGCAAATGACTCATCACATTGGAGAACAGGAGTGACATACCGATGATGAACATCAACATGGTGGACTCTTTGATCGTTGCATTCAGCAAAGGTGATAAATCTTTAACACGCCACATCTTGTAAATACCGGCGATCAAAGCAAAGGCCAGAATTGCACCAAGGCCAGCAGTTTCTGATGGCGTTGCATAACCACCATACAAGGCAATCATCACACCAATCAAGAGAACCAAAAATGGCAGTACCCGGGGCAGCGAACTCATCTTCTGCTGCATGGTGTAGGTTTGACGCTCCAAGATTGGCTGGCGAGGCGCGCCAACTTTAACAGCCTCTAAAGCCAAGTTGTATTCCTTGCGGAAGCGGTAAACCGTATAGATCGAGAAAAACAATACCAACATCAAGCCAGGGCCAATACCAGCAAGGAACAAACGCCCCAATGATTGCTCTGCCGCAACAGAGTACAGAATCATCGTAATCGATGGTGGCAACAAAATACCTAGAGTGCCACCAGCAGCAATAATGCCTGCAGCCAAACCAGGGGAATAACCACGCTTACGCATTTCTGGAATACCTGCGCTACCAATTGCAGAGCAGGTTGCTGGGCTTGAGCCCGCCATTGCAGCAAATAAGGCGCAAGCTAACACGTTTGCCACGCCAAGGCCACCTGGAACTTTGCCTAGCCATACATGCAAAGCCTCATACAAATCTTGACCGGCACGTGAACGACCAATCGCAGCACCCTTCAAAATAAAGAGCGGAATTGAGAGCAAGGTGATACTTGCCATTTCTTCATAAACGTTTTGGGTAACCGTATCCAAAGAGGATGATGGCATGAAGAAAAACATAAAGACCACTGCAACAGAACCCAATGCAAAAGAGATTGGCATTCCTGAAAACATAATGAGTAGCGTGACTACTGCAAACAATAAACCGAGCATCATAATTGACATGCTTATTCCCCTTTGCCTGGATTAGATACATCTCCAAACGCTTGGAGCAAGATTTGAAATGCCAATAAGCTCATACCAATCGACATCATGATGTAAGGAATCCACAGCGGCGGGGCCCATGAAGAGGATGTGACTTGACCATCAATCCAGGCCTCATGAAACAAGGCCCACGACTTCCATGCAAAAAAGGCACAGAAGGCACAGGAAGCGATATCAATTAGCAAAATCCGCACACGATTGATAGACCTCGGCAACATGGTTGAGATTGCTGAGATTCCAACATGACCCCGTATCTCCTGAACATAGGCACCACATAGGAATGTCGCGCCCACCAAGCAAAATACAGCTGCTTCATCTTGCCAGTCTGTCGTAGCCCCAAAGAAGGCACGTGAGGCAACGCTGTAACTCAATATCACAGATGCTGCCACCAATGCTAAAGAGCCAAATAACACCATTAGCTTGTTTAATCCCGACATGAAGCGGTCGGTCGCTTGTAAAAGTTGAGTCATGGATTAGGTCACTTTTTCTGCTGCTTTGAGTAATGCCGCACAGCTTTCATTCTTTTCGGCGTAATCCTTCCAAGCACTATCGCGCGCAATGGCTTTCCACTTATCCACGATTGCTGTATCGATATCTGTCACCTTGCTGCCTGCTCTTGCATAAGCCAGTGCCGCTGTTTTATCATCGTCCTTGGCCTGCTCCATACCAAATTTTTCCATCTCAGCACCCGCAGCCATCAAAGCATCGCGTTGATCTTTTGGTAATGCATCAAAAATTTGTTTGGACATCATGAGTGGCTCAAGCATGAACCAATAGGATTTATTGCGGGCACTAGTAAATGCTTTTGCCAACTCTTCCAGCTTGAAAGACATGAAGCTGGTTGAAGAAGTAAATGCCGCGTCCATTGCACCGGTCTGCATGGCTGCGTAGATTTCATTGGATGGCAAAGAAATAACAGATGCGCCTGCAGCTTTGAGCATCAAATCAAATTCACGGCTACCACCACGGATTTTCATGCCCTTTACATCCTCCGGAAGGACGATTGGCTTGGATCGGCTGGCAACGCCACCCGCCTGCCAAACCCAACTGAGAATCACAATACCCTTATCTTCTAAGATCTTGGTCAGCATGCGCCCTACTTCAGCAGTTTTCCATTTTGCAGCCTGCTCATAGCTACTCACCAGTGCTGGCATCAATCCAATATTGAGCTCAGAAACTTCACCGCCGGCATAGGGCATCGGGAACAATGAAATATCTAGAGCACCCTTACGCATTGCACTAAATTGGGCATTGGTTTTCATGAGGGATGATCCAGGATAAACCTGAAACTTCAGCGCGCCTTTAGTGCGCTTTTCTACGGACTCAGCAAATTTACGACACAAGCGATCTCTAAAATCGCCTGCTTGAATGGTTCCACCAGGAAACTGATGAGAAATATTTAAGGTTTTTGTGGCGCCTTGTGCATTGATATTTGGGCTATAGCCCATTACGCCAGCTAAAGGCAGCGCTGCAGAACTCGCCAACAATTGGCGGCGCAGTGCATTTGGTTTAGATGCGCCAGATCCTGAATTGAATTCATTGCTCATATTGATCTCCTAATTTCTTGTCTTTATATTTATTCAAACTACTTATAAATTGCCGGATCTTAGCGCCCAGCTTCTTTGTTTTCATTCTAAAGCGAATACTCTATGAATTCTGCTTTAGAACATCTCCTCCAGCTATATATTGCTTAAACTGCTTTAAATCTTACTTTCATCCCCATCAAGGTGCCATTAAACGACCAACTGCACGCGAATAATCAATTTCACCCTGTGTAAATCGCTCATGATTCTCCTCAACTGCGGAGAGATCATACAAATAGTTCACCATCAGCGCAGCAGATTGACGCAATCCCTTGCGGGAGAGATCAGCAGCCCAGTTAATCTGATGCAGTCTTGCGCCATTACCTAAATGGAATTTGGCTACTGGATTACCGTTGCGGCCTGCAGACCCTAATCCAAGATAAATACTTGCCAAACTTAGCAAAGCATTTTTTTCTTTTTCAGTTGCATTATCTGGATGCCATCCACCACTCAATCTCTCCGTCCAAGAGCGATTAGCTAAACCCAAGGCTTCTAGAGCTTGCTCCTTAGCAACCCGAATCGCTGGCTTCAGTTGAGCGCCCGCTTTATCTGGACCAAGATCAGCACCGGCAGCAACCCAGTCAATAAAACCTGGAATTGGTGACAAGGTTACAAAGGTTTTTAATCCTGGAAATTCAGCATGCAACTTTTCAGCAACGCGCTTAATTAAAAAGTTACCCATCGAAACACCACGCAAACCAGGCTCGCAGTTACTGATCGAGTAAAACGCAGCAACCTTATAGTTTGTAGTTTGATGAACAGTCTCTGCTTTCTTATCGACCAACGGAGTAATTACCGCAGGAATATCTGGCAGCAAGGCTACTTCAACAAAGATTAATGGCTCATTAGGTAATTGCGGATGGAAAAATGCAAAGCATCTACGATCAGGCTGGAGGCGGCGGCGCAGGTCATCCCAACCATCAATCGCATGCACCGCTTCATGCTGAATCAGCTTCTCCAAAATCTCTGCAGGAGACTTCCAATCAACCTGATGCATCTTTAAGAAACCAGGATTGAACCAGGAAGATAGTAAGTGCCGTAAATCAAAATCTACGGCCGTTAATTCAGGTTGCTTTTCAAGAAGCGCTAATAGATCACGACGCATTGCCACAAGAGCAGCAGTGCCATTGGTGGCACGATTTAAGCGACGGAATAACTCTTGTCTTGGTGGCTCAGCAACACGTTGTAACTTAATATAGTTTCTGGCGTTGGCTTCTGCGGAAAAATTTTGTGCTGCAGCCATCACTGCTGCTGGATCCGGATTGAGTTTTTGAAATAAGAATGTGAAAAACTTCGCGTGCTGATCTTTTGACAACTTGCGGTAATTGTTAATCACTTCATCTGCCATGCTGACAGCATTAGACTCCCCTCGCTCAGATATCAAGCGATTCACTGCGCCGGTAAGGCGAGATAAGTAACGGGCTTTTGCTAACTTTTCAAGCATGTAGATCTCTTTAAAAAATCAGTCCGTAAATAGACCAATTCAATTTATTACCGCTTGATGTCAGAATCAATTAACGCAGATTCATATTCATTAACTTTAAGTTAATGAATATTAGCAAAGTTTTGGAGTGCTTAATTATTATTGCGTTGCAACATACGGGTTTCAGCCGCTAAGGCTAAAACATTGGGGTTGGCTTCATTAGCCTGAAGGTACATAAGGGCAATATGCTGAAAGACCTGATATTTTGGCATTAGAGGGGTGAAGTCTAGAGCATCGCCCATTAAAGCCTTGACTCTTCCAGGCAGCAGCGACCTTCCCAAATCACCCGAAACCATATTCATCAGGGAAAAAATATCGCCTACTTTCATCACAACACTCGGCTCAAAACCAGCCAAGCGAAAGGCCTCGTAAAAACCTGCAGTCGTTGCGAAACCGTCCTGCAAGGTCATAAATTTCTCATCTTTGTATTCAGATAAATCAACACTGGATTGCAAGGGTTTACTTTTCTTCGATGAAGCCAAATACAGTTGATCCTCAAACAAGGGAACTACCTGCACCCCCTCTGGCAAATTTTCTGAGGGAACTGCAATGACTATCGCATCTACCGCCCCTTCTGATAACTTCTTCATGAGATCTTCATTCGAACCCAGATACAAATCAATATCCAATTCAGGCCTACGAATTTTGGTACCCATAATCAATCGCGGAATGATGTTGGCCGTTAGGGAATACATCGAGCCTAAGCGAATTTGACTGCTCTCAACGCCTGCTTTAGCTCTCGCCTTCTTGAGAATGCGCTCCATATCTCCCAGCCACTCGCTACTGGCTTCAGCCAGATAAAGCGCTGCAGGCAAAGGCTTCAGTTGCCGCCCTTCCTTAACGAATAAAGGACATGCAATGCCGACCTCTAAAGAATGAAGCGCCTTGTGAATGCTGACTGCGCTTAAGTGCAACTCATCGGCAGTTTTGGTGAGACTTCCAGTCCTCACAAAAGAGCACAGAATCTCCAGCTTACGAAGGGTGAGTTCTTCGTTCAGCATCAGCTTATGCAGCGGCCTTCGATTTAAATATAGTCATCAGGTAAATACCCAAGAAAATCATTGGCAGGCATAACCATTGCCCCATAGATAGCCCAAGCCCAAGAAGACCCAAGAAAGCATCTGGCTCTCGAGCGTATTCAGCTAAGAATCGGCAAACTCCATAACCTAGAAGAAAAAGTCCTGAAACTTGGCCAATACGATGGGGTTTGCTGGAATAGATCCACAACACAATACCCAATAAGACACCTTCACCAAGCATCTGATAGATCTGGGATGGATGACGCGGGATGCTATCCACTAAAGGAAAGACCATTGCCCAGGGAAGATCAGTAGGTCTGCCCCAGAGCTCACCATTAATGAAATTACCCAAGCGCCCAAATGCCAAACCAAATGGTACGAGTGGCGCTACTAAGTCACTCACCACAAAGAAACTGGTCTTTCTATTTTTGGCAAACCAATACATAGCCACTAAAACTCCCAACAAACCTCCATGGAAAGACATGCCGCCTTCCCAGATTTTAAAAACACTCAAGGGGTGTGAAAGATAAAAGCCAGGCATATAAAATAGTACATAACCCAAGCGCCCGCCGAGCACAACCCCCAGAACACCTGCAAAAAGCAAGTCTTCAAGGTCTTTATAAGTCCAGCCGAGAGCTTGATAACGAGGTGCACGAATGCGCAAACGACCTAAGAGCAAGAACTGCGCAAAAGCCATTAGGTACATCAAACCATACCAATGGACTGCGAACGATCCAATACGAATCGCTGCAGGATCAAACTGAGGATGAATGAACATTCAAATTAACTCTTGGACTGGTCAAAGTTATGCAGCTCGTGACCCAACTCGCGATAGGCTTTATAGCGCTCACGCCCAGCTAAGCGCTCTGCTTCATTGACTGTCACTACTTCCACAATTCGGGGAAAGCGAGCCACTAATGTAGGAACATCCTTGGGCATGCGCATCCCCAAATGAATCATCACATCTGCATGAGGAATATTTTGTAGCGCAGGAGAAGAAAAGTCGTCCGTTAATACGATGGGAGTCTCAGTGGCAGCTTCGTCATCAATAAAGCAATGGGGCAAAAAGTCAGTTGCACTAAAAGACCAAAGTAATGCATCTAATTTTTTCAAATCTGCAGCTTCACCAATCATCACAATATTACGCACTGCTTGCCCAGCAGGTGTAGCACTCCAAATCTTGCGCGTTAAGCGGCAAGCGTATTCCAGCTTATCCCCAACATTACTGTGAAAGTCGATGCGCGCCATGTGAACTTAAATAAATTACTTAGACTCGAGCAAATAATTCACCAGCAAAGGCACTGGACGACCTGTTGAACCTTTAGCTGCGCCACTCTTCCAAGCAGTCCCTGCAATATCTAAGTGGGCCCACTTGTACTTTTCAGTGAACCGCGACAAGAAGCAAGCCGCCGTAATGCTGCCGCCAGGCCGACCGCCAATATTGGCTACATCCGCAAAATTCGACTTTAATTGCTCGTGGTAAGCGGCATCTAAAGGGAGACGCCAAACAGTATCCAGTGAAGCATTACCCGCTTTAGTTAAAGCGGACACCAAGTCTTCATCCTCCGAGAATAAGCCGCTGTGTACATGCCCTAAAGCAATCACACAAGCACCAGTCAGAGTGGCAATATCAATAACCGCTTTAGGTTTAAAGCGCTCAACGTAAGTTAGGGCATCACAGAGTATTAAACGCCCTTCTGCATCCGTATTGAGAATCTCAATTGTTTGACCAGACATGCTTTTCACAATATCGCCCGGTCTAGTCGCTCGACCCGATGGCATGTTCTCGCAACTTGGAATAACGCCAATCACATTCTTTTTGAGCTTCATCAAACCCGCTGCATACAGAGTCCCAATCACTGAAGCAGCACCACACATGTCGTACTTCATTTCATCCATGGCTTCGCCCGGCTTCAATGAGATACCACCGGTGTCAAAGGTAATCCCCTTGCCCACCAACACAATGGGTGCTTCACCAGCTTTACCCCCCTGATGACGCATCACAATAAATTGCGGAGGGGTCTCAGAGCCTTGAGTTACCGATAGAAACGAACCCATACCTAGGGCTTCTATCTGCTTGCGTCCCAGTACATCTACTTTAAGACCAGCCTTTTTGCTCAAGCCTTGAGCAGTCTTGGCTAAATAGGTCGGGGTACACACATTGGGAGGAAGATTGCCTAGGTCTTTTGCGAGATGCATGCCTTCAGTCATCGCAATACCTTGCTCAACAGCAGCCTTCAATGGTTTTGCGCAAGCATTGTTGCCCGCGAATACTAGATGCTTAAAAGAATCTGCTTTATCTTTTGCCTTGTGCTTCATAGTAGGTTGACGAACCCCAAAACGATAGGCCTGATCACCTGCATACTGAATACATAAGCGTACTTCTTCAGCAAGCAATTCTGCATGATGAGTAAAGCTGGGTACAAACCATAGAGCACTTTGAATCGACCCGCCGCTGAGTGCTTTTAATCCCGCACGCGCCACCTTTGAAAAGCTCACTAAATTGCGCTCACCTGCGACATGGCTATCACCCAAACCAATCAAGAGAACACGTTTAGCCTTCACTCCATTTGCCACCCAAGTCTTATCCGCACGCAATAGGCAAACTGACGATTGCTTCACATCAAGATCGCCAAGAGAAAGGGCATGCCCGACAGCACCACTAAGGAACTGATCAAGCTCAACGAGAAGCCCAGCCTTATGCTTTGCATTCTTAGTGCCGCTGAGTGCGTCAAAATCCGCCTTGGAAAAGGCCAACACCAAACAATCGGAACTATGGGCTAACAAGCCTTTCAGGCCAGATTTGAGGAGTTTTGGACTCTGGAGGTCGGCTTGAGGGAAAATCTTGGTACTAAATTGAATGGTCATAATCTATTGCAGTGTTTTGGTCGATTCAAAGGGGTATAAATTCAGGAAATGGCTCTTTTATCCATTATCCTCCGACAGTAGAGCTTCTTCTTTTATCTACACCAATATAAGCCATTTAAGCCCCACTCCCAAATTCCCAGAGCCATCTACCAAAGCATGATTTTCCACCAAGCCCTCCGCCGCGAACTCAGTTTTACGACTGGTGGGGTATTTTTGGTCTTGGTCACCATTATGGTGACCACCCTAGTGATCCGAATTTTGGGCTATGCAGCTAACGGCACAGTCAACCCTGAAGATGCGCTGGTATTAATAGCGCTGGCTACTTTGGGTTACCTTGCGGTATTGCTGACGGTGTCGCTGTTTGTAGCAGTCTTAATTGTTCTTGTTCGTTGGTACAAAGACTCTGAAATGATCGTCTGGTTTGCCAGCGGTCTGAGCATTACGAATCTCATTCGTCCTATTTTGCAATTTGCTACTCCTCTTCTCATCATCATTGCATTGTTGGCCTTGTTTGTATGGCCTTGGGCAAATCGAGAATCAACCCTGATTAGCCAACGCTTCCAACAACGTGATGACGTCTCAATGGTGAGCGCTGGTCAATTCAAAGAATCCGCCAAAGCAGAACGGGTGTTCTTTATTGAGGAACTCGATATTGATAAAAACGAAGTAAAAAATATCTTCGTTGCCGACTCAAAAAATGGGCGCCTAAGCGTAGCCGTTGCCGCAACTGGCTTTGTGCAAAACTCTCAGGGTGGCGAAAAATCCATCGTTCTACACCATGGCCGCCGCTATGAAGGCCAGCCTACCCAGCCCGATTTCAGAATTCTAGAATTTGATGAATACAGCACAAAGATTCGGAGTAAGGAGGCTTTGGCTCCAGCCCCACGGGATCGAGAAAAAACTATCTCAGAGCTCTTAAATGACACTAGCCCAGATATGCTCAATCCAAACCGCGCCGAACTTTTATGGCGCATTGGTCTTCCGCTCATGGCGCTTGGCCTTGTTCTGATTGCGATTCCCTTAGCCTACGTGAATCCGAGATTGGGTAACTACACTGCGATGTTCTATGCAGTCTTAATTTATTTAATTTATAGCAATCTACTCAATCTCACGCAGAACTTTGTTGCAAAAGGCAAGTTGAGTATGTTGATTGGCATTTGGCCAATCCATCTACTTGCACTACTCATTGCGCTATTCCTAATCCGCAATCGTATTAACCCATCCCTCAAATGGTGGCAGCGACAACTACCCGCAAGGCTTGGTCGCAAATGAAATTGCTCTTTCCATTCATCTACGAGCGTTACTTAGCCAAGCAAATTTATGCGGCATTTGGTTTTATTCTGTTTGCGCTAGTTGCCTTGTTTTTGTTCTTTGATATTTTGAGCGAGCTGGGCTCAGTACAAGGCGGATATACGCTTCCTTTAGCACTGTTGCACGTGCTTTTGAAAGCACCGAGTCGGATCTCTGAAATTATTCCGATTGCTGGATTGATTGGGAGCATCTATGTGTTTGCCATGCTGGCAAGTCAATCTGAGTTCACAATTCTGCGCATTGCAGGATTAGACGTCAAGCGTGGCCTGATTACTCTTGCCAAGATTTCTCTGCCACTGATTGTCCTCACACTTGTCATGAGTGAGTGGGTTGGACCATTTACCGAAGCAAAATCCGAGCAAATTCGAATGAAGGCTCTAGGGTCTACTTATTCATCTCAATTTAGAACCGGCGTCTGGGTGAAAGATCGTCTGCGCGACGAAGATGGCAGCGGTCCAGTACGCCCCGGAGTGCGGTATGTAAACGTGGGCACCGTAGATAAAGATAATGAGATCCACAATATACGGATGTATGAGTTTGATGACACCTACCATCTTCTCTCCATTCGTAGCGCAGTATCAGGTCAGTTCGATGAAACAGGCATCTGGGTACTCAATGATGTTACTGAAACGCGCTTCAAAGAAACCAAACAAACAGATCCCTTGAATCCAGTCTTTTCTGCGCAAACATTTACACACCCCATTCTGACTTTGGAATCTGAAGTCACGCCGCGAATTTTGAACGTGTTACTGATTAGTCCAGAAAAAATGTCTATCGTGAGTTTGGGTCGATTCATTTCTCATTTACGGGAGAATAAACAAGATGCCCAACGTCACTCCATCGCTTTTTGGAAAAAAGTGGTTTACCCCTTTACGATTTTTGTAATGCTTGCTTTAGCCCTGCCTTTTGCCTACTTAAAAGTACGTGCCGGAAGTGTGGGTATCAAAGTATTTGGTGGAATCATGCTGGGGATGAGTTTTCAACTCTTTAACTCACTGTTCTCAAATGTAGGTTTACTGGGCTCATGGCCTGCATTTATGACTGCCTTGATCCCGCCTTTGCTGTATTTCCTCCTAGCATTAGTCGGATTACGCTGGGTTTCTAAGGCCTAATACCCAAAATTCATTTAGAATTTGATTCCTATATCTTTGTAGATATATAGATAGGAATCCATATGAATCTCCATCAATTCCGCTTTGTCCGCGAAGCCGTCAGACAAAACTTTAATTTAACTACTGCCGCAAAGGCGCTCTTTACTTCTCAGCCTGGAGTGTCCAAGGCCATTATTGAGCTTGAAGATGAATTGGGTGTGGAGATCTTTCGTCGTCATGGCAAACGCATTCGCTCTCTCACCGAACCCGGCAAAAGAATTTTGCTTTCGATAGAGCGCATCCTCGATGAGGTAGAAACTCTCAAGCGGGTTGGTAAAGATTTTGCGAGCCAAGATCAAGGCAACTTTGTAATTGCTACAACGCATACTCAAGCACGCTATGCACTACCTAGAGTACTCACTGAATTTACGAAGCGTTTTCCCAAGGTACGTGTCAGCATTCAACAGGGTAACCCTGGTCAAATTGCAGAACTCCTCATTCATGATCGTGCTGATATCGCGATAGCAACTGAAGGCATCGCCAATACCCCTGGAGTCCTTGCTTTACCGGGCTATCAATGGCAACACGTCATCATGGTACCTTTGAGTCACCCGCTTCTTAATCAAGCCACTGTGACACTAGAAGAGATTGCTAAATACCCTATCATCACTTATGACAAAGCCTTTGCTGGTCGCAGCAAAATTGATGCTGCTTTTGCTCAACGCAATTTAAACCCAGACATTATTTTGGAAGCAATTGATGCAGACGTGATCAAGACCTACGTAGAAACTGGTATGGGTATTGGTATTGTTGCAGGCCATGCGTACGACACTGATCGAGATCGCAATCTCAAAGTGATTCCTGTGGGGCACTTATTTGGCAACAACGTCACTCATCTAGGTGTTAAACAAGGCGCTTATCTGCGCTCATTTGTGTACACCTTCATAGAACTATTCTCACCCACCCTAACAAAGAAAATTGTCGAGCAGGCGATGTCCAACGAATCGGATTCCTACGAAATCTAGCTTTAAAGTAAGCTCAACAGCTGCAATGTCAGTTGAGTGGTGCCTCGGGGCGGACTCGAACCGCCACGCCTTGCGGCACCGGATTTTGAGTCCGGCACGTCTACCAATTCCATCACCGAGGCAGGTGTTTGCAGTGGAAATTCTGCACAATTTGCTGTTTTGTTACAGCCAAGACATGAGAGTGTAACAAAAATTGGCTAAGAGCCCCCTACCTCCACCCTAGAACACCTTAAAATGAGGGTCTCTAGCCAAATTATTAAAAGGAATTACCCGTATGGCCGGCCACTCGAAATGGGCCAATATTCAGCACCGCAAAGGTCGTCAAGACGAAAAACGCGGCAAGATTTGGACCAAACTCATTAAAGAAATTACCGTAGCTGCCAAATTAGGTGGCGGCGATATTGCTACCAATCCCCGTTTGCGCTTAGCCATTGATAAAGCCAAAGACTCCAATATGCCTAATGACAATGTGCAAAGAGCAATTGCGCGCGGCACAGGTTCGCTTGAAGGCGTGAGCTACGAAGAAATTCGTTACGAGGGATACGGCATCAATGGTGCTGCGGTCATCGTGGATTGCCTCACCGATAATCGCACTCGCACTGTTGCAGAAGTGCGTCATGCGTTTAATAAGAATGGCGGCAATATGGGAACCGAAGGTTCTGTAGCTTTTCTCTTTAAACACTGCGGTCAAATGCTATTTGCTCCTGGTACCAATGAAGATCAACTGATGGAAGTTGCTCTTGATGCAGGCGCGGAAGATGTTATTAGCCATGATGACGGGTCACTTGAAGTGCTTACTCCTGTGCCGGATTTTCCAAAGGTGCAAGATGCAATTAACAAGGCTGGTTTGAAGTCTGAACTCGCCACAGTGGCGATGCGCCCTGAAACAGAAATTGCATTGGAAGGTGATCAAGCCGAGAGTATGCAGAAATTACTCGATGCGCTTGAAAACTTAGATGACGTGCAAGAAGTATTTACGAACGCTGCTCTTTAACCCTCTTTACATCTTCAAATATGAAAATTCTTCTGATTGGATCTGGTGGACGCGAACATGCATTAGCTTGGAAGCTTGCACAATCACCTCAAGTACAAACTGTCTATGTAGCACCGGGCAATGGCGGCACTGCCACCGCTAAACAAACTACCGCTGGGATTGAGAATCTACCCATTACTGGGCTACAAGAATTAGCTGATTTTGCTAAAAGAGAAAAGATTCATCTCACCGTAGTTGGCCCAGAAGCGCCACTAGCTGCTGGGATTGTGGATGTCTTCCGTAACAATGGTTTGCGCATTTTTGGCCCCACTCAGTTAGCTGCTCAATTGGAGTCCTCGAAGGATTTCTCAAAAGCGTTTATGAAGCGTCACGGCATTCCAACTGCCGATTACCAAACTTTCTCCAGCGCACTGCAAGCACACGCCTATATCGATGCCAAGGGCGCGCCAATCGTCATTAAGGCGGATGGCCTGGCCGCTGGTAAAGGTGTAGTGGTAGCAATGTCTCTTGAAGAAGCCCATGCAGCAGTGGACATGATGCTGGCTGATAACAAATTGGGTAACGCTGGCGCTCGGGTAGTGATTGAAGAATTTCTCACGGGTGAAGAAGCGAGCTTTATTGTTTTAGTAGATGGTAAACACGTTTTGGCTTTAGCAACCAGCCAAGATCACAAGCGCTTATTAGATGGTGATCAAGGTCCTAACACTGGTGGGATGGGCGCCTACTCTCCTGCGCCAGTAGTCACCCCAGAAATTCATGCGCGAGCCTTACGCGAAGTCATCATGCCGACAGTGAAAGGCATGGAGGCTGATGGCATTCCATACACCGGCTTCTTATATGCTGGCTTGATGATTGCACCCGATGGCAAGATCAAAACTTTGGAATTTAATTGCCGCATGGGCGATCCCGAGACACAGCCCATCATGGCACGTCTACGTAGTGATCTGGTAGACGCTTTAGATCATGCTGTCGATGGCAAGCTCAATGAGGTAGATCTGGATTGGGACCGTCGTACAGCCTTAGGTGTAGTGCTAGCTGCCCATAACTATCCCGACACGCCACGAAATGGGGATGTCATTACTGGCATCCCAGCAGATACTGAAGACCAAATCACTTTCCATGCTGGAACCAAATTGCAAGATGGCAAGCTAGTGACTTCTGGCGGTCGCGTGATGTGTGTTGTCGGTCTTGCAGATACCGTTCGGGGCGCCCAACAAAAAGCGTACGAAGCGATTAATCATATTCACTTTGATGGCATGCAATATCGTAAAGATATTGGCTATCGTGCCCTTAAATAAATCAACGCAAAGTACGCTCCTTGACTACACAGCAAGCTCAAATCGATATCGCAGCACTCCGAGAATACTTTCTGGGGCTGCAAGATCGCATTACCGCCGCAATGGGTGACTTAGATGGCAAAGCCTTTGTTGCTGATGAATGGCATAAGCCTGAAGATAGCAAGCTTAAAGGTTATGGTCGCACTTGTATTTTGGATGGCGGGAATATTCTCGAAAAAGGTGGGGTTGGTTTCTCACACGTGCGTGGTGATCAAATGCCTCCTTCTGCCTCACACCACCGCCCTGAAGTTGCGGGTCGCAGCTTTGAAGCCATGGGGGTCTCCTTGGTTTTTCATCCTAATAATCCTAAAGTACCAACCACCCATATGAATGTGCGCTGCTTTATTGCGCAAGCACCAGATAAAGAGCCTGTATGGTGGTTTGGGGGCGGCTTCGATCTCACGCCCTATTACGGCGTTGATGAAGACTGTAAACATTTTCATCAAACTGCTAAAGATGCCTTAGATCCTTTTGGCGATGAACTCTACCCCCGCTTTAAAAAGTGGTGTGACGAATACTTTTATCTCAAGCATCGCGAAGAACCACGTGGCATTGGTGGCGTATTTTTTGACGACTTTAATGAATTAGGATTTGAGAAGAGTTTTGCGATGACTCGTGCAGTAGGTGATGCATTTATTGATGCCTATCTACCCATTGTTCAGCGACGCTACCAAGATGCCTTTACTCCTGAGGAAAAGTCTTTCCAAGAATATCGCCGTGGGCGTTATGTGGAATACAACCTCATCTTTGATCGTGGCACCATCTTCGGACTGCACTCTGGCGGTCGTACTGAATCTATCTTAATGTCTATGCCACCTGTAGTTCAGTGGCGCTATAACTGGCAACCTGAACCTGGCACACCAGAAGCTAAGCTGTATGACTACTACCTCAAACCCCGCGATTGGCTAGCGTGAGTACTACCAAGAAAATTGGCATTTTGGGCGGGACATTTGACCCACCCCATATTGGCCATTTGAGATTAGCTAGCCATTTTGCAAAAATCTTGCACTTAGATGAGTTACTTCTCATACCGAGTGGTGAACCCTGGCAAAAAGGCTCTGACATTACTCCCGCAGAAATTCGGTTTCAATTAACGGAGGCTGCAGGTATTGATCTAGCTAGGGCATTCCTCTATCTGAGCATCCCCACCCAAATTGGCATTGACCGGATTGAAATTGAGCGTGCTGGTCCGAGCTACAGCATCGATACCGCTAAATCGCTACGTGAACGTTTTGGACCAGAGGCAAGTTTGATCTGGCTAACTGGAGTGGATTCATTAATCCATCTACCCAGCTGGAACTCTTGGCGCGATTTATTCCAATACATGAATTTTGCCGTTGCGAGCCGTCCTCACTATGACCTGGTTGCAGAAATGAGTCCGGAGATTCAAGAATTATTGGAGACTCATCAAATACAAGATCCAGCTGCCCTTGAAAATCAGCCTGCTGGCCTCATCTATATCGATGAAAGCCTATCGGTCGATCTTTCATCCACCGATCTACGCAATCGCCTCAAAACCCCTGCTCGCAGCCAAATCGAATCTGAACAAATTCCCTCGCATACTCTACAAATCATTACAAAACTGGGTTTGTATCAGTAATCGGGATAAGATCATCCCAAACACTAAAAAATATCATTGAGAACACATGGAATTACGTAAATTACAACGCGTCATTATTGATGCCCTAGAGGATGTTAAGGCGCAAGATATTCGCGTTTACGACACCTCTAAATTAAGCGAATTATTTGATCGCGTCATCATCGCAACCGGTTCAAGCAATCGGCAGACTCGTTCTCTGGCAATGTCTGTCAAAGAAGAAGTGAATGCTAAAGGTGGAGAAGTCATTTCCGTTGAAGGCCTTGAAACTGGTGAATGGGTCTTAGTGGATTGCGGCGATATCGTTGTCCACATCTTGCAACCCATGCTGCGCTCTTACTATCAGCTCGAGGGGATGTGGGGTGCCAAACCTGTGCGCGTCAAATTGGCTGGCAGTAAAGGTCTAGTCAAAGCCAGCGAATCTGACGACGAAGTGTAATTCTTCGTCTTTGATTTTCTTTAGCACCCATGCGCTTAACAATTGTTTCTGTAGGTCACAAAATGCCGGACTGGGTAGCAACGGCTACCAATGATTACGTCAAGCGCATGCCAGCAGATTGCGCCATTGAGATCAAAGAGATTAAGCCAGACCTGACGCCCGCAAAAGAAGCGATCAAGATTGCGGCTGCAATCCCTAAAGGATCCAAAGTGATTGCCTTAGATGAGCGCGGTAAAGATCAGACAACCCAGAATCTGGCAACGCACCTGGCTTCCTGGCGCCAAGAAGGCTTTGATATCACTTTTTTAATTGGTGGAGCTGATGGTCTTGATCCCAGCCTAAAAACCAATGCTCAAGCTCTTTGGCGTCTTTCCAGCTTAACGCTCCCGCATGCGATGGCTAGAGTGTTGCTAGTAGAGCAACTCTATCGCGCATGGACTATCCTACAAGGCCACCCATACCACCGGGAATAATCCTGTGCATTCGTTTATCTATCTAGCCTCCCAAAGCCCACGTCGCCAGGAGCTATTAAGGCAGCTGGGCGTTCACTTTGAAATGCTAGCCCCAGCTCCCGGTGAGGAGACTGAGAGTATTGAAATACCCCTTCCCCATGAAAAAGCATATGACTATGTTCAACGGGTCACCCTGGCAAAGAGTAAAGCTGCTTTACAACGCTGGCATAAAAGTGGTTTGGAATGGGCGCCCATCTTGTGCGCAGATACTACGGTCAGCATTCCCAATAGTGCTGATGCGGAGATTTTGGGTAAACCAACAGACGCCGTCGACGCAGCACGAATATTAAATTTACTCAGCGCCCAAGTTCATGAGGTACTTACCGCAGTTGCCATTACTGTTACTCCACAAGCAGCCCCTCTCGCTTTCGTACAAGTATCCAAGGTCCAGTTTTCAGCTGTATCGCCGGATCAAATCAATCATTACATTGCCAGTGGGGAGCCTTTCGGTAAAGCAGGAGCTTACGGCATCCAGGGCCTTGGGGGTGCCTTTATTCCCTCAATAGAGGGAAGCTATAGCGGTATCATGGGCCTTCCCTTATATGAAACAGCCCAACTTTTAAAGCGCGCTCAAGTGACATGCATATGAATGAAGAAATCCTCATCAATATCACCCCGCAAGAAACGCGAGTTGCTTTAATTCAGCAAGGCGCTGTGCAGGAATTGCAGATTGAGCGCACTCGCCAGCGCGGTATTGTGGGCAATATCTATTTAGCCAAAGTTGTACGAGTGCTCCCGGGCATGCAATCAGCCTTTATTGAGATTGGTCTTGAGCGTACCGCATTTATGCACGTTGCTGACATTACCCAAAATAATCCCCAAGCCCAAATTGAGAAGCTGTTGTTTGAGGGGCAAACTATCTTGGTGCAAGTATTAAAAGATCCTTTGGGTACCAAAGGCGCTCGCTTAACAACCCAGCTCAGTATTGCTGGTCGCAATCTTGTGTATCTACCTCCAGCAGGTAGCGATACAGCAACCGAGAAATACATTGGCGTGTCCCAACGCATCGACCAAGCAGAAGAGCGTGAAGCCATTAAAGCCCGGCTTGCTGGGCTGATGGCCGCTGATGAAAAAGGTGGCATCATCGTGCGCACTAGCGCCCAAGATGCCTCTGATACTGAGTTACAGCACGATATGCATTATCTGCGCACCACTTGGGAAAATATTCGGGAGGCGATGAAGCATCATCCTGCACCCACGCTCTTGTATCAAGATCTCAGCCTAGCTGAGCGAGTGTTACGTGATGTAGCGGGTGAAGAAACAACGCAAATTCGGGTTGACTCTGCTGAGAATTTTGAGAAGCTGAAGGGTTTTGCCAATCTTTATATGCCCAATCTCTTAGGTAAGCTAACTTTGCATCGTGGTGAGCGCGCCCTCTTTGATTTATTTGATGTAGATGCAGAAATTAATAAAGCCTTAGGTCGTAGAGTGGATCTGAAATCTGGTGGCTATCTCATGATTGACCAAACAGAATCGATGACTACTATTGATGTCAATACTGGCAGCTATGTTGGTGCACGCAATCTGGATGACACTGTCTTTAAAACAAATCTAGAAGCAGCGCAAGCGATTGCTCGTCAATTACGCTTACGTAATCTTGGTGGCATCATCATTATTGACTTCATTGATATGGTTGGCAAAGATCATCAAGAGTCTGTTCTTCATGAGCTGAAGCGCAACCTGGAGCGTGATCATGCTCGCACCTCTGTTAGCGAATTTTCTGCTTTAGGTTTGGTAGAAATGACCCGCAAGCGTACCCGTGAATCCTTAGCTCACATTACCTGCGAACCTTGTGCCACTTGCATGGGCAAAGGGGAAATTAAAACCGCACAAACTATTTGCTATGAAATCTTGCGTGAGATTGTGCGCGAGCATCGCCAATTTAATCCCCGTGAATTTAGGATTGTGGCTGCACCTGATGTGATTGATCTATTTCTTGAAGAAGAAAATCAATTCTTAGCCCAATTGGGCGACTTCATTGGCAAGCCGATTACCCTCCAAGCAGAAGGTAGCTTCCGCCAAGAGCAATACGATATCGTTCTGAGTTAGTGCGACTTTAAGCGTTAGAAAACTGGATGCGATGCAAGTTGGCATACAGACCATCCTGCTTAATTAAGTCTTCATGAGAACCGTTTTCTACAATTTGGCCATGCTCAAGCACCACAATGCGGTCAGCATGCTCAATCGTAGATAGGCGATGTGCAATCACCAGAGTGGTTCTGCCAGCCATCAGTCGGTCTAGGGCATCTTGAACTTGACGCTCAGACTCTGAATCTAGCGCTGAAGTAGCCTCATCTAAGATCAAGATAGGCGCGTTCTTATAGATGGCACGAGCGATTGCCAGTCGCTGGCGCTGGCCGCCAGATAAGCGGTTGCCATTGTCACCAACCATAGAATCAATGCCCTCTGGCAACTCTTTCATCAGCGCGCCCAGATTAGCGGCTTCTAAAGCCTCAATGACTCTTCCTCGATCAATACCATTTTGATCAGAAGCGCCATAGGCTACGTTTGCAGCAATAGTGTCATTAAACAGGATGACATCCTGACTCACGAATGCAATCTGCCTTCTGACGTCAGCTAAGACAATATTCTCCAGAGGAATATCGTCCAAGAAAATATGGCCACTTGTAGGCTTAAAGAAACGTGGTAGTAAATTCACTAAGGTAGATTTACCTCCGCCCGATGGGCCAACAAAGGCGACTACTTCACCCGGCTTAATTAAAAGATTGATCCCATTTAAAGCATCTTTGCGGCCCTCTTCTTGCTGGTAAGAGAAGTTGACATTCTCGAAGCGGATACCACCTTTTGCTTTATCCAAAGCTCTCATATTGAGCCTTCGATCTTCATCTTCTTCAAATGGCTGATCCATTAGGCCAAAGATCATTTCAGCGGCAGTCAGACCCCGCTGCAAGGGTTGATTGATGTCAGCCAAGTGTTTTAGGGGGGAGATGACTAGCATCATCGCAGTAATAAAGGCTGCAAAGCCGCCAACTGTCGTGCCTTCAGTGGCTGATTGCATTAAGGCAATCACCAGCACCACCGATAAGGCCATTGAGGCGATCAACTGAGTAATCGGCTGGTTCAAGCCGCCTGCCACAGCAGACTTCAAAGCAAACTGGCGCAATCGGTCCGCTTTTTCTAAAAAGCGATTCATCTCATATTGCTCAGCACCATGAACTTTAACTATCTTATAGCCAGCTGCTGCCTCTTCCACGATATACGCTAAATCACTGGTCAAAGTCTGTTGTTCGCGATTCAGAGAACGTAAGCGCCGATTAATTTTGCTCATAATGAATGCGATGATGGGGAAGATAACTAATACAACAAGCGTCAATTGCCAGTTCAAATAAATCAAATACCCCATGAGACCGACCACTGTAAGCGAGTCTCGCACCAGACTGATGAGCATACCCCCCATAATAGAAAGCACATTATTCACTTCAAATACAACGGCATTAATTAAATTGGATGCAGAATTTTTTTGGAAAAAGGCAGTACTTGCGTTTAACAAAGTTTGAAACATTTGTTGACGTAATTTCAGCAACACCGAATTAATGACTCGCGACAATAAATAATTCGATAAGAATTGCGCCAAACTGCGGACCATAGCCAAGCCCACCAAGAAAACCGGCACCTGCCAAAGTTTGCTATTCAGCTGACCAGTAAAACCCCGGTCAAGCAAGGGCTTCATCAAAGCCGGAATAGAGGTCTCGGCGGCTGCCACAAAAGCCATAGCCACCAATGACCCAATAATCAGGCCAATATGGGGTTTCAGGTAGGTAATTAAGCGATTTAGAGCGGTACGGTCTTGAGCATTCATATAATGAATTATGCCCACCTTATCAGTCATACTCATCACCCGCAATGAAGAGGCCAATTTGGACGATTGTCTAGCCTCCCTGGAGGGCATTGCCCAGCAGATAGTAGTGGTTGATACCGCTAGTGCAGACCGCACCCTTGAGATCGCCCAAAAATATGGCGCTGTCATTGCCAGTCCACCAGATTGGCCCGGTTTTGGGCCTCAAAAGAACCGTGCTTTAGATCTGGCGATGGGGGATTGGGTTTTGTCATTGGATGCTGATGAGCGCCTTACCCCAGCCCTACGCTCAGAAATTTTGACAGCTATTCACCATAGCGCCCATATAGATTGTTTTGCTATCCCCCGTCTTTCTTGGTACTGCGGACGCTTTATTCGCCATTCAGGCTGGACGCCGGATTATGTTGATCGCCTCTTTAAAAGGGGTACTGCCCGCTTTTCAAATGATCTGGTGCATGAACGATTAATTCCCAATGGGCAAGTAGCCAAGCTTGAAAATCCCATGCTGCACTTTAGCTTCATGAATTATTCCCAGGTCTTACAAAAGCTAGATCGCTATTCCACCGCCTCTGCCGAACAAGCATTTTCTAAAGGCAAAACCAGCACCCCAGTTAAAGCAGTCCTCCATGGACTTTGGGCATTCTTTCGTACTTATATTATTCGCGCCGGATTCTTAGATGGTGCGCAAGGCTTTGCTTTAGCAGTTTCTAATGGCCAAGGTACTTACTATCGCTATATCAAGTTGTGGCATCTGAATCAGGAAGCCCGTAAATGATTTCAATTTTGTTGGCCACCTACAATTGGCCACAAGCACTCAAGCTCTGCCTCGAATCCCTTGCCACCCAAACGGATCGTGATTTTGAAATCATTATTGCTGACGATGGTTCTACTGAGACTACTAAGCATGCTATTGAGCAGTTCAAAACATCCTGCTCTATCGCAATTCAACACCTCTGGCAAGAAGATCAAGGATTTCGGAAAACGACTATTCTCAATCAAGCGATTGCTGCTGCTCGGGGAGAGTATCTAATCTTTCTAGATGGTGATTGCATTGTGCAGCCCGATTTTGTAGCCCGTCATCGCAACCTAGCCCAACAAGGGCATTTGGTGACAGGTAGTCGCGTCTTGCTAAATGAAAAACTCACCAAGGAAATCTTGACCTGGCCGCATTGGGATTTCCAACGCTTTAGTGCTGGCCTTTTAGCCAAACGCATTCGCGGGGAAATTAACAAGTACCTACCCCTCAAGATGAAGCTCGGCAGTGGCAGATGGCGAGATTACAAAAAGTTCGTTTGGCGTCGCATTAAAGGCTGCAATATGGCTTGCTGGAAAGTAGATGCTCAAGCCATTAGTGGCTTTGATGAAACTATGACCGGCTGGGGTCATGAAGATGCTGATTTTATATTCCGCTTACAACGTAATCACATCATCCGCAAATCAGGTGCATGGGCAACTGAAGTCTTGCATTTATTTCATCAGATTCACGATCAAAGTAATGCCGCTGAAAATGCGCGCCGCGTTCGTGACAAGATTCTTGCTAAGGCAATGTAAGACCATTTCCTATGGCCAAATTTTCTAACCTTAAACCTAAAAAAGTTTTGTTTATTGCCACTCGGCAAATTGGTGATGTACTTGTCACCACCCCACTCATTAGCAAAGCCAGAGAGCTTTGGCCAGATGCAGAGTTTCATTTTCTAGGTTATCGCGGCAAGCTAGATATGCTCCATGGCAATCCGAACATTACTGAAGTCATTGAAACTTCAGATCGCCCTGGATTTGGAGAATACCTTTCTCTCTTCAATCGCTTATTTCAGCGCTATGACTTGGCGATCGTTACTCAGCCAAGCGATAGAGCTTACCTGTATGGCTTAGTTGCCGCTTTCAGAAGAGTCGGTGTTTTGGGAGGTCATCCTCAAGGCAAAGATGCTTGGGATCAATCCAAAAGAAGTAAGAGCGATAAACAAAATGCATGGAAAAAATTCATTTGCATGCATACCGTGGATGTGGATTACTTTAAGCAACATGTCATTGCAGAAAAATTACGCTTACTTGAAGCCTTCTTCAAAAGTCCCGCTGAATTATTTAATAAACCAATCGCCGTTACCCCACCTGCTGGAAAAGTACTGACCCCAATCATTGCTAATACGCTGGTACAGCCTTATGTCGTGATTCATCCAGGGCCGCTTACGGCCTATAAGCGTTGGCCTCTAGCGCATTGGCAACACATCATTACCTGGCTAGTAAGCAAGGGTTTCCAAGTCGTATTAAGTGCTTCTCCAGCAAAGCAGGATGTGCAACTGAATCAAGACATCTTCTCCTTACTGGATGAGCAAACTCGTGCAAAAGTAATGAATACTGCTGGGAAGCTATCGATCCCTCAAGCTGGGACGCTTTTGCGTGGAGCTGCTCTCTACATTGGGGTGGATACCTCAATTACCCATTTAGCAGCAGCTTGTAATACGCCAACCATCACCTTATTTGGCGCCACACCACCTACTAACTTTGGCCCGTGGCCTAATGGCTTTATCGGCGAGCAGCCCTATCAATTACGCGCCCGCTCTCAAACTGTAGGTAATGTCACTATCCTTCAGGGCCCAGGTGAATGCGTTCCTTGCCGCAAAGCAGGCTGCTTAGATCGGGCTGATAGCTATAGTGAATGCTTGGATTTATTAGAGCCTGCTCAAGTCATCGAAGCGATTGAGCAAGTATTGCAAAAGTAATTAGTGGTACTGAACCTGCACAGGGTCTTTTTGCTTTGAGGCCAATAATTGATTGAGGCTATGCAAGCAAGCATCATCCGGGTAAATTCGCAACTCTTCAGGAAATTGCATTAAGCATGCGCCACCGCTAGTGGTAACCGCAGCGGTTAGCATCAAACCCTTCACGCCATCATTCGATCCAGGCATTGGCGGTGGGGCACCGAACTTTGGATCTCGTACACGATTGGCCATTAAATAGGGGCCGATTTGGCTACGCAGCATCTTCAAATCAATTGCCGAATCAATGCAGACGTGTACATTGCGAGCAAAACGCATCCGCGCACCAGTGATATCCATCACAGCTTCAGCTACAACTCGCACACCACCCGAGAATTTATCAGGAGTGACATTCACCTTCGCAATAAGCATCTCATCTTCTTTGAGCCAAGAGCGATTGGGCTCATATACCTCGCTATAGAGGGTTACCTCGATTGCCGCACTACCATCATCAATCGTTGCAATCATCATGCGGCCACGTTGGCCAGTGAGCATTCTTGCAGAGGTGATGATGCCCGCTATCAGCTGATCTTTACCTTCTGCCACCTTAGCCAAAGGTTGGCGTATGAAATGCGCCGTCTCCTCGCGATAGGCATCAAACATATGCCCAGTCAAACACAGGCCAAGCGCTGTTTTTTCTTCTTGAAGCCGTTTCTTCTCAGACCAAACAGGTTCACGTACCAACTCTGGGAGATGCCGATCTTCCTCACCAGCGATATCAAACAAACTCACTTGATGAATTGAGGCCTCAGCTTGTTCTGCCGCCTCAATTGCTCTTGCCAAAGAAGCCAACAAGGTTGAGCGAATATCGTACAGATTGCCACCTGCTGGAACAGAATCCCGATAGAGACTGTCGAATGCGCCAGCGCGCATCAAAGCCTCAATTGCGCGGCGATTCACTTGTCGACGATCAACCCGTGCACAGAAGTCAAACAAGTCTTTAAATGGTCCGCCCGTCTCACGCGCTTTCACAATCGCCTCAATTGCTGCCTCTCCAGTGCCTCGAACCGCACCTAAGCCATAACGAATATGACTGATTGATGAATCTGGGGTAGCATCTGGAGCACGCAAGGGTGTGAACTCATACACACCGGTATTAATGTCTGGCGAGAACACCCGAATCTGATTGGCCAAACAATCGTCATACAAAATCTTCACCTTATCGGTGTCATCCATTGCGAGCGATAAGTTCGCCGCCATAAATTCTGCTGGGTAGTAAGCCTTGAGCCAAGCAGTTTGATATGCCAAGAGCGCATAAGCAGCAGCATGGGACTTATTAAATCCATAGCCAGCGAAACGCTCCATCAAGTCATAAATCTCGTTTGCCTTGCCTTCGCTAATACCGCCGGCTTTTGCACCGTCGCTAAAGATCTTACGGTGCTGGGCCATCTCTTCTGGCTTTTTCTTACCCATCGCACGACGCAACATATCAGCACCACCCAGAGAGTAGCCGCCGATCATCTGCGCCATCTGCATCACCTGCTCTTGATAAACCATAATGCCGTAGGTTTCACGCAGAACTGGCTCAATACGGGGATCTGGGTACTCCACTTTTTGACGTCCATGCTTACGCTCAATAAAGTCTGGAATGAGATCCATTGGTCCAGGACGATAAAGGGCTACCAAGGCAATAATGTCTTCGAAGCGGTCAGGCTTAGCTTCACGTAGCATGCCTTGCATGCCGCGGCTTTCTAGCTGGAACACGGCAACCGTATTCGCTCTCTTCAAAACATCAAAGGCTTTTTCATCATCGAGGGAGATATCACTGATACTCCAGTCCTTGCGATCAGCATGTAAGGCTTTAATCCAGCGCTCTGCTGCAGCCAAGATAGTTAGCGTAGTCAGGCCTAAGAAGTCAAACTTCACAAGACCGATGGCTTCAACATCATCTTTATCAAACTGACTAATGACTGAGCTGCTATCTTGATCTTTACTTTCCTGGGTATAGAGAGGACAAAAATCGGTGAGGCGCCCTGGGGCAATCAATACACCACCCGCATGCATACCCACGTTACGGGTCATGCCCTCTAATTGCTGCGCGAGTGAGAGGAGTTGACGCACCTCATCTTCATTCTTCTCACGTTCAGCCAATTGCTTCTCTTCTTTCTTGGCCATTTCAATCGTCATATATTGACCTGGCTTATTCGGTACCAATTTGGCAATGCCGTCTACAAAGTTATAGCCCTGCTCCAGCACACGACCTACGTCACGAATGGCCGCTCGTGCAGCCATGGTTCCAAAGGTAGCAATCTGACTCACCGCATCCTTGCCATATTTATCTTTCACGTACTGAATCACCCGGTCACGACCGTGCTGGCAAAAGTCGATATCGAAGTCGGGCATCGAGACCCGCTCTGGATTTAAGAAACGCTCAAAGAGCAGGTTGTAACGCAGAGGGTCTAGGTCAGTAATTCCTAATGAATAGGCTACTAGTGAGCCCGCACCCGATCCACGACCTGGCCCAACGGGAACGCCATTATTTTTGGCCCAGTTGATGAAGTCCGCCACGATTAAGAAATAACCTGGGAAGCCCATCTGAGAAATCGTTTTTACCTCAAAGACTAAGCGCTCGTGATAACGCGGCATTTCTTTGGCACGTTCCTCTGCATCTGGAAAATTGCGCTCCATGTGACGCTCTAGGCCAATTTCAGATTGCTGCAGTAAATAATCATCCAGCGTGATGCCAGGAGGGGTTGGAAAATCTGGCAAACGTGGCTTACCTAAAACTAAAGATAAATTACAACGCTTGGCAATCTCTACGGAGTTCGCAATTGCCGCGGGCAAATCTGCAAAACGTTGCTCCATTTGAGCTTGCGTTAAGAAATACTGCTCATCATTAAACTTCTTAGAGCGTCGTGGGTTACCCAATAATTCCCCTTCAGCAATACAGACGCGCGCCTCATGCGCAATGAAATCACTTTTTTGCATGAACTGCACTGGATGAGTTGCTACCACTGGCAAATCCAATTCACTGGCGAGGTGGCAAGCAAGCTGAAGTTGTTTTTCATCTTGCGGATGACCGCCCCGCTGGACCTCTAGATAAAAGGATTTCGGGAAAAGCTTGGCGTATCGCTTGGCGATAATCTTGGCTTGATCCTCTTGTCCTGCTAATAAGGCAGCACCGATCTCACCTAAACGCGCCCCGGAGAGTGCAATGAGACCGTAAGCTAAAGTTTTCTTCGCGGCCTTGTCTTCTGCTTTCGCAGAGGGCTCACTAAACCATGAAGAGTCAACTTCTGCACGCCCACGTGATTGATTATCCAAAGATGCTCTACTGAGTAACTCACACAGATTGAGATAACCAGAATGATTTTGGACTAAGAGCAATAAACGATGGGGTTGATCGGGATCCTGTGGATTACTGACCCACACATCTGCACCAGCAATCGGCTTGATACCTCCTGCACGGGCAGCACTATAAAAACGCACCAGACCAAATAAATTACTCAGGTCGGTCAGAGCAAGCGCGCCCATGTCATCTTTAGCCGCAGCGGCTACCGCATCGTCAATACGAACGACTCCATCCGTAATCGAAAACTCGGAATGAAGGCGAAGATGTACAAAACGGGGTAAAGCCATGAGATGATTTTAGCTGTGTCGAACCTAAAAAACCCCTCATCCCCACCCGACGGCTACCGCGGGCGATTTGCCCCTTCGCCCACCGGCCCCCTCCATGCTGGATCGCTGGTTGCAGCCCTCGGGAGCTGGCTAGATGCCCGTAAAAATAAGGGTAAATGGTTGCTCAGAATTGAGGATATTGACACCCCCAGAACTATCCCTGGGGCTGATCAGCAAATCCAGGCTCAACTGCTTGCCTGTGGTCTTTGCTGGGATGAAGAGCTCACTTACCAGTCCAAACGCCAAGAGCTCTACCAAAACGCTTTAGAGCACCTTGGGCAGCTCAAATTACTTTATCCCTGCACCTGCTCCCGGCAGACCATTGCAACCACCTTGGCAAAGCTGGGTATCCAAACACCTCGTAACCAAGAAATGGTCTATCCCGGAACCTGTAGACCAACTGTATTGGGGCTTCAATCACTAGACGTGTTCGATAGTCCTACAGTTTCAGTGCGACTCGCCCTCCCCGAAAATTGCCATATTGAGTTTGAGGATTTGAGATTAGGCTCTCAAGGCCAAGATCTCAATCAAGAAGTGGGTGATTTTGTGCTGCGCAGAAGTGATGGTTTATTTACCTATCAACTCGCAGTAGTGGTTGATGATGCCCATCAAGGCATTACACATATTGTGCGTGGTGAGGATTTACTGAGTAATACTGCCCGACAAATGCATCTGCAAAATGTATTGGGATATCACGCCCCACAGTATCGACATCTACCCTTAGTACTCGATGAGCATGGGGAGAAATTGAGTAAGCAAACCCTCGCAACGCAAATTCATACTGAGGATGCAAAGCAATCCCTTGTTGAATTACGTAAGGCTGCGATTCATTTGGGATTGAGCAATTTGCCCGATAGTGAAAACATCACGATTGCTGAGTGGCTATTGGCAGCTACTCAGGCCTGGAAAAGCGCCTAAGCAAATCAAAACTGCTTTATTTCTTTTTGAAGCCACCTAATAAGGCGCCTACTGCTGGCTTGGCTGGCGTAATGCCCACCTTCTTCTCTTCTGGCTTTGCGCCTTCTACTGCTTGCGGTGCTGCACTAGGCTCATAAGGTTTATAAAAAAATGGGTCTGACATTTTTGCAGGAGTAGAACTGGAAGTAGATCTGCTCTGAGCAGGAGCACCATTAGGCAAGGGAGCAACCTCTAACTTGCGCTTCATTAATTTTTCAATGTCGTCCAGCAAGCGCTTCTCGCTGGCGTCCACTAAAGCAATCGCGTCGCCTTTGCTTCCAGCGCGGCCGGTTCGACCAATACGGTGAATAAAGTCTTCGGCGTTATATGGCAACTCATGGTTGATCACGCATGGCATATCTGGAATATCCAATCCACGAGCTGCAACATCCGTTGCTACCAAGGCTTCAATGGCACCAGACTTAAATGCATCCAATGTGAGAGTACGCTCACCTTGGCTCTTATCCCCATGAATCGCGCCTGCTTTAATGCCATCTCGTTCGAGTGCACGTGACAACTTTGCGCAACCCAAACGGCTATTGGTAAAGATGATGCATTGACGAGAGAGACCTTGGCGGGTGCGTGCTTCTAAAACTTGCACAATAGCGCGCTGTTTATCAGCTGAGTTCACCATGTGAATCACTTGCTTCACAGTATCAGCAGCCGCATTTTGGCGGGCTACTTCCACAGTCACTGGAGTACGTAAATAACTTTGCGCCAGTTTTTTGATCTCTGGAGAAAAAGTTGCTGAGAACAAGAGTGTTTGTCTTTGCGCTGGAATTAAATTGATGATGCGTTGCAAGTCGGGTAAGAAGCCCATATCGAGCATGCGGTCTGCTTCATCAAGCACTAAGAGCTCAACCTGCGACAAATTAGCGACCTTAGAGCCAATGTGGTCCAGCAAGCGTCCAGGTGTGGCAATCAATATCTCAACGCCATTACGCAAGAGCGCAACTTGTTCTTTCATATCCACGCCGCCATAGACCACAGCGGTGCGCAAATCGGTGTATTTGGAATAATTGCCTGCGTTTTCTGCAACTTGTACCGCTAACTCTCGGGTTGGCGTGAGTACTAAGGCTCGAATTGGATGGCGGGCCGGAGAGGCGCTATTGCTAGCATGACGCAAGATACGTTGAATGATCGGCAGAACAAAAGCTGCAGTTTTACCTGTACCTGTTTGGGCGGCACCCATCAAATCACTACCCGCTAATACGTGCGGAATAGATTGCGCTTGAATCGGAGTTGGAGTGGTGTAGCCTTGTTCGGATACCGCTTTTTGAATCTGCGGATCTAAACCAAAGTCAGCAAATGTGATTGTTGCTGGAGGGGTAACACTAGGGGCGACTGTGTCGTCAGCCCCTGGAGAAGAAGTTATTTCAGTAGCAGTATTTGTCAAAAGGAAATCTATAGAATGGCGGCGATGCCGGCCTTAGCGGTTTCAGCATCCTCCGCCGATTTAACGCCGGAAACGCCGACTGCGCCGATAGTGAACCCGTTCACCTCGATATTGACACCACCTTCTAACATGCCCGATACATGTGGGGCTGATAAGAAAGCATGGCGTCCGTTATTAATAATTTCTTCATAAACACGAGTCTCGCGTTTACCCATAGCTGCAGTGCGTGCCTTTTCTTGAGCAATGTAAGAAGACAAAGGGGCACAACCATCGCGACGAATTAATCCCAACATGTGACCACCATCATCACAAACGGCAATCGTGACTGCCAAATTATTTTTAGCAGCATGTTGATCCGCTGCATTCAAAATCTTTTGAACATCAGCCTGAGTTAAATAAGGTTTAGTCGCTAACATGTTTAATCTTTCTGTCTCAATCAATGAATGCACAGCTATAGAAGTGCTGTAATTATAAGGGGTGTGGCCAGACCTAGCTTCCTAGGCCCTGCCACACCCTGTCTCCACCTAAATTCGATTATTTCAGGAACTCTTGAGCCGCCACAACGCCGCTTTCCTTAGGTTTGTAGCCCATCGCGCCCAAACTCATCTCTACCCCACTCAGGGCAGCCATTAGGCTGAGCTCATTACAGTCACCCAAATGGCCAATACGGAAAATCTTGCCCTTGAGCTTGCCAAGACCAGTTCCCAGAGAAAGATTGAATTTTTCCAAGGCGTGCTTACGCAAGATGTCTGCATCCATTCCTTCTGGCATTACTGCGGCAGTTAAGACTGGAGAATATGCACTTGCATCCTGACATTGATTTTCAAGGCCCCATGCAGTAACTGCACGACGACAGGCTTCAGCCAATCGTTGATGACGTGCAAAAATCGTGTCTAGACCTTCAGCCAACATCATGTCAATGGCTTCATGCAAGCCATACATCAGATTCGTGCTGGGTGTTGTTGGCCAGTAACCTGTTTTATTTGCCTCAAGAATTTCTTCCCAATCCAAATACGCTTTCATGGTCTTGCTGTTTTTACTAGCCTCAATTGCTTTCGGTGATAAAGCATTAAACCCAATACCAGGGGGTAGCATCAAGCCTTTTTGTGAGCCAGATACTGTCACATCAGCGCCCCATTTGTCATGCTCATAATCGGCTGAACCCAAGCCAGATACGCTATCCACGAGCAATAAGGCAGGATGCTTAGCGGCATCAATCGCTTTACGAACTGCAGCGATATTTGACGTCATACCAGTGGAGGTTTCGTTATGCACTACACACACTGCTTTAATTTCATGTTGTGTATCTTTTCGCAAACGCTCCTCGATCACATCAGCATCCACACCCCAACGCCAAGTGTCTTTGCCTTCTTTACCAACTACCTCTGGCACTAAGCCAATTTTCTGAGCAAGTGCACGCCACAAGTTTGCAAACTGACCGGTTTCATAAAAGAGTACTTTGTCGCCAGGACTCAGCACATTTACTAACGCACCTTCCCATGAGCCAGTTCCAGATGCGGAATAAATAATGACGGGTTGCTCGGTCTTAAAAATCTTCTTAATGCCGTCTAGAACCTTTAAACCAAACTGCCCAAATTCAGGACCGCGGTGATCGATGGTTTGATAACTGATGGCACGCAAAATGCGTGGCGGTACCGGACTTGGCCCAGGTATATGTAGAAAATGGCGGCCAGATGCGTGGTTATCGAGTTTCAGCATGTTTTGTCTCACGGGTTTTAGGTTGAATAATAGGCTTAGTGTATGACAATTTTTGCCAATTTTCCATTTTGTATACAATTTTTTCTATAAAACTTTAAAATAAAGCCCTTAAATAGGCCTGAAATCTGATATTTTTACTTTATGATGGCTTATTGGTATTTTTGTATACAAATTTAGTGGCTAAGGAAATAGGGCATGACATTGCTAGAACAGCCTAACTCACAGAACTTGCACGAGGCGATCTTCCAAAAGCTCAGATTGCTATTGGTAGAGGGCAAGATTGCTCCGGGCAGCAAACTCAATGAACGTGAATTGGCTGAGAGCTTACATGTATCACGCACCCCCATTCGGGAGGCGATTCGTCGCCTAGCTGCAGACGGCTTAGTAGAGCTCATCGCCAATCGCGGTGCGATTGCGGTGCAACTCAGTCTGGCAGATGTGATTCACACCTTTGATGTGATTGCAGACTTAGAAGGATTTTCGGGTGAACTCGCTGCCAAAAATATTACGAATACCGCCCTCTCAGAACTAGAAGCGCTCCAATATGAAATGATGGCCTCCTATGCGCGTCGTGATTTATCCACCTACTACAAACTCAATCTGCGCATTCATCACTTAATTAATCAAGCGGCCAGTAATCCTGTGCTCACTAAACTCTTTTCACAAGTCAACGCTCGGATTGAAGCCTTACGCTTTCGCTCTAATCAAGATGGTGTTAAATGGGAGAAGGCTGTAGAAGAGCATCAAGAGATGCTCGATGCCCTTAAAGCAAGAGATCCTGGGCGCATGCGCAAGATCATGATGACCCACGTGCAAAACAAACGTGATGTTGTTATCCAGTTACTCAAAGCCGAAACTCCTGAGACCGAGACAGTCAAATGAATAAACCCTTAGACCTCAAAGAGTTAATGGTAGATCAGGCTCAATTAGCCAAACGCCTACGCCAAGAAACCTCAGGCGAGGTGATGATCGATAGCGCTAGCCGTGGTCGTTACGCAACTGATGCTTCTATTTATCAAGCAATGCCCGTTGCCGTCTTTGTACCGAAGACAGCGCAAGATATTGCTACTGCTATTCAGATTGCAGCGGAACTCGGTGTACCTGTTTTGCCACGTGGCGGTGGCACAAGTCAGTGCGGCCAAACTACTGGCGCAGCACTGGTGATTGATAACACGAAGTATTTCAGAAATGTACTCGATCTCAATCTTGATCAAGGCTATGTAGAGGTTGAGCCTGGTATGGTGCTCGATCACCTTAATGGCTCACTCAAACAACATGGTCTCTGGTACCCAGTGGACGTTTCTACTGCTGGGCAAGCAACCATTGGGGGCATGGCAGGGAATAACTCCTGCGGTAGTCGCTCAATTGCTTACGGCAATATGGTGCACAACGTCTTAGGTATCAATGCTTGGCTCGCAAATGGCCAAGTTGGTGAATTTGCCAACTACGCAAGCAGTTCTGGAGTTGCTAGAGAACTCGGTAACTTTGTGAAAGGTCTGTCCAATACATTGCAGCCTGAGATTGAGGCGCACTTTCCTAAAGTGTTACGACGCGTTGCGGGTTACAACCTCGATATCTTCCACCCCCAAAGCGAATTGCCCTACACCCAAGATGGCAGCGTCAATTTAGCGCATCTCTTAGTGGGTAGCGAAGGTACCCTTGCCTACTTCAAGTCGCTCAAGCTTAAGTTGGCACCCTTGCCGCAGCACAAGGTATTAGGCATTGTGAACTTTGCCAGTTTTTATAAGGCAATGGATAGTGCTCAACATATTGTGAAATTAGGGCCGACCGCAGTGGAGTTGGTTGATCGCACCATGATTGATTTAGCACGCAGTAATCCGAGTTTTCAGAAAACGATTGAGAGTGCACTGATTGATCACACTGCTCAGACCCCTGAAGCCATTCTCTTGGTGGAGTTTTCAGGCGAAGCACATGCACCACTGCTGGATAAACTCAAAGCCTTACAAGAACTCATGAGCGATCTGGGTTTACCAGGCTCTGTTGTGGCCATGCCAGACGCTGCATTACAAAAGAACTTGTGGGAAGTGCGCAAGGCCGGCTTAAACATCATGATGAGTCTCAAAGGCGATGGCAAACCGGTGAGTTTTATTGAAGACTGCGCAGTGCCCCTGGAGAGTCTTGCTGATTACACCCAAGCACTCACGGATGTCTTCTCTAAATATGGCTCACGCGGTACTTGGTATGCCCACGCCTCTGTAGGCACCTTGCATGTACGCCCGATTTTGGATATGCGCAGAGATGGCGCACAGAAAATGCGCGCTGTTGCTGAAGAAGCCTCTGCTTTAGTGCGTAAATACAAAGGTGCATACAGCGGTGAACATGGCGATGGTCTATGTCGTGGTGAGTGGATCTCTTGGCAGTTTGGCCCCAAGATCACGCAAGCCCTCTCTGAAATCAAATATGCTTTTGATCCGAAGGGTTTATTTAATCCCGGCAAGATTGTGAATCCCCCCAAGATGGATGACTCCATCAATTTTCGATTTCCGCCGAATTACAAAGTGATTCCATTGCAACCAGCTTTAGATTGGTCAGCCTGGAATGTGCAGAACGACCCAGTTACAGAAGAAACAACTGCGCCAGGTACCGGTGGCGATCCTGCCATGGGCTTGGCCAAGGCAGTGGAGATGTGTAATAACAATGGTCACTGCCGTAAGTTTGATGCTGAAGTGATGTGTCCTAGTTATCGCGTCACCCGTGATGAGAAACATCTCACTCGAGGTAGAGCGAACACCTTACGCTTGGCGCTATCGAATCAACTCGACATCAAAAGTGGGTCAACAGTCGATTCATCCCCACTAGCGAGTGATGCGATTAAAGAAGTGATGGAACTCTGTGTCAGTTGCAAAGCCTGCCGTCGTGAGTGCCCTACTGGCGTCGATATGGCCAAGATGAAGATTGAGTTCTTATCAGCTTACAAGAAGCGGGTTGGCCACTCCTTGCGAGATCTCGCTGTGGCATATCTACCAAAGTACGCGGCAAGTATTAGCAATATTCCATTATTACCCGCCTTACTCAACCTACGCAATCACATCCCACCAGTAGCCAAACTACAGGAATGGGTGATGGGCATTTCTGCACAAAGAAGTTTGCCTATCTGGAAGAGTAAGACGTTCTGGAATCAGAAATTTGCATCAAACTACCAGTTCACACCAGAAGAATTAGCGCAGAGCACGAATGGCAAGGGCGTGGTCTTGCTAGCCGATACTTTCAATGCCTATTTTGAAGATGAGAACCTGACAGCTGCACTGAAAGTGCTCCAAGCTGCAGGCTATCGCGTACATATTCCGCACAAAAGAGAAGATCAAAGCCAAGGTAAGAGCGAAAGCAATACAGCAAACACCTGCTCCAAAGAGTTTTGCTGTGGCAGAACCTATCTTGCAGCAGGCATGGTGGATAAAGCCAAAGAAACTTTAGGTGAATTAGTCGATCACCTTGCTCCTTACGCCGACAAGCACATTCCAATTATTGGTTTAGAGCCTTCTTGTCTGTTCACGCTGAAAGATGAAGCCTTAGTGATGGGCTTTGGGGACAAAGCGATCAGCGTTTCTAAACAGGCTCAACTTTTGGAAGAATTTTTAGCCAGCGAAGCAAAAGCGGGCACTCTCAAACTCCACCTTAAAGAAGCCAGTAAACAGGTACTCTTTCATGGTCACTGCCATCAGAAGTCTTTTGCTGCGGTTACTCCCGCAATGGAATTACTCAAACTCATTCCAAAGGCTGAGCCTAAACTGATTGAATCCTCTTGCTGCGGTATGGCTGGTAGTTTTGGTTATGAGGCAGAACACATTGCAGTGTCCAAACAAATGGCTGAAGCTAGCTTACTACCAAGCATTCGGAAATCACCCGATAGTTGGGTGGTGGCTGACGGTACGAGCTGTCGTCATCAAATCGCCGATGGCACTCAAAGAGAAGCGGTGCATATCGCCAGAATCTTGGCAGCGCACCTCTAATAAATACTTAGCGCATTACGCCGTAACTGACCATGAGTAAAGTTCCAGTCAATAAGGCTGGAACTAAACGCCTGGTGGGTTTGGAAACCATCACACCAATACTTAAGACGCAAATGAGAATGCGAATCCATAAAGGCACGGTAGCCATTAAGCCCAAGGGCATCACTATCAAACGCACAGTTAAGGCGGCTACCATCGCATAAGTAATAGCCGCTAGCCAACGAAAGATTTCACTATCTTGATTAATACTGTTCGACAAAAATACGCCAATCGCGCGACAAAAATAAGTTCCTAAGCAAGCTCCGACTAAGGCAAGCCACAGACCCCAACCAGACAGGGCACTAGTCATCGTATCGATTACGCCGTTCATCCGATGAATCCCGCTTTTTTGCGCAAGAACTTGCGATCAATAAAGTAAGCCAGTGTTCCTGAAACTACGCCTGCCGATAACAGGCTCGTGTCGCGATCAATCAGAAAGAAGATGGGCCCAAAGATACAACCTAGGCAAATTGCGATGCGGTTAATCCAAGGCTTGACCTCTGTAAAGGTAAGCAAGAAAAATAAGGGATTAATAAAGACAAGGCCCAGAGTCACTGGCGTAGGCACCATCCCAGCCAAGAAATATCCCAGAATCGTGCCCGGCACTGAGATGAGCCAGCAGAGTAAACCAAGTCCCACAAAATAGTTCAAACGGTGTTTGGTTTCGATTGCATGAAACTCTCGCATCGAAATAGCCCACGCTGTCATTGCTAATAAATGGACGGAGGCATATAAGCTGCGATTGCGATCTCTCTGATGAAATTGCGGAAAGAGCGTCACCGTCATCGTGATGAAACGGGTTGAGGTCAAGGTCACCGCTAGAGCAATTGCCAAAACAGAAGAACCTGTAATGGCCATCTCAAATAAGACCACCTGCCCTGGCAAGGCGAACATGAAGAATGAAGTAAAGGTGGTAAACCACACATCAAAGCCATTGGTCTTCCCCATCGCACCAAAACCCACCATTCCCGCAAAGAGCACCATTGCAGGAGCGCCAGCGGCGTCCCGCATTCCTGTCCAGAATGCATCACTGGGATTTTTAAAGCGCTGGGCTACAGCTTCCTCGAGCGCGATCTCGCTAGGATCAATATATGGTTGGTCAGATGAAGACATGAATTAATTGTAAGCCCTGTCAGCCCCTAGGGCCCACTCAATATGTTCTGCCACCAAGGGATCGGCAGTACCTAAAGCCGCACTTAAGGCCCGATGAATCTGCGCCTTCTCCGCCTCTGAAACTGTCGAGCTCGCTAGTGCATTGCCCATAGCAACCGCTAAGTTGCGACGCCAGCGACTGTAACCAATTCTGCGAATGGCACTACCCTCATGACGTTGCTCAAACTCAGCTTCAGTCCATGACCAAAGGTGCAGCAGACTGGCTTGTCCTAAACCATGACGCTGTGCAAAGTCAGGCAAGCTGGTGCGCTGGGCAAATTTATTCCATGGGCAAATCAATTGGCAGTCATCACAACCATAGACCCGATTCCCCATCGCACTTCTGAACTCTACCGGAATCGCCTCGGGATTTTCAATGGTCAAGTAGGAGATGCAACGGCGTGCATCTAATTGATAAGGGGCAGTAATCGCTTGAGTAGGACAGACATCGATGCAGGACTGGCAAGTACCGCAATGTTCTGCTTGCTCTTCATCCATTGGCAGCGGTACATCGACCAAGATCTCGCCCAAGAAAAACGTGGAGCCCGATTCTCGATTGAGCAGCAGTGTATGTTTACCGCGCCAACCTAAACCCGCTTTGCGCGCTAACTCGACTTCCATTAATGGCGCTGAGTCTGTAAAGACACGATAACCAAAGGCGCCAATTTTTTCTTCGATCAGTTTGGCAAACTCTTGCAAACGATTACGCAATACTTTGTGATAGTCACGTCCACGCGCATACAGCGAGACAACTGCTTGAGTCGGATCTGCTAGTCGCCGCCACTCAACATCAAAATCACTCTCTAGAGGAAGGTAGTTCATCGAGACGCAAATCACTCTGACTGCGCCAGGCACCAATAACTCTGGCTTAGCACGCAAATCGGCATGGCGCTCCATATAGTCCATATGGCCATGGCGCCCTTCAGCCAACCATTTCTGCAAGCGCTCACTTGCAGGGCCTAAATGGGTATCAGTAATGCGCAATCCATCAAATCCCAAGCGCTCAGCCTGCTCCCCTAGCCAATTGCGCAGATCAGGCTGATTTAGTGACTCGGATTGGTTAGATAAAGGCATGGTGAATACAGAATGTAGCGCAATAATTGAATAAACTAGGGCAATGACCCAAAACCAGACGCCCCAGGCATCGCCACAAGCATCGCTTAAGCAATATTGTAGGCAGGAAGCAGAAACTGCATCCTTAGCCAAACAACTTGCCATCAGCATTGCCCAATGGATTTTGGCAACGCCAACTGGACACCTCAATATCGCCTTAGAAGGGGACTTAGGGGCGGGCAAGACTACATTTGCTAGATATTTAATTCAAGGTCTGGGTCACGAGGGCAAGGTGAAAAGTCCGACCTACACTTTATGTGAGCCCTACGAACTCACAAGTCATCAAAAGGCTTTTACTGCTCATCACTTCGATCTCTACCGTATGCGTGATCCTCTGGAATGGCAAGAGGCAGGATTTGCGGAATATTTTGATGTACCCGGATTTTGTTTAATTGAGTGGCCCGAGAAAGCAGAAGGCACCCTACCTGCTTTTGATTTTCAGATTCAACTGATGGCTGGTGAGCAAGAAAATGAACGCACTATTAGCCTGAATGCATTTTCTGCAGAGGGCAAGAAAATACTTAAGAACATACAAGCGATAGCTAACTCAAAATGAGTAGCAAGAAAATGAATCTCTCGAGAAGACAGCATCTCAAGACGTCTGCCAAGTTCTTGAGTTTTGCTTTGCTACTCACCGAGGTAGAGATTGCTTGGGGTGCCAAGATATTGGGTGTCCGCATTTGGCCCTCGGAAGATTACACGCGTATTACTCTAGAGTCAGATACTCCACTACCGATTACTCAACAGATTCTGACCAATCCTGATCGCTTGGTTGTTGATGTTCAAGGACTGGAACTGAACTCAACCCTGAAAGATTTGGTTGCGAAAGTCAAACCAAACGATCCTTATGTCTCACAAATTCGGGTGGGGCAATTTCAGCCAGGCATTGTGCGTTTGGTATTTGATTTAAAAGAACCGATCAAGCCACAGCTCTTCACATTAGATCCGGTTGCGGAATACAACTACCGCATGGTGTTTGATCTCTACCCTACTACGCCACCAGATCCATTAATGGCTCTGGTAAAAAGTAGCGCCAAAAAAGAGAGTGCTCTTGAAAAATCCAATGAAGAGGTTGATCTCATTGCACAGTTCGCCACCAAGAAAGAAAAAGGAGTAGCGAAAGTACCTGCAGCGCCGGTAGCTCAAGCCATTCCAGAAACCAAAGCACTCCCTGCTACCGTAAAATATAAACGCTTGATTACGATTGCCATTGACC
The DNA here is from genome assembly GCF_018687495.1 of Polynucleobacter sp. MWH-Svant-W18. Lineage (NCBI taxonomy): Bacteria > Pseudomonadati > Pseudomonadota > Betaproteobacteria > Burkholderiales > Burkholderiaceae > Polynucleobacter > Polynucleobacter sp. MWH-Svant-W18. The sequence goes on from NZ_CP061293.1 coordinate 1,266,846, forward strand.
CAGGGCACGGTGGTGAAGATCCTGGGGCTATTGGTGCAGCGGGATCCAAAGAGAAGCATGTCGTACTTTCGATTGCTAAGCGACTCAAAGAAAAGATTGAGGGTGAAGCCTACATGCGCCCTTACCTCACTAGAGATGGTGATTACTTTGTGCCACTCCATATCCGAGTACAAAAAGCTAGAAGGGTAGAAGCAGATTTATTTGTATCGATTCATGCAGATGCTTTTATTGAGCCAAGAGCAAAAGGTGCCTCTGTCTTTGCACTCTCCCAGATGGGTGCAAGTAGCACAATGGCGCGCTGGATGGCGAATAAAGAAAATGCTTCAGACCTCATTGGCGGAATCAATATCAAGACACAAGATCGCCAGGTTGCTAACCTATTGCTAGATATGTCGACAACGGCCCAAATCAAAGACTCTCTTCAAGTGGGCAATTCCATTCTGAAACAAATCGGTGGATTTGCACCCCTGCATAAAGGAAAAGTTGAGCAAGCCAGCTTTGCTGTTTTAAAGGCCCCAGACATTCCCTCCATCCTGGTTGAGACTGCTTTTATTAGCAACCCACAGGAAGAGGCCCGATTGAATGATGACGCCTATCAGGACCAAATTGCCGAAGCGATTTTGAGAGGAATTAAGGATTATTTCTCGAAAAATCCACCCGTAGCCAGACGGGTAAACTCCTGACGAACTTGTAGGCACAAGGGCTGAAAGGCAGACAGCCTAAACCCCAAGAACGCCCCTAAACTTCTTGCTATAATCTTTGTTTTACTGGGTCGGTAGCTCAGTCGGTAGAGCAGCGGACTTTTAATCCGTTGGTCGCGAGTTCGAATCTCGCCCGACCCACCAGCGTTAGTAAGCCTCGCTTCTTGCGGGGCTTTTTTGTTTTCTGGGACCCTGATTTTTTTAAGTCAACAAGACCGTTGGTCAGTAACTCCCTAGCAACGACCGAATGGTTTGCTGGTCTTTGCATGTCTCATATCGATCCAAAGCAGGCACCAAATGGAAAACCACCCGAAGGTGGTTTTGGTATTGCTTGCCTAGATCATTATCGGTTTTTTCAGAAAGACAAAAGCCACCCTCGGGTGGCTCTTTCATATCTATGGTGATCGGTAAAGCTTATGGAGCAACCCATTGCTTCTTGAGTACTCTCCTGACCATTGGGTCAAATGTCGATAAAGGCTCACTTTTATAGTTAGGGTCAAACGAGATTTCATCATACTTAGCGCAAAACTCTACTGTTTGCTCATAAGCTGGGTCAGATTTAAATTGATCGCGTGCATTGGGATCTACACCAATCTTATCGCCATAAAAATAGGTTTGAAATAAGCCATGCTGTAGTAGCATCCAGTAATTGTTTCTGGAGATGAAAGGATGCAAGATTGATCCAATCACTTCACCATGATTAAAGGGACCTAATGGCTCAGCAATATCATGAAAGAGCGTGACAACAACATATTCTTCATCACGATTATCTCGCAATGCTCTAGTAGCAGCCTGTAAGCAATGTTCTTTGCGAGTAATGTTGTAAGCAGTATCTTTAGAAAGGTTATCTAAAAGAGCAAAGAGTTGGTCTGGTAAGTTGGCCAAAGTCTTCTCATGGACCTCTTTCATGACATCAAAATCAGCAGTAGTACCCTGATCCATCCTAGTGAAATGCATTTTATCCATAGGAATCTTTCTTAAATTTTGTGTTTAGAAGTGCGTAGAAATTAGAGGTGAGAGGCTCTTCACTTCAGCAATACTGAAGGGGAGGCAGGAATACTTCCCGGAAGCTTTTGCAATGACATCAATTGAGATAACAATTTAATAGTCAGCGGTGAATATCCATTGTCATCACTTGGAATACTGTAAGTAGATCCATCCCGCCCCACGATCATGGCAAAGGGCTTTGGTGTTGGCCTATCTTTATTAACGATTAATAGAGCATCCCGATTAAGAGTGCCTTTATTGTTATTAAAGGTACTCGCTGATGGTGGCAAGGTCACTACATAGGGCTTATCAGCCAGCTGCGCTTTTACTACTTGACCTAAATACTCAAAGATATTATTAGTGGATCGAACTCGCACAATTAGAGTAGGTTGCTGTTTTTTGGCAGCACTGGTTTTCAAGAGATCCTCTTCATTGTTGTCTTCGCAATAAAGTGTTTTTCCATACTTCTTCACTGGTAGAAAGTTGGCATACTGATCTGAAGTAATACAAAACTTATATTTACGGGAAACTTGAGTTGGCTGGTAAAGCGGATTTTTGGAGTCACCTACTTGCTTTAGCAGGATGTTTGAATCTTTAAGCATCGAAAAAGCTTGGTCACCAAACCTTGGGACGACTTTATCAACCGTAAGAGGAGAGCCTAGTTTCTCTGACTCATCAATCAGTTGTGCAGAAAAGCCATCTCCAATGATCTTGTACAGGTACTGCTGAAACTGGTCATGTTCTGGTCTCAGGGGGTTATTAATTAAGACTGTCGATTTCCCATTGGGTTGGAAAATCTCAATCTCATCCACAACCATACTCATAATCACCTCCTTTGGAATGTGATTATGGGAAAAGTACTTCACAGTCTCTTTGGGTAACTCATTCAGATAGCTTGTCCAGAACACTGCGTTATCCAAAGAGGATTGTGTGAATGTAAATGAATTATTTAGTGTCAAAGCAGCGCTAGGGGTAACGGTAGACAGCCCACCTTGAATAACGTTATATCCAGCATTCAAGGGTGCTGAACCACCCGAAAACAAGGCTCCAACAGAGGGGCTAACGCCAATCGCGCCAGAGCCGTTGATCGTTGGCATATCTAAAAAACTAACCATCCTATTATCAGCAGAACGCAAAATGTTTTGGAAAATGCTATTGGTTTGGTACTGCTCTAAAGAATAGGCATATTTAGCGGACATCTCACTGAAGTCTGGGGTGAAAGTCGAGGCGCATCCACCTAAAAGCAAGCCCATCACACTCAGGCTTAAATGATTACGAGTCTTTGAGAAGAATTTCATATATTTACAGTGGTTATCAGGATGATACTAACCCAATTCATCTGGCCACTAAAGCAGGCAAGGCACAAAAAAGGTTCAATATCCAGAGCAGATGATCTATCAGTCTCGTTTATGAGGGCTCATTTAAGCCACCTGTTTCGATAATCGATTTTGATAAAGATAAATTATTGAGGCAATCACCAATAATCCGAAGGCAATCGGGCCATGATAGCTTGCATGTGCCACCTGCAGTTCCCAGCCAAAGCCGATTAGTAAGGCCGCCCCTAAGAGATGCATACGTTTATTGATCGTCAGGTAGATTGCCAAAGAAGTGGCGGCAATAAAGACAGCCCAAGAACCGGCAAGACTGACAACAGATCCAATCCCTCCTATCCAGGAATCTACCCACATGACATCCAAGAAGCGCTGAATTACATGGGCATCGTATGTACTGATTTCTCCGGCAGCGAAGAGTTGATCAATCACAATCAACTGACGGCCTAAAGCAATCCCCCCAATACTATCGAGAACCGTAAAGTACACAACAAAAACAAAGATCGCAGCTCTTGCTATCCAAGAAAAAATTTCGCCTTTTGGTTTATAGGCTGGATCACGATGAAAGGTATCAGTCAAAATTAATAAACCTATTCCAACTAAAACCACTAATGGTGTTTGGACCATATGTAATAGGAACCACCAATTGGGGCCAAAATATGACAAGGCATCATAGTGAGGATCATGCGGCTGAGGATGACATAAGTACGCTGTCATTCCGGGATTGGCTGTAAAGTGGGCTGGATGAAAAAGCTCCATACCAAGCAAGATCAGTGGGGATAACACCAGGCAAATAAAAAGCATGAACCGCATCAACTTTCCCCCAAGTGGTATTAATGAATAAATACTAACTCACAAAAAAGTCTTCGGAAAGGCGATTGTCTCACCTAGCGCTGCATCACCTTAACTAGGGCATTAAATTCTTCAATCCTCGCGGTAGAGGGTCTCGCGACCAAGGCAATCTTTCTTTTGGGCGCTGGTGCGCCCAAGGGTTTTGCAATCAAATTTGTCTGTTTGAGCAAGCCAGATTTCACGGCCATCTCCGGTAAAAGTGCAATGCCTAAATCTGATTCCACCATCTGTACCAGCGTAAGTAGGCTGGTTGCTTCAATTCCATAGTGATTAGCGGCTGGACCTCTTTTGCATGCTTTGATAGTTTGATCACGCAGGCAATTCCCCTCTTCTAGCAACAAGATCCGATCTGCCAATTTATTATTCAAATGAATTTCGCTGCCTTTAAGGGCTGGGTCGTTTTTATTGCCGATCATCCAAAACGCATCGTCAAATAATTCTTTAGTCAGAAAACCTTCGGTATCGTAAGGCAGTGCAATGAGGGCAAAATCTAATTCATGACGATTTAATTTATCCATCAAGTTACCCGACAAATCTTCTCGCAAAACCACCTTGAGCTTCGGAAACTGCTCTCGAATCTTCGGCAATAGTGTTGGCAATAGAAAAGGGGCAATAGTGGGTATTACTCCCAACTTAATCACGCCCACCATAGATCCAGCAGAACCCTCTACAAACTCGACTAAATCGTCTGCCTGGGCAATCAAGCGTTGCGCACGTTCTACTACCCCACGGCCAATAGGGGTTACTGACACTGAGTGCTTATCTCGCTCCACCAACTGCACACCCAGGGAATCTTCCAACTCCTTTAGACCAGCGCTCAGCGTGGACTGGCCCACAAAACAGCTCTCAGCAGCTTTGGTAAAGCTGAGAGTCTCGCTCAAAGCGATTAAGTAACGTAATTGCTTTATGGTGGGTAATGCAGCCATTTTGAGCCCTCTTTTGCTATCTTCAGCTGTTATCTAATAAATCGATTAATAACATCATATTAATTCATTTGAATGATCTTAGCAACAGGCTCATAATTCGTTCAGTTGTTAATTTTTTCAACCCCCGAAAGGAACACCATGTCTATTATTAATACTGTAGTTCAACCATTCAAAACCGAAGCTTTCCACAACGGTAAGTTCGTAACTATCACTGATGAGACCCTCAAAGGCAAATGGTCTGTATTGATTTTCATGCCAGCAGCATTTACCTTCAACTGCCCTACTGAAATTGAAGATGCAGCTGAAAACTATGCTGAGTTCCAAAAAATGGGTGCTGAAGTGTATATCGTGACAACCGATACTCATTTCTCACACAAAGTTTGGCACGAAACTTCACCAGCAGTTGGTAAAGCCAAGTTCCCATTGGTTGGTGATCCCACACACACATTGACCAATGCATTTGGCGTACACATTCCTGAAGCAGGTTTGGCATTGCGCGGCACTTTCATCATCAATCCAGAAGGCGTAATCAAGACAGCTGAGATTCATTCGAATGAAATCGCTCGTGACGTTAGCGAAACATTGCGCAAACTCAAGGCAGCTCAGTACACCGCTGCTCACCCAGGTGAAGTTTGCCCAGCGAAATGGAAAGAAGGCGCAGCAACATTGACTCCATCTTTGGACCTCGTAGGCAAGATCTAAGCTTAGTTATTGACTTAGTCATTCAATCAGACTCTCCTCGGAGAGTCTATTGGAGAGGACCAGATCCTGCCCAATAGACTCACTACATATTTTTAAGGAATCATCATGTTAGATAGCAACATCAAAACCCAACTCAAGGCTTACTTTGAAAAAATTGTGAGCCCAATCGCATTGACAGCCACCTTAGATGACAGCGCTAAGTCAGCAGAGATGCTCGAACTCTTAAATGAGGTAGCAGAGCAATCAGACAAAATTACTGTTTCTATAGATGGTCAGTCTCCGAACGTGCCAAGCTTTACCGTTGGCAAAAAGGGTGAAGTTGCGCGGATTGCATTCTCTGGCTTACCGATGGGCCATGAGATGACTTCTTTTATCTTGGCAATTTTGCAAGCGAGTGGCTATCCCCCTAAAGTCGAGCAAGACATCATCGATACGATCCGTGGTTTAGATGGCAAATTGCGTTTTCAGACCTTTATTTCCTTGTCATGCCATAACTGCCCAGATGTAGTGCAGGCATTAAACCTGATGGCAGCACTCAATCCCAACATCGAACATGAAATGATTGATGGCGCCCTTTATCAGGGCTTGGTAGATCAGTACAAAATCATGGCTGTACCAACAGTCATCGTCAATGGTGAAGTATTTGGTCAAGGTCGAATGACTGTTGAGGAAATTGTTGCCAAACTCGATACCAATAGTCCACAAAAAGATGCTGCCAAACTCAATGCCAAAGAGAGTTTTGATATGTTAATTATTGGCGGTGGCCCTGCTGGCTCAGCAGCAGCAATCTATGCTGCACGCAAGGGTATTCGCACTGGAGTTGTAGCGGAGCGCTTTGGTGGTCAGGTAATGGACACCTTGGGCATCGAGAACTTTATTTCCGTTCAAGAAACTCAAGGGCCTAAATTGGTCCAAGCCCTCGAGCAACATGTCAAAAGCTATGAAGTCGATATTATGAATTTGCAACGTGCTAGTGCACTACGTAAAACCGATGACGGCCTTGAAGTCGAATTAGCCAATGGTGCAATTCTCAAGAGTAAAGCTGTCATTGTGAGCACTGGTGCGCGTTGGAGAGAGATGAATGTTCCGGGCGAACAAGAGTATCGCAACAAAGGTGTAGCCTACTGCCCTCACTGCGATGGCCCTTTGTTTAAGGGTAAGCGTGTTGCTGTGATTGGTGGCGGTAACTCTGGTGTTGAGGCTGCTATTGATTTGGCAGGCATTGTTAGCCATGTCACCTTAATCGAATTTGACAGTAAGTTACGTGCCGATGCTGTACTTCAGACCAAGCTTGCTAGCTTATCTAATATCACCATTATTAAGAGCGCCCTCACTAAAGAGGCATTGGGTGATGGCACTAAGGTCAATGGTCTGCGTTACCTCGATCGCGTCACGAACACTGAGCATAATCTCGAGCTTGAAGGTATTTTTGTGCAAATTGGTTTACTGCCAAATACCGACTGGCTCAAAGGCACTGTGGAGTTATCCAAGCATGGCGAAGTGATTGTGGATGCTAAAGGTGAAACATCGATGCCTGGCGTCTTTGCTGCAGGCGACTGCACAACGGTACCCTACAAGCAGATCATCATTGCAATGGGTGAAGGCGCTAAAGCTTCACTGGGAGCGTTTGACTACCTCATTCGCTCCTCAGTAGTGGAGCCAGAAAAGGCTTTGGCTGCTTAAGACTGAATACCACCCATGCAAAGGTACTTCATCTCTAAGTAATCCTCAATACCGTGCTGGGATCCTTCACGACCTAAGCCGCTTTCCTTAACGCCACCGAATGGAGCAACTTCGGTGGTGATTAAGCCTTCATTAATACCAACCATGCCATATTCCAGAGCCTCTGCAACACGCCAGATGCGGCCAATGTTTTGGGCATAGAAATAAGCCGCTAAGCCAAATTCAGTGTCATTTGCCATGGCAATTGCTTCAGCTTCGGTTGAGAACTTGAAGATCGGTGCAAATGGCCCAAAAGTCTCTTCCCTGAAGGCCAGCATATCCTTGCTGGCACCTGATACAACGGTAGGTTCATAGAAACAACCTCCTAAAGGATGTCTTTTACCGCCGACAACTACTTTGCCACCCTTAGCAACTGCATCCTTGACCTGCGCTTCAACTTTGGCAAGCGCTTTCTCGTCAATCAACGGACCAATGACAGTATCGACATCTGCACCATTGCCAACTTTGAATGCACTCACTGCTTTAGAAAACTTCTCAACAAATAAATCGTATACAGAGTCTTGCACCATGATGCGATTAGCGCAAATACAAGTTTGACCTGCATTACGATATTTGGAGGTGATCGCACCCTTCACAGCTGCGTCAATATCAGCATCATCAAAAACAATGAATGGGGCATTGCCACCCAATTCCATGGAAGTCTTCTTAACCGTGCTTGCACATTGCGCCAACAACAATCTACCAATTTCAGTAGACCCTGTAAAACTGAGCTTGCGCACGATAGGATTTGAAGAGAGCTCGCCACCAATCTCAGAGGCTGAGCCAGTGACACAAGAAAATACTCCTGGAGGAACTCCAGCCTCTTGCGCTAGCTGACACAGGGCTAATGCACTAAATGGCGTTTGGCTTGCGGGCTTGAGCACGATGGTGCAACCTGCTGCTAGTGCGGGCCCCACTTTGCGGGTAATCATGGCGGATGGAAAATTCCAAGGCGTAATGGCTGCACAAACCCCAATGGCCTGCTTAATCACAATTAATCTTTTGTCTTTGGCGTGCGCAGGAATTGTTTCACCATAAATCCGCTTGGCCTCTTCGCCAAACCACTCAATAAAAGAAGCGCCATAAGCAATCTCACCACGACTTTCGATCAAAGGCTTACCCTGTTCGGCCGTCATTAACTGAGCCAATGCTTCCTTGTTCTTCATAATGAGATCAAACCAGTTACGCAGAATTCTGGCGCGCTCTTTAGCGGTTTTAGAACGCCATGCAGGTAAAGCTGCATTTGCAAAATCAATCGCCCTACGAGTCTCAGCAGCCCCCATATTGGGTACCGAGCCAATCAACTCTCCAGTAGCTGGATTGTGCACAGGAATGGTGGCTTGACTATCTGCATCCATCCATTGGCCGTTGATATAGGCTTTTTCAAACTTGAAGGCTAGATTACTCATCTCGTATACGCTCTATCAGACTAGATTTAAAGACCCTGAATTGATCGGGATTAAGCCATTTTATACGCCGCTAGATAAACCAATCAGGATTGAGCGCTTTGCCATTCTCGGGAAAAATGGTTTAGGCTATGGGTATCTCAATAACCCCCTAAATACACACCACTATGGATCTCCCTATCTTAAGACAAGCACTGCAATTGTCTGGCGTCGACCTAAGACTAGAGCTCATTGTTATTGTTTTATCTCTATGCTACTTAGTCTTCTGGATTTTTCAGAAGCAATTTCCAAATGCACTTTTTGGAGAAGACTCAGAATATGCTGGTTATATCTACAATGCTATGGGAGTGGTATTTAGCCTTGTATTTGCATTTGTGACTGTATTGGTATGGCAAAACTATAACGGGGTGAGTGATGCAATTACCAAAGAAGCAAGTACTCTCAATAATATGTATCGACTTTATTCAGCATTTCCACCCGAGGTTGAAAAAAAGGGGCGAGAGCAACTAAGAACCTATACGAGAACCATTATTCAAGAAGAGTGGCCTCTTCTAAGTAACGATCAATTTAGCACCAAAGCGTACCAAGAATTAATACAGATTGTAGATAACGTTATTCACCTGCAACCTCAAACTGTAGGGCAATCTAACATCCACCAACAAATGATTCACTTAGCAGTTGAAGCCACGGAGCTCAGACGAAGTCGTATCTACAATGCACGGTTCGGTTTGGCGCCTCCAGCATGGCTAGGGCTTCTCAGCAGCTCTTTAATCTTTTTATTTTTTTCATGCCTATTTAAGATGAAATCAGTGAGAACCCATTTGCTTTTGATACTGTTTCTAGGCTTAACCATTGTCGGCGTCTTGTACTTCTTGATCCTATTCCTTCACCCCTTCCTAGGTCCGATGGCACTTAACTCGGAGCCATTTGAAAATCTATTGAAATTGTCATGGATCTATTAAATGCTGTGATGAGATTGATATAAGGGAAATATGAATCAGTCGATCCGCCCAAGGCGCTCTGTGCTCTACATGCCAGGAGCCAATACAAGAGCCTTAGAAAAGGCTAAGAGCCTGCCTGCTGATTCTCTGATACTCGATTTAGAGGATGCAGTAGCGCCGAACGCAAAAGTCGCTGCCAGAGAAAATATTCTGAGCGCCCTAGAGTCAGGGTTTGGATATCGTGAGGCGGTAGTCAGAATTAATGGTCTAAATACAGCTTGGGGACAATCTGACTTAGCATTTTTTGCAAACAGCAAAGCAGATGCCATTCTCCTGCCTAAAGTAGAGTCGGCAACACAAGTTCTAGAGGTCGCCGCCCTACTTCAGAAAATGAACGCACCAAGCACTATGCGGATTTGGGCCATGATTGAGACGCCGTTAGCAATCTTCAAGCTAGAAGAAATCGCCAGCGCGCATCCATTGCTTGAAGCTCTAGTCTTAGGTACATCTGATCTTGTGAAAGATTTGCATGCTCGCCATACCCCCGATCGCATCGAGACTCAGACCGCACTCTCCCTCTCTGTATTGGCAGCCAGAGCCTATGGTCTATGTGTTTTGGATGGTGTTCATCTCTCATTAGATGATGAAACAGGACTAAAACTGTCTTGTATTCAGGGGAGAGATATGGGTTTTGATGGCAAGACCTTGATTCATCCAAATCAGATCGCACTTGCTAATGAAATTTTTGGGCCTTCCCCCGAGGAGATCCTTGAAGCCCAAAACAGAATCGCCGCATATGATGCAGCGATTCAATCAGGCGCAGGGATTGCCGTCCTAAATGGCAAGTTGATTGAGGAACTCCACATTCAAGATGCCAAGAGAATCTTGGCCCTTGCAAAGGCAATTAGCGTTAGAGATAAATCTTAAGACTTCTTCAGGTATTGTTTAGCAGCAGCATTCTGAGCCGCAACCTTTTCCTCAAAGTCAGCAATCAGTTGCTTTTGCTTTGTACTTCTTCTAGTTTTAATTCGATACATCGCCCAAAGACCAATAAACCAAACTGGCAGAACAAAAAGAGCGATCCGAGTATCGTCATTGAGAGTCAACGCATAAATCACAATCCCAAAGAAAGCAAAAGCTACATACGGCATCACTTTGCCCAGCGGCATCTTAAACGCAGATTCATCATGGGCTTGAGGTAGTCGTTTGCAATAGACTAAATAGGCCAACAAAATCATAGACCAGATGTAAATAAAGATTAAAGCGGATATCGTCCCTACTAACTCAAAAGCACTCATCATCGATTGAGTCGTGGTGAGCACTATAGATGCCGATAGAATGAGCCCCGTACCCAAGAATATTCCACCCGTCGGAATTTGATAGGTTGATAACTTTCCAAAAATAGCGGGTGCATGGTGATTTTTAGATAAACCGTACAGCATTCTTGAAGTCGCATAGATACCGCTATTACTCGAAGAAGTTGCAGAACTAATCACTACAGCATTAACGATTGAGGCAGCCGCAATCATGCCTACTAGAGAGAACATTCCCACAAAAGGACTTTGATCTGCAGGAATATCATTCCATGGCGTTACCATCATTAAGACGGTGACTGTGCCAATATAGAAAATCATGATGCGCCAAGGAATCTTGCGAATGGCATCAGGAATCATTTTCTCGGGATCCTTAGCTTCCGCCATCATTGTGCCAACGACTTCCATACCAGCAAAAGCAAAGATGGTTGTCTGTAGACCCAAAAGCAATCCTGAAATTCCATTGGGGAAAAATCCTCCATATGACCAGAGGTTGCTAATACGAGCCTGAATGCCACTCGGAGAAACAAAACCAGTAACAGCTAAGTAGAGTCCCAGGGCAATCAATCCAACAATGGCAACGACTTTAATAATGGCCATCCAAAACTCCAGCTCACCAAATGCTTTCACAGACAGAATGTTCAGGGCCAGCAATAAGGCAATGAGTACTAGCGCAGAAATCCAAGGGGGTAGATTTGGCCACCAAAATGCGATATAGCCTGTAATGGCAATGATTTCTGCGATGGCCGCCACAATCCAGGCAAACCAATACGACCAACCAACAAAAAATCCTGCAGCAGGCCCCAATATATCTTCAGAAAAATCTACAAAGGATTTGTACTCGAGGTTGTGCAGTAATAACTCACCCATTGCTCTCATCACAAAATAGAGCACTAAGCCGGTAATTGCATAGATCAAAATAATGCCAGGGCCCGCAAGTGAAATGGTTTTTCCAGAACCCATGAATAGACCAGTGCCAATACAGCCACCAATGGCAATCATCTCAATCTGGCGCTGGCCTAAACCCCGCTCTAGCTTTCTATCTTTGTTCATATCTATCCTTACTAATTTTGATGCTTACTTAATTTGAGGCTAATTTACGCGCTTCAATTTTCTCTTGCTTTTTCTTTTCACGATTCTCAAAGAAGGTTTCGATTTCTACATAGAAAATAGGGACTAGAGCTACCGCCAAACAGGTTGAGGCAATCATGCCACTAAATACGGTGATACCGAGCGAGATCCGCGCTGCTGCCCCAGCACCAGTTGACATCAGCAAAGGCATTACACCCAAGATAAAGGCAATCGAGGTCATCACAATTGGTCTAAAACGCTCTTTGGAAGCTTCTAGGGCCGCATCAACAAAACTCATCCCCTTTTGCCTGCACTCAATAGCAACTTCAACAATCAAAATGGAGTTCTTACAAGAAAGTGCAATCATCAGGACTAGGCCAATCTGCACATAAATATTATTTGGTAGCCCAGTCAGCAATAAAGCGATGACGGTACCCGATAATGAGAGTGGCACTGCAGTTAATACTGCTAAAGGTGCAATCCAAGTTTCATATTGCGCTGCAAGCACCAGATAGACCAACAAGATCGAGAGTGCAAAAATCAGAATCACGGTATTACCAACGAGTTTTTCCTGATAAGACATGCCTGCCCACTGATAGGTTACGCCATCTGGCAAAGTTCGGTTAGCCAGTGCCTCTAAAGCCTTGATGGCCTCTCCAGAACTGTATCCATCCTTCGCAGCGCCAAGCACAGCAGCTGATGGATAGAGCTGGAACTGAGATGCGAAGGCTGGACCAGTAACCTCTTTCACATCAATAAATGATCCAAGAGGTACCATGCTTCCGCTCTTATTTTTGACATACAAGCGATTGAGTTGATCAACGGTACTGCGGTATTTTCCATCTGCCTGAACATACACCTGATAGGTTTGTCCATACTTGAAAAATTGATTGACATATGTAGAGCCTACATATGATTGCAGCACATCATAAGCATCCCCAATTGCTACCCCAACCGTTTCAGCTCTTGCTACATTGAAACTCAACTCTAGTTGTGGAACATTGTTTTGGAAAGGTGTGAAGGCAGCCATGATTTCTGGAAGTTTTTGCGCCTGATCAATAAAATTCTTAGTAGCGGCATCTAACTTGGCAAAGTTATTACTACCATCAGTCAACATCAAGCGCATTTCAAAGCCGCCAGAAAGACCTAAACCAGGAATGGCTGGTGGTAAGAGCACAAAGGACTTCAGTTCTTGAACTTGCTTGAGGCCTTCGTTCATATTCATGTAGATACTACGCAGGTCCTCACCCTTACCGCGCTCATCCCACTTTTTCATAATCACATAAATCGCACCGGAGTTTGACTGTGAAGTACTGTTATTCAATAAATTAATGCCACCAATGACAACCGCAGTATCAACTCCAGGAATTTTTTTCAGTACATCCACTGCCTTCTTCATGCCAGCTTCTGTCCGCTGCAAAGAGGCTGCATCTGGCAGCGTAGTGGATACCACTAAATATCCCTGGTCTTCATTCGGAATAAATCCTGAAGGAACAAACATCAAACCTACCAGCGAGGCAATAATAATGATGATGCCGACCGTAGCACCCTTGGCGCGATGATTCATAAGATGTTGAATTTGATGTTCATACCAGGTGGACAGCCGATTGAAATACAAATCAAACTTTTGATAAAACTTATTTTTAACTAAATTCGGATCAATCGGTTTTAAATATTGAGCAGACTGAGTTGGCTTTAAAGTGATCGCGTTGATACCGCTGATTAACGCTGTAGCAGCAATTACCAAAGCAAATTGGCGGTACATCTGCCCAGTAATCCCAGAGATGAATGAGGCAGGAATAAATACTGCCATTAAGACCAGAGTGATACCAATGATCGGCCCCATTAATTGGGTCATCGCATCAATGGCGCCTTGCCTTGGCGACTCACCCTCTTCTACTTTTTTGGAGACGGCCTCCACCACCACAATCGCATCATCGACCACAATGCCGATACATAAAACAATGGCAAACAAAGTTAAGAGATTGATGGAGAAGCCAAGAGCGGCCATACAAGCGAATGCACCAATGATGGTGACCGGCACTGTCGTTGCTGGTACCAAGGTAGCCCGCCAGTTCTGCAAGAAAATCATGATTACCAGCAATACTAAGATGCCAGCCTCATAAAGTGTTTTGTAGACTTCATGGATTGAGGCTTGCACGAACATCGTGGTATCAAATGGAATTGCCCATGAGACTTCTTTAGGCAAAGTCTTTTGAATTTGTTGCATTTCAGTACGGACAGCATTTGCTGTTGCAATCGCATTCGCACCAGGCATTTGATAGATCGCAATACCGCCAGCAGCTCTTTCATCAATCTTGAAGAACTGGCTGTAGTTTTGGCTACCCATTTCAATCCGAGCAATATCTCGTAAATAAGTAATTTCAGCCTTGCTACCAGTCTTCACCACAATCCTGCCAAACTGCTCTGGCGTTGTCATGGCGCTAGTCACATTCAGAGTGAGCTGAAAATCCTGACCCAAGGGTGTGGGAGGTGCACCAATTTGCCCTGATGTCAGCAAGATATTTTGTCGATTGATCGCGCTAATCACATCGTTTGGCGTCAGATTGCGCATCTTCAACTGAGCGGGGTCTAGCCAAACGCGCATACTGTAATTGCCCACACCAAATACGTTCGCGGCAGCAACGCCTGGTATGCGTGCCAAACGCTGTTGCAATTTGAGGTTTGCAAGGTTACTTAAAAATAAACCGTCGTGATCTGGATTGGATGAAGTGAGGGTGACAAACTGCAAAATCGCAGTTGACTGCGTTCGTGTAGTGACGCCCTGCTTCTGGACTGCCTGAGGTAAAGAAGGTACTGCAATTGCGACGCGGTTTTGTACATTCACCTGTGCCAAATCAGGATCAGTACCGACTTTAAAGGTCACCGTTAAAGTGTAATTACCATCGTTAGTGGATGAAGACTCCATATAGAGCATTCCATCAACACCATTGACTTGGGTCTCAATATTACTTGCTACTAATTGCTGCACTAAGGTTGCACTGGCACCTGGATAGCGTGTAGTCACCTGAATGGTAGGGGGAACAATGTCCGGATACTGTGATATCGGCAAGCCGAATATCGATACAGCACCTATCAACATCATCAATAGAGCAATGACGTTGGCCAGTACTGGCCGCTCAATGAAAAATTTAGATAGCATATTTACTGAATCAACGGAGCGTAATTGGCTCAAGCGTCACTTGGCTTGGGTTTGCCAATTGATTGATGCTCAGATTGATAAAGCCATTAATGACTACTTGACTGCTAGCTGTTAAGCCTTTGCTTACCTCAACATATTTCGCAAAGTTCTGCCCAAGGACAATATCTTGACGCTGCGCTCTTTTTGCTGCATCCAAGACGTAGACATAATCACCTACTTGATCTGTCATGACTGCAGTTCTTGGTAACAATAATGCTTGTCTAGGTGGGCCATACTGGGCCATAACGCGCGCATATAGACCAGGAATAAGTTGATATTGCTCATTCTTAAAAATGCCACGCAATTGTAAAGAACCTGTTTCAGTAGAAATCAAGTTGGCCGCATAGTCTAAGACCCCTTCATGCGGATATCCAGTATCACCTTGAAGCCCAACAAATACAGGTAAGGTGTTGACCTCTGATTTACGCTCTGCGTTCTGATCCACACCCTTCTCAAACTTTAAGAAATCACGTTCATTGATCGAAAAATAGACATAAATTGGAGAGATCTGCTGAATAGTAGAGAGTTGCACTCCTTTAGAAGTTGTATCTAAATACGTACCGACATCCAATAAATGTTTACCCATCAACCCATCAAATGGCGCGCGGATTTCGGTATAGCCTAAATTAATTTTTGCGAGCGTTAAGTTAGCTTCCGATTGTTGGTACTGGGATAAGGCTTTATCCACCGCCGCTTGTGAGGTAGCGTTTTCTTTCAGCAAAGATCTCTGACGAGAGTACTCGCTCTTCGCTTCGGTATAAATCGCTTGTTTTAATTTGACCTCCTGAATATAGGTATCTTGCTCGATTACAAATAGCAGGTCTCCTTTTTTCACCATGGCACCGTCCGCAAAGCCAATCTTGGTAAGGTAACCCTTCACGCGTGCATCTAAGTTGACAGTAAGGTAAGGGTCTACGATGCCATCGAAGGTGGCATAGCTACGCACTTCTTGGGAGAGCGGCAATGCTGTTGTCACGGGAACTGGCGCTTGCTTGATCTCTTTTCCACAAGACTTCAGACAAATAATCACAATGAGTGCAAACAAAACCAAAATAGAGATACCTATCGTTCTTGGGGATAACTTTTTATTAACAACAGGAATATTGATCTGACTGAGTTTCTCTAAGAGCGCATTCCAACGCGACACCAGCGAAACTCGGAGTGGCTCAACTTGCTCCTGTAACTTGGTCAGCAAAAGTTTGGCTTTTAATAAAAGTTCTTTCATGGTGCTGCGCTTCCCTGAGTCGGTGTAGAAGGTTTATTGGGTACTACAGGCTTAGAAGGATCGGGAGTATCAACCACCAGTTTTCCTGCCTGAACATTTAGTGGATCACCAGTTTTTGTCAGCACATTACCCCAATCAGTACGGTCATTCATATTGGCAATCATGGTGTCTGGTAATTTTGGAGCAGTCATATCCGCTGTCCAGCCACCACCGAGTGCTTTAAACGCACCAACATAGCCAATGAGCTCGTTAGATTTTGTTTGCACTAAGGAGCTCTGAATATTTAACAATGATTGTTGAGCAGTAATCACCGTGGTGTAGTCATTCTGTCCGGCCTTGTAGCGCTCTAAGGCTAAATCTGCAGCACTCTTGGCGGCGATGACCCCGCGACCTAAATCCTCTTTAGAGCTTTTGGTAGTGGAAATGGTAATGAGGGAATCTTCAACTTCCTTTTGGGCCACCAGCACTTGATTTTGGTAAGCCAGCAGATTTTGCTGAAACACGGCATCCTGCACGCGCACTTGATCCACAATTGCGCCTCGATAGAACAAAGGCAAATAGAGTCCAGCAGTCACACCAGAGGAGTTATTACCCCAGCTAAATAAGTTTGGTGAAGTTAAGCCGCCGTAATTGGAAGTTGCATAACCAAATGTCCCGCCCAAGGTAAATGTTGGATAGAGCTGGGCTTTATTCACACCAATCAAAGCAGATTGAGCCGCCGCATTAAATTCTGCCTGAAGGACATCGGGACGACGCCGCAATAAATCGATTGGCATACCAACGCCTAACTCAGTAGGCGGCCTCAAAGAGCCTTTGGTTGCCCCATAGGTCTTTTCATAATAATCAGGAGGCTCACCCAATAAGATGCTCATCGCATGTTGAGACTTTTTGAGATTGGCAATTAAACCAGGGATCTGAGCTTTAGTCTGCTCATATTGTGCTTGCGCTTGACTAAGATCGAGCATAGAAGTCGCGCCATATTTAAAGCGCGCACTGGCAATGCGTAGGCTTTCCTTTTGCAACTCCAAATTGGTTTTAGAAACAGCAATCAATTCCTCATAGTTCCGAATATTGATATAGGTATTGGCAACGTCAGCCGTTAAGGAAACATCTGCAGAGTAATAAGCAGCTACGCCAGAAAAGTAAGCATTCAAAGAGCTTTCAATACCACGCCTTGCTTTTCCCCAAAAATCCAACTCCCAATTAAATTGCACCAATATATTTTTGGCTACTAGATTATTAGGATCGTTAATCGCTTCTTGGATTGCACTATTCCGATTATTGGAATACGTACCACTCAATGCTGCTGATGGTAAAAGCGCCGCATCACTCACACCAAGTTGAGCCTGCAATTGATAAATCCGTAATGCAGTTTGTTGCAGCGTTAAATTCTGTGCTGTGGCTTGCTTTAACAACTGATTCAGAGTTGGATCGTTAAAACTTTCCCACCACTGCACTGGATCCAGAATCTTGTTGGAATTCTCACCTAAAGACTCTGTGAACTCGGTTTGAGTTGGCGCACGGTATTGCTCGCCAGTCTTGACCGCAGGTCTTGAATAATCAGGTCCGACCATAAAACAAGCAGTTAGCCCAGTTGTAGCCGCTAGGGCTGCTAAATAGGCTATCGTTTTTTTAGGAAAAAGCATGCAAAAGTGGGTGATTTCAGATAAAGATCATTGAATATTAACCTTGAACACACTATTCAAGTTCAGCTGGGATTATCAACCACCCCTTGCTGGGGCTGCGTAGCCAGGATTATTAGGCTTTATGGCCTTGAGAGGCTTATATCTAGGTAGATATGCTGACTCACTCCAATATCCCAACACTCCGAGGATTTCCATCGCTCGATGCATTGAGATGACAGAAAAATGACTTGCACAACATCAGTGCTAGAAAAAGATATTTTCTAGAATGGAGTGGCCCAAAAGCCTTTAGCACAGCCATTCTTCCTCGAATTTGGCATACACAAAAATGGTGCATACGATTTTCAAAATTGTGCAGAATGCAAGGGAATGCCCCTTTGCACACCCTAAGATAGGGCATGCGTATCAAGATCACCAAAAGCCTTGTACTGAGCGCTCAGATACAAGAAACAGAAACGATTCCCGAGGCACTCTTTCCTGAAGGGGAGTATTTGGCCAATCTGACCCCAGAGGGAAAGATTGAGGTAATCAATATCAAGAAGATCAAAGCGCTCTTTTCTTTTTCCCAGTTCAGAGAAAAAGTCTCACAAGGTGACTTTGTTGTAGTTGAAGCTTAGTGATTCAAATTAGTGATCTAAATCTAAACTCTGGACTAAGCTAGCAAGCTTCACTAAGGCTTCGAAGGCTCCTGAAGAGCTGGACTCGACATCCAGATTCTCCCAATTAAATTCTAGGGAAAAGTGGGCGGACTCAATAATCAACTCATAACTAGAGGAAGCTTTATGACTCGGGTTAGCATCTAACTGCTCAGTAACTGGGACCGCAAGCACCTTGATGCCCTCTAGCAATAATTGAACCTCAGCATTAGATAGCTCTCGGGTATGCAAGACATCGTCAGTTCTTTTGATGGATATCTTTGAGACTTCATCAATGACTACTTCATATTGATTTAAGCCCAAATCAAACCAAACAGTTAACTCTAGGGCAATTGGGTAAGTATTCATTTAATCCACCTCGTCTGCATGGGTTTCATCGAAATGCGCTCTGTGCGGTTTTAGCTTTGCTTCCAGCTGAACCCATTTACCATGTTGCATTCTGTATTCACAATTTTCTGCATGGTTCTCTAAGAGGCCAAAAATAGTCGTTGTCGGAATCTTGCAATATTGGCAGCGATAAGCATGTTGATGCTCTTCAATTTTTTCTTGGGGGTAATCAATATAAAACGGCTTCATAAAGCTCTCCAAAGACTGGGCATCCAATGAAAGAATCTTACTCTGCATTAAGGACAACTCAGTCAAAATACTGCAACCTTGTTGCAATGCAATGAGGCTAGCTCTGCTTCCTCACTTCGCCTTCCAGCTCACCCTCCCATTTGGAAATGACCGCGGTTGCCATCCCATTTCCCAACACATTGGTAGCAGAGCGAGCCATATCCAAGAAATGATCCACGCCCAAAATCAATAAAACGCCAGCTTCAGGCAGATTAAATTGGGATAAGGTAGCTGCAATCACTACCAAGGAGGCGCGGGGAACGCCAGCGATACCTTTGGAGGTAACCATGAGAACTAAGAGCATTAGCAGTTGTTGACTCAACTCCATTTGCACACCATAAACCTGAGCGATAAATAAAGCTGCAAAAGTGCAATACATCATGGAGCCATCTAAATTAAAAGAATAGCCAATGGGCAAAACAAAAGAGGCGATTTTATTTTTACAACCGAAGCGCTCCAATTGCTCCAGTGTCATCGGATATGCCGCCTCAGAGCTGGCGGTAGTAAATGCAAGCAATGCTGGTTCCCGCAACATCGATACCAAATGTAAGGCGCGCCATTTGAGAACAACCGAACTAATCAAAATAATGACTATCCATAGCACAGCAATAGAAGCATAGAAGCTCAGCATGAACTTGCCATAGGTGAGGAGAATTGCCAAACCATTCTCTGCAATCACAGTTGAAACAGCTGAGAACACTGCGATTGGTGCCAACTTCATCACCGCACTGGTAATCTTGAGCATGATGTGGGAGAGCATATCCAGATTGCGAACGAATTCATTAGCTCGCTCACCCATACCAGCTGCGCCAACGCCAAAGAAGACGGCAAAGACTACAATCTGCAAAATCTCATTTTTAGCCATGGCATCAAAGATGCTGGTTGGAAAAATATGCCGCACAAAGTCTGGCAGATTTAAGCTGTTTTTATTTAACCCAGAACTAGCGGCAATTTCCGGAAGGGTGAGCTCAACGCCAACCCCAGGCTGGAATACATTCACCATCACCAAGCCTAGTAACAAAGAAACCAAGGACATAGAGATAAACCAAGCAAAGGTTTTTAATCCAATCCGCCCAATTGCTGAAGCATCTCCCATTTTGGCAATGCCAACAACCAAGGTTGAAAAAACCAAGGGAGCAATGATCATCTTGATGAGCCGTAAGAAGACATCGGTCAGTATCGAGATATAAGAGACGTAGCTGCTGGGAAATGTGCCGCCAGCACCAAGGGCATGAACTAAATATCCGGCTACTATTCCTAGTACCATGGCCCCCAGAATATAGTTGGTTAGCTTTTTAGAGTTCATGGCAGTTCCTAATCTAGATGGAAAAGAGTATTGGCAGATTTTACCCATGAGCCCCAAAACATCCCAGCCAAAGTAAACTGCTGGAGTCATAATGAACCATTAATTTTTGCGAGTCCACCATGGAATTACTGCCTTGTATTGAATTAGAGACATCTCCCCAGCCGAGCGCTGCTGTTATTTGGTTGCATGGCCTTGGGGCTGATGGCAATGACTTTGTTCCCATCGTCCCGGAATTGGATCTAGCGGGCTGCCCTGCCATTCGCTTTATTTTTCCGAGCGCACCAAGCATGCCTGTCACCGTCAATGGAGGCTATGTCATGCCTGCCTGGTATGACATTCTGGGGCGCAACTTAGTGGATCGAGAGGATGCAAGTGGTATTCAGGCGTCGGCATCCGCTATTGCGAAACTCATCGAACGCGAAGCAAGTCGTGGCATTGCTTATGAAAATATCGTTCTAGCAGGCTTTTCACAAGGATGTGCGATGGCCTTGCAGCTTGGTTTGCGCTTTCCCAAAAAGCTTGCAGGCATTATTGCCCTCTCTGGTTACTTGCCATTAGCAACTTCTCTGTCTCTAGAGAAACATAGCGCCAACCAAAACACCCCCATCTTTATGGCCCATGGTGAATATGATCCCGTTGTTGCACTCGAGCGCGCCCAAGCATCTTGTGCATTGCTTGAGAAATTGGGGTACTCCGTCAATTGGAATGAATATCCAATGGAGCACTCAGTCAATCCGACAGAGCTGATGGATATATCGCGCTTTTTACAAGAAGTACTGACAGCTAATTAAGCCCGTCTGCAATCAACTTGATACTGGCAATCAATAAGAAGAACTGCACCAGACGGTAATACCATTTGATAGATATTTTCTCGGCTAAATAAAAGCCGAGATAGACACCCACGGGTACGCAAGGCAACAGAATCGCTGAGGTAGCCAGTTGTTGAAAACTCAGTAAGTCTAAATAGGCATAGGGCGCTAATTTCCCAAAGTTTAGGAAAGTAAAAAATACTCCGAGCGTCGAGGTGTAAGCCATAGGGGCTAACTTTTCTCTCAGCATAAAAATCGTGACTGGGGGGCCGCCATTGTGTGCCACAAACGAGGTGAAGCCTGATAGCACCCCCATCAAGCGTCCCAACCAAGGATAAGGTTTGGCCTCTTTCAAATCAAAATGGGAGGTGACCAGCATCTGGATAAGAAATAACAAAATGAAGATACCAACAAACAGGGTTAAAGCCTTGGGTGTGATGATAGTAAACAAGATCATTCCGATCAGCAGACCAATAAATGCTGGTGGAAGAATCAACTTTAAAATTCGCCAATCGGCATTCTTAATGAAGCGCCGTAAGCCAACTAAATCAATGGCAATCAGTAGTGGCAATAAGATTGCCAAGGACTCATTCATGCTTGACTGGCTTGCCATTAAGGGTAAGGACAACACGCCCAGGCCAGCGCCAAATCCACTCTTTGAAATTCCTACAACAATCACACTGACAATTGCGCAAATAAAGAATACTAAGGAATGTGCCTGAAAAGATTGGGCAATTGGCGCTAATAAAGTTTCAAACATCCTCTGGGCCTATCTCTTCAGTCTTTTACTATTTGCCGCCAACTGTCATGGAGCCAATCAAGATAGAGCCCGTCTCTTTAGTGCCTCGGATAAGGGTATCGCTACCGATGAGTGCAATGTCAAGCAACATATCGCGTAAGTTACCCGCAATGGTGACTTCTTCGACAGGATATTGAATCTCACCATTCTCGACCCAATAGCCAAATGCACCGCGTGAGTAATCGCCCGTGACATAGTTCACGCCCTGACCCATTAATTCAGTGACGAGCAGACCAGTACCCATTTCCTTTAATAGTGCAGGGAGACCGCCTTTGGGTGTCTTCTTACTTTTAAGGGTGAGGTGATGTGAACCACCAGCATTGCCAGTAGTCTTCATACCCAACTTACGGGCTGAGTAAGTGGATAAAAAATATCCCTCTAAAATTCCTTTATCCACTACAGTACGCGCACTTGTTTTCACGCCCTCTTCATCAAATGGCGCACTCCCTGTCATTGACTTGAGATGTGGATCTTCAAAGAGGCTGATATGTTTAGGTAACACTTGTTTGCCTAAGCTATCTAATAAGAAACTGGATCGCCGATACAAGGCACCACCAGATACTGCCTGTACTAAGCCCCCCAAGAGGCCAGCGGCTAAAGGTGCCTCAAAGATCACGGGGCAACGACGGGTTGTCAGGGATCTCGCCTTTAATCGGGAGAGTGCACGCTGTGCGGCATATTTACCAATCGCGGCAGGATCTGCCAACTCTTCAGGTATACGAGAACTCGAATACCAATCATCCCTCTGCATATTGCTCTGTTTACCACCCTCACTTGCAATCGGCGCACAGGAAATATAGTGACGTGAGAATGGATATCCACCCATAAAGCCATGACTGGTCCCCATCATGAAATGTGCGTGATGAGCAGACACTGAGGCGCCATCGCTATTTTGAATTTGCTTGCTTACTGAGAATGCAGAGCCCTCTGCTATTCGGGCTATCTCTACTGCGTGTGCTGCGTCGATATTCCAAGGATGAAACAAATCTAGATCTAAGGGGTTTTTCTCCAGAAGCTCTCGTTCTGCAGGACCAGCACAATGATCTTCAGCAGTATGTTGGGCAATGTGATAAGCCGCATCGACGGTTGCCTTTAAAGAGGCTTTAGAAAAATCACTGGTGCTAGCGTTGCCGCGATGATGACCCAAAAATACCGTGACGCCCACTTGCTTATCCAAGCTTTGCTCAATAGTCTCCACTTCGCCCTTGCGTACCGTAACCGATAAGCCCTGCCCCTCTGATACTTCAGCCACTGCGTCAGAAGCCCCTCTTCTCTTGGCCTCTTTGAGCATGAAATCGACAATTTCTTGAAACTGGTTTGATGTGTAGGTAAACATGCCCTAATAATAGCTAGAATAGAAACATGAAGCAGAATGAAGCCCAAAACCCCATATCCTCAGACCAAATCACCATTGGCCTAATCTCAATCTCAGACCGAGCCAGCCAGGGCGTCTACCAAGACGAAGGTATCCCAGCCCTACGAACCTGGCTTACCAATGCTATTAGCAACTCCTGCACCTTTCACGAACGCTTGATTGCGGATGAGGCACCCTTAATCACCAAAACCATCGTTGAGCTAGTTGATGTTGTTAAATGCGACCTGGTACTGACTACTGGTGGCACTGGACCCTCACGCAGAGATGTCACCCCGGAAGCGACTCTGAGTGCTGGCACTCGTGAGATGCCTGGGTTTGGTGAGCAAATGCGGCAAATTAGCCTGAAATTTGTACCGACAGCCATTTTGTCTAGGCAAGTTGCTACCCTGAGGGAGATTCAAGATCATGCTGCATTGATCATCAATTTACCCGGACAACCCAAAGCCATTGCTGAGACTCTTGAGGGACTCAAGGATGAAAATGGTAAAGCAATCATTCCAGGCATCTTTGCGGCGGTACCCTACTGCATTGATTTAATTGGCGGACCTTATATCCAAACGAATGAATCCGTTGTGAAAGCGTTTCGACCCAAGAGTGCTTTAAGCAAGTAACAGTACTTTTGTTTTACTGCGGCAGCGGCACAATAAATTTATCGCGGTAGTACTTTAGCTCTTCTATCGATTCTTCGATGTCAGCTAAAGCAGTATGGGCCTGCTTTTTAGTAAAGCCTTTAACTAACTCTGGATGCCAACGCTTGCATAACTCTTTCAGAGTAGAAACATCCACATTACGATAATGAAAGTACGCCTCTAACTTAGGCATGTACTTCGCCATAAAGCGTCGATCTTGTCCAATCGTATTGCCGCACATTGGCGCAATTCCTGCCTTGATGTATTTCTTTAAAAACTCGATGCACTCCGCTTCAACCGTTGCCTCATTAAGGGTAGATGCCTTAACCTTGTCAATTAATCCAGAGCGTCCATGGGTACCTTTATTCCAAGCATCCATCGCGTCTAAAACAGCATCATCTTGGTGTACCACCCAGACTGGGGCGGTGGCAATGGTATTGAGATGGGCATCGGTCACAATGATGGCGATTTCCAGGATTCGCTCGGTTTCGGGATTTAAGCCCGACATCTCCATATCCACCCAAATCAGGTGCTCATTTGCTGGTGCAGCCTTGTTGGCTGTTGTGTTTGTTTGTTCGCTCATATCTATAATGATCTCATGACCTTCACAATTATTTTTCTCATTGCCTTTATTGCTAGTTTTGGCCTTCGCCACTGGCTTTCCCAACGTCAAATTCGCTATGTTGCCCAGCATCGCGATCAAGTTCCCGCAGAATTTGCTGCAAAAGTCACGCTTGCAGAGCATCAAAAGGCTGCTGACTACACGATTGCTAAATTACGCCTCGGTATTTTAGAAAATGGGGTCAACGCCATCATTTTAATTGCCTTCACTTTAGTCGGCGGTTTACAACTTCTCAATATGAAACTACTCCAATTATTGGGAGAAGGCATTCCTCAGCAAATCGCTCTCCTGGCCTCCATTGTCATCATCTCCGGCATCATTGATCTCCCCTTCTCTTGGTATAAACAATTTTCTTTAGAGGAACGTTTTGGCTTTAACCGTATGGGCAAAAAATTATTCTTTATCGATATGCTCAAAGGTTTGGTGCTGGGGGCCGCGATTGGGGTTCCATTACTCTGGATTATTCTAGCTTTGATGGCTCAAGCCGGGGATTTATGGTGGCTATGGGCCTGGGGCGTCCTCACTGTATTTAGTTTGCTCATGCAGTGGATCTTCCCTACGTTTATCGCTCCACTATTCAATAAATTTCAAGCCCTAGAAGAGGGTCCTCTGAAGTCACAAATTGAAGCGCTCTTAAAGCGCTGCGACTTTGCTAGTCAAGGTCTGTTTGTTATGGATGGAAGCAAGCGTAGTGCGCATGGCAATGCATTTTTTGCAGGCATGGGCAAAGCAAAACGCATTGTCTTTTTCGATACCTTGATTGAGAAACTCAACCCAGGTGAAGTCGAAGCGGTATTAGCGCATGAGCTTGGCCACTTTAAATGCAATCACATTCGCAAACGTCTCTTGATCTCATTTGCCTTGAGCTTTGGAATGTTTGCACTACTCGGCTGGATTAGTACTAAGTCCTGGTTCTACACCGACCTTGGCGTCATGCCTAACCTGAATGGCTATAACGGTGGTCTGGCCTTAGCCCTCTTTATGCTGGTATCACCGGTGTTTAGTTTTTTCTTCACGCCACTTGCTAGCTTAGCCTCCAGAAAACATGAGTATGAAGCCGACGGCTTTGCAGCGCAGAAATCCTCGGCAACAGATTTGATCTCTGCCTTAGTGAAGTTGTATCAGGACAATGCGTCCACACTGACGCCTGACCCCATCTACACTGCCTTCTATAGCTCTCACCCACCCGCTCCTTTGCGGATTGCTAACTTACAGCGTCTCAGTTAAATCTACACCTGCAATGGATACATTCCACGCGCTACTCACCGCCTCTTATGGCAGGCATTATTTAGCGCAGCGTTTGCTTAAAGATTCCAACGGCATTGAATCGCCCGATGGTCCCCTCATTCAGGTTAGCACCCCCAATAAACAACACGTTGGCGCCGTGGGTGATCGTTTGCTTTTAGAGATGACCTCAGCAGATCAAGCCCGCATTATTCAAATCGAGCCTCGTGAAAATATTCTCTATCGCTCAGATGCCTTTAAGAGCAAGATCATCGCTTCCAATGTCGATCAAATTTTGGTGGTCTTAGCAACGCAACCTGCCTTCTCTCCAGACCTCCTCGGAAGAGCGGTAGTAGCGGCTGAGGCCAATCAAATTGGTTTGCATATCCTCTTAAACAAAAGCGACCTTACAGAAAACTTAGAGCATGCTCGCAAGATTATTGCGCCCTATGCCCGTATGGGTTATCCAGTCAGCGAGGTATCTGCCAAATTTGATCCTGAATCGATAGAGACGCTTCGCCCCGCATTACAGGGCAAGGTCTCGGTCTTCGTAGGCCAGTCTGGCATGGGCAAATCTAGCCTACTCAACGCCTGGGTTCCCAACGCAGCTGCGTTAACTCAAGAATATTCAGTACGCTTAGATACTGGCAAGCACACCACTACTGCTTGTCGTTATTTTGAATTACCCGAAGCTTGGGGCAGAGATACATCCGGTAAGTTGGGTGCCTTAATTGACTCGCCAGGCTTTCAGGAATTTGGTTTAGCTCACATGTCCGTCAGTGAATTGCAGCACGCTTTTAGAGAATTCAAAGATCTGCTGGGGAAGTGTCGCTTTCATAATTGCGCACATCAATCGGAACCCGATTGCGCAGTACGTGATGCAGTCGATAGAAATGAAATAGCGCCAGAAAGACTGGCGCTATTTAGACAACTTCGCTCTGACTCAAAAACAGCAGATACCCAAATTCAGGGAATTAGCCAAGCCAAAGAGCGATGGTCAGCATTAGCAACAAAGCCATCCAAGCGATAACCAAGCGCCATACCAAACCCACAGCAGAGCGCATCGAACGCTCAGTAGGCTCAAGACCCACTTCGTAGATCAAAGGCTCGCCAGCCTCAGCCATACGCAATGCTTCATCACTATCAGGCTCAGATAAAGGTTCGCCTAAACGTACGCCTAAAGCACCACTACCAGCGGCCAAAATAACGGCAGATAAAGAATCGTCCCATTTTTGAGTGAGGTAACGCCAGCCATAAACAGCACCTTCAAAATTACCCACAATCGCAAAGCCCATCGCGGTGATACGCGCAGGAATCCAATCCAACACGTAGAAGAAATGACGAGCAGCTTCGCTCAAATTGAAGTCACCACGCTCAGACCATCGTTGTGCGGCAATATCCGACAAGCGATATAGCACTACACCAGCAGGACCCATTGGCATCATGAACCAAAATAAAACACCGAAAACATGGCGATGTGAACCAATAATGGCACGCTCAAGCGCTAGGGAAATCACATCGGTTTCAGAAAGATTGGAGGTATCGAACTCTGGGCCGTACCACTCACCTAAGGCTGCGCGTGCTGCAGGTAAATCATGGGCCTGAATTGCTTCATGCACCAAAGTGAATGAGTGGCTAAATTGGCGAAACCCAAAGAACAAATAAGCAATAGCAACGTTCCACAAGAAACCTAGGATTGGAAAGGTCACCATGCAACTAACGTAAATGACAAACACCAAGAAGGTTGGCAAAATAAATGCCACTAAGCAGGCAATACGTGCACCTACTGGACTGGCACCATCTTCACTCTTGCCACCAAACTCACCAGCGACCCAATCCAACCAGCGATTGCACATGCGCACAATCCAATGGTGAGAAGTGACTGGGCGATATTGCTCAGCAATGAGGGCGAAGAGAATAGAAAAGAAAGTCATACTTTTAATAAATGATAAAGGTTACGTAACATGCCTGCCGTGGCCCCCCAAATAAAGCGGTTCTCGTACGGCATTGAATAAAAGCGGCGACTACCTTGTTCGCTTTGCCACAAGCGAACTTGGTGATTCGCTGGATCTAGCAAAAAACTCAAGGGAACTTCAAAAACATCCGCCACTTCAAATTCATCCAAGACATATTCTGCCTGAGCTTCTACCAATGCTACTACTGGTGTGACGCTATAGCCAGAAACAGTTAAATATTCAGGCAAATGGCCAATAATCTCCACCCGGCTACGGTCTAGACCAATCTCTTCCTCGCTCTCACGTAAGGCAGTGTCATCTGGACTTCGATCTTCGGCATCCATTCGGCCACCTGGAAAGCTAATTTGGCCCGCATGATCTCGTAGGTGATCCGTTCTTTGGGTCAGCAATACAGACAAACCCCCTTCTCTCAGCAACAACGGAATAAGAACTGCTGCCTTAGTCACTTTGCCAGCAGCCTGCCGACGCGCAATGATATCGGCAGCAATCACATGACGGTTTTCATCGGTAATTTCTGGCTGCCAGCTGGGTTGGCGCGCAAAGAGTGCTCTTAATGCCTCCGGGTTTAAGCGCTCTGCAGGCACATTATCTTGATAGTCACAAACCTCATGAACCGGAATTGCTTGCGCGTCAAACCCTGGAGGCGCAGCTACATTGATTGCATCATCTTCGGGTTTGGCAGTCTTGGTCATAGGCTCATTCTAAGGCAACAAAAAAGGCGACCTAGGCCGCCTTTCTGCTTGCATCAAAACGACAATTACTCAGCAGCTGGAGCAGCTACTACTTTAGTGCGCGCTTGAAGCTTTTCTTTAATACGTGCTGACTTACCAGAACGGTCACGCAAGTAATACAACTTGGCACGACGGACATCACCGCGACGCTTGACTTCAACGCTAGCAATCAATGGTGAGTATGTTTGGAAAGTACGCTCAACGCCTTCACCAGAAGAAATCTTACGCACGATAAAGCTGGAATTGAGTCCGCGATTACGCTTAGCAATCACAACGCCTTCAAAGGCCTGGGTACGCTTACGAGTACCTTCAACAACATTCACACTAACAACTACTGTGTCGCCAGGAGCAAAGCTTGGCAATACTTTGTTAGCACTTAAGCGAGCAATTTCTTCTTGCTCAATTTTTTCGATCAAATTCATTTTTAATCCTTAAACATCTTATTAGCGTTTAATCCCGAGATAAAAATCTACGGACCTAATAGAGGATGCAGTTAATACCATTTCACTAAACCAAAAACCAAACTTTTCAATAGCACTCAATTGGATAGAGAGCGAAGAAATTGTTCATCTTCTCGGGTTAGCAACCCATTAGCTCTGGCAGATTCAATTAAATCTGGCCTTAGCCTGAACGTCAGCTTTAAAGACTGTTGCCGACGCCAATCCGCTATTTTAGCGTGATGTCCGCCTAAAAGCACGTCCGGCACTGATAAATTTTCATAAATTTCAGGGCGGGTGTAGTGCGGATAGTCCAAAAGACCGTTCATAAAGCTATCCTGGGCAGCGGATTCGCCATCCCCTAGCGCTCCTGGAATGAGTCTAATCACCGCATCCATCATCGCCATAGCGGGGATTTCGCCCCCAGAAAGGACAAAATCACCTATAGAGAGTTGAAAGTCGACATTTCGGTCTATAAACCGTTGGTCCAATGCCTCATATCGACCACAAATGAAGTTGATATTGCCGTAATCCAGGATAGTGGCAGCCATTTTTTGGGAAAAACTCTCCCCTTGGGGGGCTAAGAGGCAGATAGGCCCCGTTTTTATCCCTGCAGCCTGATGAGACGCCTTAATCCCTGCAACTGTGTCTTCGAGGGGTTTGGCCATCATCACCATTCCAGGGCCACCGCCATAAGCGCGATCATCGACTGTCTTGCGGGGGTCTGTACAAAAATCCCGAGGATTCCAAAGATGCACGCTGGCTAAAGATTGTTCGCATGCGCGACCAGTAATACCCCACTGTGTAAGAGCAGAGAACATATCTGGAAATAAGGTCACAACATCAAAGCGCATATCTGAATTCAGACTCATTCATTACTGTGGGTTTTGCAATCACCAATCACTCTGCCAATCGAGGGTGATTTTCTTATTCGGTAAGTCTACGTTTTGCACTACTTCTTTTACAAATGGTACTAATTGTTTTATCGCTTTAGTTTGCGCATCACCGATTGCAATGACACCGTGTGCACCATTCTCAGTAATATCTATCACTTCACCTAAAGCTTCGCCTTGAAGATTAACAGCGTGACATCCAATCAAGTCAACCCAATAATAGGAGTCGCCATCCGGCTTAGGGAAGGTTTCTCGTGTTACCAAGATTCTGGCACCCTTTAATGCAAGTGCTTGATCTCGATCGCCAACACCTTCAAGCGCCATCACGACATTACCGCTGTGCATCTTCGCGCTCTTTACTGTGTATTGCGTTAGTGAGGCTTGCTCTATAGACGCAGAGACACCCGCCTCCCGGCGTGGGATGAGAGATAGCCAAACTGCTTTAGAAGAGAGAAGTGCTACAGGGTCGGAAGAGTGAGGCCTAACCTTCACCTGCCCTTGCAGCCCTTGGGCCTCAGAAATGGCGCCAAGTTCAATCAAATCATTTAGGGAAGGTGTACTCATTTGCAAGACACCTTATTTTCCCGAGATAGAACTACTGAAAATCCTGCCACTAAAAACTCCACCATGAGAGTGAAGTCTCTAGCGAAATTATTTAAACAGCAGGATTGTTTTTGATCAAACGAACAACAGTTGGAGATACTTGCGCACCAACACCAGTCCAGTAAGTCAAACGATCTTGAGCGATGCGCATTGCTTGCTCAGATGCAGCTGCTTGAGGATTGAAGTAACCAATGCGCTCGATAAAGTTCGAGTCACGACGGTTGCGCTTATCAGTAGCAACAATGCTGTAAAAAGGGCGCTTCTTAGAACCGCCGCGTGCCAGTCGAATGACGACCATACTTATTCCTTAAAAAATCTAAAATGAAAAGGTTGCTTCCAACCCAATGAAATTTCTACAAAAAATTCTTGGTTCCAGCCCACCAATAAAACATACGGCAAAGCGGAAAACCTCATATTCTAGACGAAAACCCCTACTTTTTCCACCTGTTTGAAGGCCTAAGTCAGTAGAATAGCGGAATACAGTACATAAAAAATATATACAAAACAATAACTTAGAGAAATATGTCCATCAGAATAAGCGCCGATTTTTCCATCCAGGCACCCCCAAAAGACTGCATCCGGAATCTATTTGTGGTGTTTTTGTCTCTAAGCATGGCTTTTTT
Source organism: Polynucleobacter sp. MWH-Svant-W18 (assembly GCF_018687495.1). NCBI lineage: Bacteria > Pseudomonadati > Pseudomonadota > Betaproteobacteria > Burkholderiales > Burkholderiaceae > Polynucleobacter > Polynucleobacter sp. MWH-Svant-W18. Next base: position 1,298,166 of record NZ_CP061293.1, read on the forward strand.
GACTGGCTGTGCAAACGTCATCCCACCTTGCAACGCTAAAACCAGTCCGCCCAGTAGCGAATTACGCAACACCAAATGGGAGCTTACGCGCTGGAATTTGCCCCCCAATAGCAATGGTGAAGTACGCACCCGCCAAATTCCGCTAGGTGAAGCTAGCAATCCGATTCAGATTACTTTTGATGCTAATGGTCAACGCATCAGTGGTTCTACTGGCTGCAATCGATTTACAGCGCTGCTAGATGAGGATGGTCGCGGCTTTACCTTCAGCAAAATCACCAGTACCAAAATGGCATGCAGCCCACAGCGGAATGAATTGGAGAATGACTTTCTCTACGAGCTCAATGACTACCGCAGCATTATTCGAAACGGCGATCAATTACTGATGATTGGCAGTGACCGTGAAGTCCTTAGTTTTACTCAGCGTCCCAATACAAATCAATAAATCCATTAGAAAAATATAGATGAAAAACTCCAAACTGATTTTTTGTGCTCTCGGCTTATTTTTTCCTGGCAGCGGTCTGAACTGTTTTTACCTGCAAGGCTGGAAATCCTTTTGGGCTTGGGCGCAATTATTTGCATTGATTGGCGGCATAGCTGGCTGGGTCATTCTGAAAGATACCCACTTTCATTCAGCAGCAGGCTGGATCCTCATTACCTTTGGTTTTATTGCGATTGAAGCAAGTTGGTTAACCACGATCGCCTTTGGCCTACGCCTTGATGAAAAGTGGGATGCGCAATTTAATCCTGGCATTGAAGAGCAGCATCGCACCCGCTCGGGTTGGCCGGTGATTCTTACTGTTATTTTTGCACTCGTTTTGGGTGCTGGTGTAATGATGACTTTTCTAGCAATTGCTTTCGAGCAATTCTTTATTTCACAACTCTACGAAGCCAGAAAGCTATCGCAATAATAGCTACCTAGAATTGCTCAACTTCTAAAGCATTTGTAGAGTGGCCACTCTCTACGATTGATGTTGCTAGTGCCTGAGCTTGTGGCAATAAATTTTCAGCGAAGAATCGTGCAGTAGCAATCTTGGCCCCATAAAAAGCAGGGTCGCTATCACGTAAACGCTCTGCGGCTAAAAGCGCTCGTGCCATTTGCCAGCCACCGAGCACCAAGCCTGAGAGACGCAAGTAAGCAAAGCTGCCAGCGTAAACTGCCTTGGCCTCGCTCTTAGCATTTGCCACTATGTAAGCTACTGCCTCCTCGAATGCGGCGCGGCCAATAGACAACTGCTTGAGCACCGCTTTCGCATCAACAGAGCCGCTGACTGCTAGCGCTTTTTCGGTTTCAGCAATTTTTTGTGAGAGTGCTTTTGCGGTAGCTCCGCCATCACGCACTGTCTTTCTACCAACCAAATCGTTCGCCTGAATAGCAGTGGTGCCCTCATAAATCGTCAGAATGCGCGCATCTCGATAATGTTGAGCTGCGCCTGTTTCTTCAATGAAACCCATGCCGCCATGCACTTGCACACCGAGGCTTGCAACTTCAATCGACATCTCGGTTGAGAAGCCTTTCACAATTGGCACTAGGAACTCATAAATTGCTTGGTTAGATTTGCGTACAGTCTCATCTGGTGCCGCATGTTGCGCATCATAAGCAGCGGCAGCGTAATATGCCAATGCGCGAGAAGCTTCTGTGTAAGCGCGCATGGTCATCAGCATGCGCTTGACATCAGGCTGATGAATAATCGCTACCGGACCTGCAGAGCCGGACAAATCACGGCTTTGGATGCGATCTTTAGCATATTGCACTGCCTTTTGATAAGCACGCTCCGCCACTGCAATGCCTTGCATACCGACTGCAAAGCGAGCTGCATTCATCATGACAAACATATATTCCAAGCCGCGGTTCTCTTCGCCAACCAGATAGCCAATAGCACCGCCATGATCACCGAATTGCAAGACAGCAGTTGGGCTCGCCTTAATTCCTAATTTATGTTCAATCGAGACACAGTGAACATCATTCCGCTCACCTAAGCTGCCATCTGCGTTGACCAAAAACTTTGGCACCACAAATAAAGAAATTCCTTTAACACCCTCTGGCGCATCAGGAGTTCTCGCTAATACTAAATGGACAATGTTCTTGGCCATATCGTGCTCGCCATAGGTAATAAAGATCTTCGTTCCAAAAATCTTGTAAGTACCATTGCCCTCCGGTACAGCACGTGCTCGCACCATTGATAAGTCAGAGCCCGCCTGTGGCTCAGTGAGACACATTGAGCCAGTCCACTCGCCTGAAATCATATTCGGGACATATTGCCCCTGAATTTCTGGGCTAGCTGCAGTGAGCAAGGCTTCAATTGCACCGTCTGTCAGCATAGGACACAAAGCAAAAGACAAGCTCGCTGAGTGAACCATCTCAAAACAAGCGGTAGCAATGAGTTTTGGCAAGCCCTGACCACCAAACTCCGCAGGATGAACTACGCCCTGCCAACCAGCAGCGGCAAATTGCTCAAAGGCTTCTTTAAATCCAGGGGTTGTTGTAACAACGCCATCTTTCCAGGAGCTGGGGTTTTGATCGCCTGGCCAATTGAGTGGCGCAACGACGTCTTGATTAAATTTGGCTGACTCTTCCAAAATCGCCGGAGCTAAATCCACATCCGCCCCAGCTTCAGCATAAGACGGATAGGCAACCACATCTGCTAGCCCAGCTAATTCATTCATTACAAACAGCATGTCTTTTACTGGGGCTACGTATGGCATTACAACTCCTCTTTATTTAAATCACATCTTGCAGCATGACTAGCTACTCTTAGCCAAGCGCTTTTATAAGCTCTGGTACTGCAGTATTGAGGTCTGCAACCAAACCATAATCCGCCACACTAAAGATCGGGGCCTCAGGATCCTTATTGATTGCAACGATCACCTTGGAATCCTTCATACCTGCTAAGTGCTGAATCGCACCTGAGATGCCAACTGCGATATACAGTTGTGGAGCAACAATTTTCCCAGTCTGACCTACTTGATAATCATTCGGCACGTAACCCGCATCTACTGCAGCACGCGACGCACCCAAGGCGGCGCCCAGTTTGTCAGCTAAGGGTGCAATCAGTTCTTGGTATTTCTCACCAGAACCTAGACCGCGACCACCTGAAACAATAATCTTGGCGGCTGTCAATTCGGGACGATCAGACTTCGTGAGCTCGCGTCCAACAAAGGAAGAGCTGGTATTGCTTGCAGTAGCTTCTTGCTTTTCAATACTTGCAGAGCCTCCAGAAGCGGCCACAGGGTCAAAACCGGTTGTACGAACAGTAATGACCTTCACTGGATCGCTTGACTGCACAGTTGCAATTGCATTACCAGCGTAAATAGGACGCTCGAAGGTATCGGCAGATACCACCTTCGTAATATCGGACAACTGAGCAACATCTAGCTTGGCAGCAACGCGTGGCATCACATTTTTACCATTAGCTGTTGCTGGAGCAAGCAGATGGGTGTAGTGCTTGGCAATGGAAAGAATCTGGGCAGCCAAGGGTTCAGCCAATTGATCCGCTAGATGCGCAGCATCAACTTGAATAACCTTGCGTACACCCGAAATTTGCGCAGCCGCAGTCGCAGCAGCGTCAGCACTGTTACCAGCAACTAAAACATCTACTTCTGGAGAACACTGCAGGGCAGCTGCTACAGCATTTAAGGTTGCCGCTTTTAGAGATTGATTATCGTGTTCAGCAATAACGAGAGCAGCCATTTAAATCACCTTCGCTTCATTTTTCAGTTTTTCTACCAAGGCTGCAACATCAGCAACCATTACCCCTGCGCTACGCTTCGGCGGCTCTTCCACCTTCATGGTTTTGAGTCGCGGTGCAATATCCACACCGAGATCTTCGGGCTTCACAATATCAATCGCCTTTTTCTTGGCCTTCATAATGTTGGGCAAAGTGACATAACGTGGCTCATTGAGGCGCAAGTCCGTTGTAATCACTGCGGGTAAATTCAAGGCGATTGTTTCTAGACCACCATCGACTTCGCGTGTCACAGTAGCCTTACCATCAGCAATCACCACTTTAGAAGCAAAGGTTGCCTGTGGAATATCCATCAGGCTAGCCAACATCTGACCGGTTTGATTGCTATCGTCATCAATAGCTTGTTTACCCAAAATGATGACTTGGGCTTGTTCTTTTTCAGAGAGGGCTTTGAGAATCTTGGCAACCGCTAACGGTTGTAGTTCGGCATCGGTCTCTACCAGGATCGCACGATCAGCACCAATCGCAAGTGCAGTGCGTAAGGTTTCTTGGCACTGGGTTACGCCTGCAGTTACTACAACTATTTCAGAGGCAACACCAGCCTCTTTTAAGCGAACTGCTTCTTCAACTGCTATCTCATCAAAAGGATTCATACTCATTTTGACGTTGGCTAGATCCACGCCTGAACCATCAGACTTGACTCGAATTTTGACGTTGTAATCAACGACTCGTTTTATTGCAACTAAGATCTTCATTTGGAATTCTCAATAATGACAAAAATTTGTAAAGCATTGTTTAACTACTTATTTTATCCGTCCCAGTGGGCCAGAACTACACATCAATAGCAGTGGCTGATCCCGCTTGCTTACGTAGTTCAAATTTCTGGATCTTGCCCGTAGAAGTCTTCGGTAAATCACCAAAAACAATCGTCTTTGGCACCTTGAATCCAGCCAAGTGTTGCTTACAGTGCGCAATGATATCGGCAGGGCTTACCTCGACACCCGGCTTAATTTCCAAAAATGCACAGGGGGTCTCCCCCCACTTCGGATCAGGCTTAGCAACTACTGCTGCGGCAATCACTGCTGGGTGACGGTAAAGCACATCTTCCACCTCAATCGAAGAGATATTTTCTCCTCCGGAGATGATGATGTCTTTACTGCGGTCTTTAATTTTCACGTAACCATCAGGGCTCATGACTGCCAAATCACCCGAATGAAACCAGCCACCCTCAAATGCTTCTTGAGTTGCCTTTTCATTCTTGAGGTAACCCTTCATCGCGATATTGCCCTTGAACATAATCTCACCCATGGTTTCACCATCAGCAGGAACTGGCTGCATGGTTTCTGGGTCAAGCACTGTGATTGCCTGTTGCAAGTGATAGCGCACACCTTGTCGCGCATTCAAACGCGCACGCTCACCAATATCCAAATCATTCCACTCGTCTTGTTTGACACAAACCGCTGCGGGACCATAGACCTCTGTTAAGCCGTAAACGTGGGTTAAATCAAAACCGAGTTTTTCCATTCCTTCGATGATAGAAGCTGGAGGGGCAGCCCCTGCAATTAATCCTTTTACGCCTGAAGGTACCCCCAGCTTCATTTCATCTGGAGCATTGACTAAAAGATTATGGACAATTGGCGCAGCACAGTAATGCGTTACACCATGCTCTTTAATTGCCGCAAAGATATGCTGCGCATCTACGCGACGCAGGCACACATTCACTCCTGCACGGGCTGCAACAGTCCAAGGAAAACACCAGCCATTGCAATGAAACATAGGCAGTGTCCATAAATACACTGGATGCTTATTAATATCCCAATCCAGTATGTTCGAGACTGCATTCATTGCGGCACCACGATGGTGATAGACGACGCCCTTAGGATTTCCGGTAGTGCCAGAGGTGTAGTTCAAACAAATTGCTTGCCATTCGTCTGCGGGTACCTGCCAAGCAAAATTGGGGTCCCCTGCGGAGAGTAATTGCTCATAAGTCAACTTGCCCAACTTCTCGCCAGGCACCTCATACTCTTTTTCTTCAACGTCGATTACCAAAATTTCGCGGCCAGTTTCTTTTTTGGCCATCTCAAGCGCTTTTTTCATCACCCCTGAAAACTCAGGATCAATGATGACTACTTTTGCTTCACCATGATTGAGCATGAAAGCAATAGACTCTGGGTCTAGGCGAGTGTTTAAGGCATTCAGTACCGCGCCTGCCATGGGGATGCCGAAATGCGCCTCTACCATTGGGGGAGTGTTCGGCAGCATCACCGCCACGGTATCACCTAGCCCAATGCCATGCTTTTGTAGGGCGCTTGCAAGACGACGGCAGCGTTCATACGTTTGCTGCCAAGTTTGACGTAATTTTCCATGAATGATGGCAGTCTTATTTGGATATATCTCTGCGGAGCGCTCTAAAAATAATAGCGGTGTAATGGGCGTGAAGTTCGCTGAATTGCGATCTAACCCTTGTTCATAAATATTTGCCATCATGTACTTTCAATAACGATTTCTTAACTACACGACTGTGACTTAGAGATCAGCCAAAGCCTTTACGTGAGCAACTACACTACGACCTAAAGCGGAAAGGTTGTATCCACCTTCTAAGCAACTCACAATCCGATTCTGAGAATAAGTCTTAGCAATCTCTTTTAGTTGCTTGGTAATCCAGGCATAGTCTGCCTCCACCAAGCCCATTTGACCTAAGTCATCCTCGCGATGGGCATCAAACCCAGCAGAAATAATGATCAGCTCAGGCTCAAAGTTACGAAGTGCAGGTAGCCAACGTTCCTCAACGATTGAGCGCACCACATCGCCCCGTGTAGCAGCTGGTAGAGGTACATTCACCATATTGTCAGAAGGATCTAAACCACTGTATGGGTAGAAAGGATGTTGAAAGAAGCTGCACATCATTACGTTAGGGTCATTAAAAAAAGCTGCTTCTGTGCCATTCCCGTGGTGCACATCAAAATCAATAATAGCTACCCGTTGAATGCCGTAAGTTTCTTGTGCATAACGCGCTGCAATAGCTACGTTATCAAATAAACAAAATCCCATTGAGCGTGTTGGCTCTGCATGATGACCGGGTGGCCTTACAGCACAAAATACATTTTCTACTTCACCCTTCATGACTGCATCCACTCCTGCAATTGCTGCGCCGGCTGCCCGCAATGCTGCTCGGTATGTATGGGGATTCATGATGGTGTCTCCATCGAGCATGAAGTAGCCACTTTCTGGAGAGCGTTCTTTTACAAAATTGACGTGGTCTGGGCTATGAACCAACTCAAGCTGAGCTTCGGTTGCCAATGGCGCATCTAGGTGATGAATAAACCCATCTATGCCACTCCGAATGAGCTGATCGTTAATCGCCTGAATCCGTTCTGGACACTCTGGATGATGGCTACCCATCTCATGTTTCAGAAAGTCTGGATGAGTTATGTATCCTGTTGTCATTGCTCAAAATCCTTAATAGCAAAACCATCGTTCTTATAATCTAATACAACGTGCTTAATTCTCATCAATCTCAAACTCATCGCATGAATCTTCGTGCCGCCTATTTTCTTGTAGCCCTGCTTCTAGCAGCCTGCTCCAGCGCTCCAACACAGCAAAATAAGACTGAACAAGCCATCGTAAACCAAGCTGATGATCCAGCCACTGAGGCGCGCTTTAGCCAAAATTTGAATGAACTACTAACCCAAGTCTCACAATCTCAAGAAATCCCCTTGCAGAGCCTAGAATTGGGCTTCTCAGATGCTAAAACGATTCCCTCGATCCGCAAATTGGTATTACCCCCATCGGGGACCTTTAAGAAAAATTGGCTTGCGTATCGCAAACGCTTTATTGAACCGGTTCGTCTAAAGGCTGGAAAGGTATTTTGGGAGGAAAACCAGGCCTTTTTGAGCCAAGTGGAGCAAGAATCCGGCGTTCCCGCCGAGATCATTGTTGCCATCATTGGCATTGAGACCATCTATGGACGACAAACCGGCAATTTTCGGGTCAAAGATGTCTTATCCACCCTCGCCTTCAGCTACCCTGATACCCCGAATAAGTTGGCTCGGGAGCAGCTCTTTAAAGATCAGCTAAAAGAACTCATCTTGTTGTGCTGGACTGAATCTGGCGGAAAAACCCCAGCCAAAAACAGCGCTCAAGGCGTGAATAATGCTCGCTTTAGTGCTTGCCTTAACCAAAATAGCTCTTACGCTGGCGCTATTGGTCTGCCGCAATTTATGCCCAGCAGCATTCGGAGCTTTGCGGTAGATGGCGATGGCGATGGGAGAATTGATTTAAAGCAAAGCCCTAAAGATGCTATTGCTAGCGTTGGAAACTTTATGAAGATGCATGGTTGGCAAGCGGGTATGCCAATTTCTTTTCCAGTACAAGCTGGAGCTATCTCTGCAGCCAAAGAATTAGCCGACGGTGAGCCTCAACTCAAATACACCGTTCAGGAACTCATCGACAAAGGCATTTTGACAAAACAGCAGGGAGATTTGCAAAGCGGCGGCGTTGAGCCCACTAGTAAAGCATTTATTATTGACTTACCCTATCCTGATAAAGATGGTATTGATCAAGTGCAATATTTTGTTGGACTCAATAACTTCTTAACGATCGTGCAATACAACCGCAGCTATTTTTATGCTCAAAGTGTCGCTGAGTTTGCCGAAGCTCTGGGATATAAAAATAAAAGCGTAGTGCCGGTTGAAAATACCAACAAAGCGCCTACCGGCAAGAGTAGTGCTGAAAAAAGTAAATCGAAGAAATCAGGCTCAAAGAAAAAGCCTAAAGTAAATTAGGCGGGAAATACGCCGGTCGACAGATAGCGGTCGCCACGATCGCAAACAATAAAGACAATCGTTGCATTCTCAACCTGACGAGCAATACGCAAAGCGACAACTAAAGCCCCACCAGCAGAGATGCCACAAAAGATGCCCTCTTCTGCCGCAAGGCGGCGCGCCATCTCTTCAGCGTCTGCTTGAGTGACAAACTCAATACGATCAACTCTGTCGCCCTGGTAAATCTTTGGCAAATACTCTGGGGCCCATTTACGAATTCCTGGAATTTGCGAACCTTCTTCAGGTTGGGCTCCAATAATCTGAATATTGGGGTTCATCGACTTGAGGTAAGTGGAGACACCTGTGATGGTTCCAGTCGTTCCCATTGCAGAGATAAAGTGTGTAATCTGACCATCCGTATCGCGCCAAATTTCAGGACCAGTTGTTTCAATATGAGCCCTTGGATTATCGGGATTGGCAAATTGATCTAACAATCTACCGCGGCCTTCTCTCTGGAGTTGGAGTGCATAGTCTCGCGCAAACTCCATGCCACCAGATGCGGCAGTCAAAATGAGTTCAGCTCCGTAAGCGGCCATACTTTGACGACGTTCAATACTTTGATTTTCTGGCATAACCAATACCATCTTGTAACCCAACATCGCAGCAGTCATAGCTAGGGCAATACCAGTATTACCGCTCGTTGCTTCGATCAGGGTATCGCCAGGCTTAATCTCACCACGCTCTTGCGCGCGCAAAATCATCGACAGCGCAGGTCGGTCTTTCACCGACCCGGCTGGATTATTTCCTTCTAACTTACCTAGAATGACATTATTACGATTGTCATTTTCCAAACCTGGAATGCGCTGTAAACGCACTAAAGGCGTATTGCCTACTGTTTGTGAAATCGTCAGGTAAGTTGGTTTGCTCATCAGGCCATTTTAGCCATAAGCGTACCTAGGCTCTAAAGGGTTTAATTTCTGCGGCCTGCTCCCGTACGCTCCGACTGATTGCGAGGATTAGCTTGAGTACGAGAATTGCGTCTGCTAGAGCTACCGCCCTCTTTCTTGGTCCTGCCGTTAGGCTCCCGAAAGGAGCTGGGTGACTCAATCGTCAATCCGTTATCGACCATTTTCTCAACCGATCGCATACCAATACCTCGGACACGCTTTTGTAAGTCATTGGCATCTTGAAAATGGCCGCCATCCAAACGCTCAGCAATAATGGTTTTCGCTTTCGAAGGGCCAATACCCTTAATACTTTCTAACTCCGATTGAGTAGCCGTATTAACGTTGATCGGTGAAGCAAAGGCAGCTCCTAATGATAAAAATGCTAAGCCAGCTGCCAGTGTTGCAGCTCCCATCCAATTTTTTGCAGCATCAATCTTGAAGTATCTCGTCATAAACTCTCCAGTAGTAAATAAAAAATCCACGTACACAAAGTGCGCGTGGATCGTTTACAACGTAGAGAGAATAACTTAGTTGACCGAGCTACAAAGGGTTGGCTAAGAAATCAGAATTGGCCTCTAGCCATTCAATATAGCGACCTACACCTTGCTCAACATCGAGGAAGGGCTCGGTATAGCCTGCAGCTCGCAGTTTTGTAAGATCAGCTTGAGTGAAACACTGATATTTACCTCTGAGTGCATCCGGAAAGGGGGTGTACTCGATCGCTTTTTCTTTCACTAATTCTTGCAAAGTAGCTGGTTGAGCTTTATCCAGTTTACGCATTGCATTAGCTACTGCATGTGCAACATCGTTAAAGGGTTGTGCACGGCCACTACCTAAATTGAAGATACCGCTGATGTCTGGATGATCCAAAAAGAAAAGATTTACCTTCACGACATCTTCTACTGAAACAAAGTCTCTGCCTTGCTCGCCAGGACCATAGCCACCATACTCACCAAAGAGTTTGACATGACCATTAGCTTTGTATTGGTGATACTGATGAAAAGCGACCGATGCCATACGACCTTTGTGTGATTCCCGGGGGCCATACACATTGAAGTAACGGAAGCCGACTACTTGAGCGGTGTTGGCATTTTCTGAAAAACGCTTGCGCATCACTTGGTCAAACAAGAATTTAGAGTAGCCATAAATATTGAGTGGTTTCTCGTGCTCACGACTCTCCACAAATGCATCGGAGCCCCCATAAGTAGCGGCTGAAGAGGCATACAAGAGTTGGACTTTTTGAGCAGTGCAGATATCTAGCAAGTCCATGGTGTAGCGATAGTTATTCGCCATCATGAAAATGCCATCGGTCTCCATCGTATCGGAGCACGCACCCTCATGAAAGACCGCCCGGACTTTGCCAAACTTGCCACTTCTAAATGCATCTAGAAATTCATTCTTATCTAGATAGTCAATAATGTCTAAGTCCGCTAAATTGCGATACTTATCGGCGGGGTTAAGGTCATCCACTGCAATGACGTTTTTCTCACCACGAGCATTCAGTGCCTGAACAATATTTGCCCCAATAAAGCCAGCGGCGCCAGTTACGATAATAGTCACTGTAATTCCTCTGAAGTAACGGTTGCAGTACCAAGCTTACCAACCACAATGCCACCAGCACGATTTGCCAATGCCATCGCTTTTTCTAAAGGCCACTGCGCAGCTAATGATACAGCTAGAGTAGCAATCACCGTATCGCCCGCGCCAGAAACATCAAAGACCTCTCGAGCCTGTGCTTTGACATGACTCACACCAGCCTCGGTATATAAACTCATACCTTCTTCTGAGCGGGTAAGCAGTAGAGCCTGAAGATTAAGAGATTTTCTCAGGGCTTGCGCTTTATTCGTGAGATCTTCTTCACTATTCCACTTTCCAACCACTTGGCGCAATTCACTTCGATTCGGCGTTAAGACAGTAGCACCGCGATATTTTTCATAATCTTCGCCCTTGGGATCAACCAGGATGACTTTGTTTTGGGCTCTTGCTTGCTCAATCATATGGGCTACTTGACCTAAGGCACCTTTGCCGTAATCAGACAAAATGACGACATCCGCATCACCAACCAATTTCTCAAAGCGCTCTAATTTATGGGCGAGGGCTTTCTCGCTAGGACTCTCTTCAAAATCTAAGCGAATAAGCTGTTGTTGACGGGCAATCACACGTAACTTCACGATTGTTGGCACATTGGCGTCAATTTCTAATTGACTATCGACGCCACCGGATTTGAGTAGCTCTCCCACCCGTTTGCCTGCTTCGTCATTACCTACAATGCCTAAAATGGTTGTGTTGGCACCCAATGCTGCAACGTTACGCGCAACGTTCGCTGCTCCGCCAAGTCGTTCATCGATCTTTCCAACCTGTACTACTGGCACAGGTGCCTCTGGCGAAATACGATGCGTATCACCAAACCAATAGCGATCGAGCATCACATCGCCCACTACAAGTAAGCGTGCTTTTGAAAACTGTTCGCGGTTAGCTTTTTCCATTGAATAATTTTTACTTAATTATGGCGACCAATGCCGTAGTACTCAACACCTAATTCTTGCATGGCGCTAGGCTCATAGAGATTGCGACCATCAAATACGATAGGGCGCTTTAACTTTTGCATTACCTGGTCAAAATCTGGGCTACGGAAAGCCTTCCACTCAGTCACGATCACTAAGGCATCGCATCCATCTAAGGCTGCCATTGGGCTTTCTACCATAGAGACCTTTTTAAGGCCCTCAGGATTGCCTTTGAAGTCTAAATCTAAGCAGTGTTGTGCCTCTGGCATTGCTACTGGGTCATGCGCTACTACTGAAGCGCCGCGCTTTACCAACTCTTGGATGATGACCCGACTAGGCGCCTCACGCATATCGTCTGTATTGGGCTTAAATGCCAATCCCCATAGAGCAAACTTCATGTTTGATAAGTCTTTACCGAAACGCTTCTCGATTTTTTCTACCAAGATATATTTTTGGAGCTCATTAACCGCTTCAACAGCATCTAAGATTTTTAGATCTCTGCCGTGTTCTTTAGCAGTTTTAGAAAGTGCTGATACATCCTTCGGAAAACAAGATCCGCCATAGCCCGTTCCTGAATATAAAAATCCATAACCAATGCGAGAGTCAGAACCAATACCTTGGCGGACCGCTTCAATGTCAGCCCCCACTAGATCAGCTAGATTGGCCAACTCATTCATAAAGGAGATACGGGTTGCCAACATGGCATTCGCTGCATACTTAGTCAGCTCTGCACTCTTAACATCCATGTAGTAAGTGCGTTCATGGTGACGATTAAATGGCGCATAAAGCTTGCGCATTTGCTCCTTAGCACGCAACCCTGCTGGAGTGCTTTCTGTACCTATGACGATGCGGTCTGGGCGCATGAAGTCTTCTACGGCCGCACCCTCTTTTAAAAACTCGGGATTAGATACTACCGAACATAAATCTTCTGGTTGACCTCTTTTTTCCAACTCTTCTTTAATGGCAGCAGAGACCTTATCTGCAGTACCTACTGGCACTGTGGACTTATCCACAATGACCTTAGGAGTCGTAGCATAGCGGCCAATATTACGAGCTGCAGCAACCACATATTGGAGATCCGCTGAACCATCTTCATCAGGAGGTGTGCCTACTGCAATAAATTGAATGTCGCCATGCTCTACCGAAGCCGCAATGTCAGTAGAAAATTGCAATCTGCCAGCAGCACGATTGCGCTCAATCATCTCTTTTAAGCCTGGCTCATAAATCGGCACGCCACCAGAATTGAGAATATCAATCTTCTTAGGGTCAAGATCCAAACAAAAAATATTGTTTCCTTGCTCTGCCAAGCAAGCGCCAGTTACTAAACCTACGTAGCCGCTGCCGATGATGGTGACTTTCAAATGAACTCCTGATTAATCTTTAATATATATAACATTACATTGAGGGGCCGCTTGGTGCAGCACCCTCGGTACGTCTCGGGGAGTATGCCTCCCAATTATTACAGCCAGGACACTGCCAATAGAATCTGCGCGCCCGGAATCCACAGTTGCCACAAGTATATCGAGCCAAACTGGTTGTACGCTGACGCAACAAATTCAAGATGGAATGCAACTCCAGGAGCCTTTCTGGATTGGCGCTCCCCTCCTCTAAAGCAAGGCGGGTTTCAGCCAACTTAGATAGAGCACTCAAACTAGGGGAATGCTGCATTACATCGGCGAGCATCATATTTGCAGCCTGTGGCCCCCGAATTTTCATGAGCTGCTTATGCACAATATCGAGTAACTCGCCAGATGCCTGAGTCTTTAATAGTGCGCAGAGACGATCCAACCCTTCATCTACCCGATCAATAGCGGTATGGGCAATCATCCAGCGGTCAGCCAATAAATGCATATAGGCTGGATGGGAGGCCGCCACTAAACTCCAAGCATCAATTGCTTGTGCTGGGCGCTCCATCGCCATCAAATAATCACCCTGCAAAATCAAAGCACGTGCATGATTTGAGACGGCCTGCAAGGCCCTCTGAATAGACTGTTCTGCTTCTGCCAAATCCTTACGACGCAAAGCCTCTTGACTCAACTCACAATGAAACTGAGCAATCTCTGTTTTATGAGATTTACCCTGCAGTGTTTCTAGCTCACTGGCAGCAATGATGGCTTTTTTCCAATCACGCTCTACCTGATACATCTCTAGCAAACTTTCTTTTGCAGGAACCGCAAATTTGCCGTCACCAACCCGATTCAAGGAAGCTTCAGCACGGTCCAGCAACCCAGCACGCAAAAAGTCACGGCCTAATTCATAAGCAGCATGATCACGATCGCGAGGTTTTAAATCATCACGATTAGCCAAGTGCTGATGCACTTTAATTGCCCGCTCAGTCTCGCCGCGACGACGGAATAAATTGCCCAACGAAAAATGGAGTTCAATAGTCTCTGGATCAAGCTGCGCAATTTTGACCAGCGTTTCAATTGCCTGATCCGGCTGCTCATTCAGTAAAAGGCTCAAACCTTTAAAGGTTGAACGCTGCTGACGCATGCGTTCACGTTCATCCATCCGATTCTCAAGACGAAGATCCCAGCGAGCAGCTAGCCAACCAACACCAAACATGATGGGTAGCAATAAAAGCCAAGATGTCGCTATCTGAATCATGGCGTACAGAATTTAAATAAAAAAATGGCCCGAATGGACCACTGAGGATAAGCCTGAATATTAGGCACCAGAACCCTCTTTGGGGCCCGCCTGTTTGAGCGGCTTGTAATCCACTCGTTCACGCAACTCTTTACCAGGCTTGAAATGCGGCACACGCTTTTCTGGAATCAAGACCTTATCACCAGACTTTGGATTGCGACCAGTACGAGCAGGACGATGATGCAGTACAAAACTGCCAACACCGCGCAACTCAATACGCTTGCCCTCAGCTAAAGCATGAGTCATGGTATCTAGCAAAGTTTTTACTGCTAGCTCTACGTCCCTAGGCAGAAGCTGCGGAAATTGTTCCGCAAGGCTCTCCACAAGTTCGGAGCGAGTAATTGCTTGTTGCTCTTGATCTGTCATGATCTATCAAAAAAAATCGCCGCTCCCCCAACGGAAAGCGGCGATATTGCCTTAACCCTGATTGTCCAATTTTGCTTTTAACAAAGCACCCAAATTGGTTGTGCCAGACTGCGCATCACCTTGGAGTTTGCTCATTGCATCTTGTTGATCAGAACTGTCTTTTGCTTTGATTGAAAGATTGATGACGCGTGACTTACGATCAATATTAATGATCATTGCAGTAACGCTATCGCCTTCTTTCAATACATTGCGTGCATCTTCAACGCGATCGGTTGAGATCTCAGAAGCGCGCAAGTAAGCTTCAACTTCATCAGCCAAGTGAATCGTTGCACCCTTAGCATCAACTGCCTTCACAGTACCGGTGACGAGGCTACCCTTGTCGCTGACGGATGTGTAGTTATTGAATGGGTCACCAGACAATTGCTTGATACCGAGAGAAATACGCTCTTTCTCAACATCAATTGCCAATACAGTGGCTTCAACTTCATCACCTTTTTTATACTTCTTAACAGCTTCTTCGCCTGGCTCATTCCATGAGAGGTCTGAGAGGTGAACTAAACCATCGATACCGCCAGGCAAGCCAATAAACACACCGAAGTCGGTAATTGACTTGATGGCGCCAGAAAGCTTGTCGCCTTTTTGCTGTGAACGTGAGAACTCTTCCCATGGATTTGCTTTGCACTGCTTGATGCCCAAGCTAATACGACGCTTGTCTTCATCAATATCCAAAACCATCACTTCAACTTCAGTTCCCAATGCAGTCGCTTTGCTTGGAGCAACGTTCTTGTTGGTCCAATCCATTTCAGAAACGTGTACCAAGCCTTCGATACCAGATTCGATTTCAACGAATGCGCCGTAATCAGTCAAGTTGGTTACTTTGCCGAATAAACGGGTATTTGGTGGGTAACGACGAGCGATACCAACCCATGGATCATCACCAAGCTGCTTGACACCAAGTGAAACGCGGTTCTTCTCTTGATCGAACTTCAAAATCTTCGCTGTCACTTCTTGACCAACAGTCAACATCTCGCTTGGGTGACGCACACGACGCCATGCCAAATCAGTGATGTGTAAGAGGCCATCGATACCACCGAGGTCAACGAACGCGCCGTAATCAGTGATATTCTTGACGAGGCCAGTTACGACAGCGCCTTCTTTAAGGTTAGACATCAACTTAGCACGCTCTTCACCTTGGCTAGCTTCAACAACCGCACGACGTGACAACACTACGTTGTTACGCTTACGGTCAAGCTTGATAACCTTGAACTCCATCGTCTTACCTTCGTAAGGGCTAGTGTCTTTGATTGGGCGTGTGTCAACTAGTGATCCAGGCAAGAATGCGCGGATACCGTTCACCATCACAGTCAAACCGCCTTTAACCTTACCAGTAACAGTACCGGTAACGATCTCAGCTTGCTCGAGTGCTTTTTCCAAATTCATCCATGATGCCAAGCGCTTTGCTTTATCACGGGAGAGGATAGTGTCGCCATAGCCGTTCTCAAGAGCGTCAATAGCAACAGAAACGAAATCGCCAGGAGCTACTTCAATTTCTCCAGCGTCGTTATGGAATTCTTCAACAGGAATAAACGCTTCTGACTTTAAACCAGCGTTAACAACGACGAAGTTGTGGTCGATGCGAAGGACTTCAGCCGAAATAACTTGGCCGGTCTTCATATTCGATCGGGTTAATGATTCTTCAAATAATTCTGCAAATGATTCAGACATGTGTATTCACTTTGTGCCGTCAGAAGGCCCGACGGGTTAGGTTAAAAAAGTCTTTAAGAAACACGCTAATGAAATGATCGCGTTGTGGAGTTTCCTAAGACGCCAAAACTACTACTTACATCTACTGCTAAAAACTAAACAATTGCAGATTGATACCAATCTAAAACCGTCTTAACTGCTTGATCTATCGAAAGATCTGATGTTTCAAGCACTTTTGCACCATCTGCAACCAAGAGGGGTGCGGTACCTCGACTACTATCTCTGGCATCGCGCTCCTGCAAATCTTGCAGTAAGTCTGAAAGTTTAGCAGAAATTCCCTTAGCTATCAATTGCTTATAGCGACGCTCAGCTCTGGCAGCGGCTGTTGCCGTCAAAAAAACCTTCAAAACTGCGTCTGGGAATATCACGCTGGCCATATCTCTGCCATCAGCCACCAATCCGGGAGATTGGCGAAAACTGCGCTGTAGGCCCACCAATGCAGATCTGACCTCAGGATGAACGGCTAAGGCTGAGGCTCTCAAACCGATGTTTTCCGTGCGAATCGCGTCAGTGACATCCTCTCCATTCAAGAAAATTTGGTTATTTTTAAATGAAATCAATAACTTAGGAACCAAGAGACCTAATTCAGGACCATTTTTGACGTCAATTCCCTGTTTTTCACTAGCCAAAGCCACTAAGCGATAGAGCGCCCCACTATCCAAATAATGAAAGCCCAACTTTTCTGCCACCAAAGAGGCAACCGTCCCTTTGCCGGAAGCAGTAGGTCCATCAATTGCGATGACTGGAAAATTACGCATGAATTGTTTTGAATTAACTCACGACTTTCGCAAATTCAGCGAAGTAGCTTGGGAAAGTTTTTGCTACGCAATTGGGATCATTGATCTTGAGTGCGTTCGGTCCAAATGCAGCAAGTGAAAAACACATCGCCATGCGATGGTCATCATAAGTATCAATGCCTTCGCTCGGTGACTTCCAGTCGGCTGGCGCTTTAGGTGCATTCACAACAATGTAGTCAGCACCTTCTTCAACAATCGCACCTACTTTTCTCAATTCTTTTGCCATTGCGGCAATACGATCTGTTTCTTTAACTCGCCAACTTGCAATATTGTTTAAACGTGTTGGACCCGCTGCAAATAAAGCTGCGATAGCAAGTGTCATTGCAGCATCTGGGATTTCTGTGCAATCAAGCGTGATCCCCTGAAGTTTGCCGTTGGCATTTTTTACACCCGAGACTTCAAGCCAATCCTCACCAGCAGCAATATTGGCACCCATCAAGGCAAGCGCATCAGCAAAAGCCACATCCCCTTGAATACTCTCCTTACCTACGCCCACAACCCTTATAGGCCCGCCACCAATAGCACCAAGGGCCAAGAAGTAAGATGCGGAAGAGGCGTCACCTTCAACTGATAGTTGACCTGGACTTTGATACACCGCATCAGACGTCTTAACAGGGATCACAAATGATTGTGCATCTGGGCAACTAACCTTCACACCAAAGCGCGCCATCAGCTTTAAGGTGATATCAATATAGGGTCGAGAAATTAATTCCCCAATGACTTCAATACGGACCGGCTCATTTGCAACCAAAGGTAAGGCCATTAACAATGCTGTCAAGAATTGACTTGATACATCGCCACGTACCTTGACCACATCTTTAATCTGAATGTCTGCAGCCAAGATTTTGATTGGGGGATAACCTTCTTGTAATTCGTATTCAATCTTGGCGCCCACTTGACGTAAGCCATCTACCAAATCGCGAATGGGCCTCTCATGCATGCGCGCAACACCAGATAGGCGATAGTGACCACCTTGCATTGCTAGTGCAGCAGTTAAAGGACGAATAGCCGTGCCGGCATTACCCATGAAGAGGTCTGCATCACGCACCGGGAATTTGCCACCACAACCCTCCACTACACAAACTTTGTCTGCCTTGTCCGTCACAGATAAACCCAGTTGACGCAAGGCATTACGCATCACTTGGGTGTCGTCTGCATCTAAGAGGTTATTTAGCGTTGTTGTGCCCGAAGAAAGCGCTGCCAATAGCAAAGCACGATTTGAGATGCTCTTGGAACCAGGCAAAACAATTGAGCCTTGAGCTCGCTTGAATGGACCAATCTCAATACTAGGCAAATGAGTCATTAAGCCCCATCCAGATCTTGACGCGCTTTGCTTGCCTTATTAAATAATTTCTCTAGACCAGTACCATCATTTTCAGCAATCAATTTACGCATATGATTCACGATCAATAGATATTGATCTAACTCTTTCAGAATGGCTGTGCGATTACCTAAACAAATGTCGCGCCACATTTCTGGGCTAGATGCTGCAATCCGAGTGAAGTCTTTAAAGCCGGCGCCAACATGACCAAGCTTTTGATCAGCATCTTCCGAATTCACAACACTTGCCATCAAAGCGTATGACAAGATGTGTGGAAGATGGGATACGGCGGCATAAATTGCATCGTGTTGTACAACACCAATCTTTTTCACTACTGAACCGACTGACTCCCAAAATCCAATCATTAAGGCAATATCTTCAGGAGAGTTTTCCTGTAGAGGGCAAATAATCGTTTGCTTGCCTTTGAATAAATCCGCTTTTGCTGCTGCAGCACCATGTTGTGCTCCGCCTGCAATGGGATGAGCCGGTACAAACTGACAAGCTTTTTTACCTAGCACCTCTTTGGCAGCCAAGATCACATCGCCCTTAGTGCTACCGGCATCCGTAATCATGGTTCTAGGCTCAAGATGCGGTTCAATCATCTCAAAGGCTGCTCGCATTTGAGCAACTGGTATGCACAACACAATGACATCAGACTGCTTAGCAGCTTCAATTAAATCCACTACGCCATCAATCGCACCCATCTTTTGCGCTTGATCTAAATTTTCTTTACTGCGACCCACACCTAACACTTTGGTAACCACACCCGCTTGTTTGAGCGCCAAACCTAGGGATGCGCCGATCAAGCCCACACCAACGATGGTGACAGTACCGTAATTGCTCGCAGGATTCTTGATGGTCATTAGGAAAGTATTTCTGCAGTGATTTCTTTTAGGGCTGCGATGAAAGCAGCATTTTCTTCTGGCAAACCAATCGAGATACGTAACCACTGCGGCAAACCATAGTTCCCTACCGGACGCACGATAATGCCGCGCTTTAGCAAAGCTAAATTGATGCGGGGCCCCGCTTGATCGTCGTTACCCACCTTGACGAGAACAAAGTTTCCAGCAGATGGCAGATAAGTCAGGCCTAAATCATCAAATGCTTTAGTAAGTTGTAAATAGCCAGCACGATTGAGTTCAAAACCTTCTTGCAAGAATGCTTTGTCTTGAAATGCCGCAATGGCTGCTGCCTGCGCAAGACTATTCACATTAAATGGTTGGCGAATACGATTGAGCAAATCTGTTAAGTGGGGCTGTGCAACTCCATAACCAATACGTAAACCTGCTAGGCCATAGGCTTTGGAAAAGCTACGCGACAAAATCATATTTGGGAAGCGCTTTACCCAGGCAACCGCATCATAGCGCTGCTCTGGAGTTAAGTATTCGTTATACGCCTCATCAAGCACCACAACAACATGAGCTGGGACTCCCACCAGAAATTCTTCAATCTCTTTAGCGGTGAGATAGCTTCCTGTCGGATTGTTTGGGTTAGCTACAAAGACTAGCTTTGCTTTATCACCAGCAGCTTTGACTGCAGCCAACATCGCTGGCAAGTCATGGCCATAAGTAGGGCTTGCTGAAACCTCAACTGCCTTAGCGCCAACTGCTTGCGTTGCAAGGGGGTAAACCGCGAAAGCGTGTTTGGAGAAGATGACTTCGTCACCAGCCTGCGCCACAGCACGGGCCGCCAACTCTAGGATGTCATTGCTTCCATTACCCAAAGTAATCCAATTAGCCGGGACATCTAAGCGCTCTGATAAAACCTTTTTTAATTCAAAACCATTGGAGTCAGGATAGCGGCCCAGATCACTTGCAGCCTTGAGCATCGCTTCTTGAGCAGACTTAGGCATACCTAATGGATTTTCATTGGAAGCTAGCTTCACAATCTTGTTTTCATCTAAGCCATATTCACGAGCAACCTCGCTGATAGGGCGGCCACCAACATAAGGCGCAATAGCGTGAATGTGTTTTAGACCAATCTTAGAAGTCATGCGAACTTTACAAATGAATTAGGCAGAGTGTGGGTAAGAACCCAAATTCTTATAGAACGCCGCAGTCTCTTTTAACTCCTCAAGCGCTTTTACAACTTTGGCATCCTCTGCATGACCAGCAATATCAATATAGAAGTGATATTCCCAAGTCCCTTTACGGGCAGGGCGAGACTCAAAACGATTCATCGACACACCATGCTTTGCCAAAGGAGCCAGTAAACGGTGCACAGCCCCCGGTTGGTTATCAACCGATAACACCAAAGAAGTTTGATCTTTACCTGTTGGAGTGCACACATAGTTACCAACTACGACAAATCGTGTGCGGTTATGCGGGTCATCCTGAATCTGTGCAGCCACAGCCTGCAAGCCGTAAGTCTCTTGCGCAGGATCTCCCGCGATCGCAGCCAGGCTTGGATCATTTGCAGCTAGGCGAGCAGCCTCTGCATTGCTGCTGACTGCCTGACGCTTTAAATGCGGGGCATGCAGACTTAACCATTGTTGGCACTGTGCCAATGCTTGTGCATGAGCGCAAACCGTTGTCACGCCATCCAAGCTACCACTCTTCGTTAAGAGATGATGGCGAATCGGCAAGACGACTTCTCCGCTAATACGCATAGAGGAATCTAGCAACAAATCCAATGTGCGTGAGATCGCACCTTCACTGGAGTTCTCAACAGGGACCACGCCAAATTGTGCGGCGCCCTTCTCTACTGATTTGAAAACTTCATCTAAGCTGGCACAAGGCAAGCCCACAATCGAGTGACCAAAGTAGGTTTGTGCAGCCTGCTCAGAAAAGGTACCTGCTGGCCCAAGATAGGCAATAGTTTGACGGGCTTCTAAGGCTCTGCAAGCAGACATCACCTCGCGCCAAATGGCAGCAATGCCATCCGGCAGCAAAGGTCCGACATTGATTTCTTGCAGACGTGCAACCACCTGGCGCTCACGCTCAGGACGAAACACTGGGGATGAGAAGCCACCTTTGACATGACCCACTTCTTGCGCCGCTTTAGCACGCTGCGTTAGTAAATCTAAAATCGCTGCATCCAAGGCATCAATTTTTTCTCGCAGGGGAGCTAAGCGCTGTTCTTCAGTACTCATTAAGCCCGCCTTTCAAAATCACGCATAAACTCAACCAAGGCCTTCACACCTTCTATCGGCATTGCGTTGTAAATACTGGCGCGCATACCACCCGCCGCTTTATGACCTCGCAAGGCCACCAGACCAGCAGCATTTGACTGCGCCAGAAACTCTGCATTCAGGTTCTCATCTTTTAAGAAAAAAGTCACGTTCATCCGTGAGCGATATTCCTTAGTGACGCGATTTTCATACAGACTGCTTTGATCCAGAAAGCTATAGAGCAAGTTTGCTTTTTCTTGATTGCGCTTTTCCATCACCTTCACGCCACCCTGCTTGAGGAGCCACTTAAAGCCCAAGCCAGCCATATAAATCGAAAAAGTTGGGGGCGTATTGATCATCGATTGAGTGCCGGCCTGCACTGACCAATCCCAAATCGTTGGGGTGATACCCATGCTGTGACCAAGCAGGTCTTTGCGAATAATCACAATCGTCACACCAGAGGGGCCGATATTCTTTTGTGCACCACCAAACCACACAGCACATTGGGTGACATCCATCTCTTTCGAAAGAATATTGCTAGAGATATCTGCCACCAGAGGAGTGCCCCCAACATCTGGCACATCCGGAAACTCAACGCCACCAATCGTCTCATTGGCACAGTAATGCACATAAGCCGCGTCACTGGATAAATTCCAAGTGGATCTTGCTGGAATCGTGTTGAATTTTTCTGCAGCTGAAGAAGCCACCAAATGAGCAGCGCCATACTTTTGCGCTTCTTTAAATGATTTTTCTGACCAGACACCTGTGACTAGAAAGTCTGCCTTAGGGCCGTTTTTAGCCAAGGGCATGAGGTTCATGGGGATGGCTGCATTTTGTCCAAGTCCACCACCTTGCAAGAGCAAGATTTCATAAGAATCCGGAATGCTCATCAGCATACGCAGGTCTTGAATCACCTCTTCATACACTTCCATGAATTCTTTACTGCGGTGACTAATTTCCATGACGCTAGTACCGAGTCCGCGCCAATTGAGCATTTCATCAGCAGCCTGCTTCAATACCTCTTCAGGTAATGTAGCAGGCCCCGCAGCGAAATTGAAGATGCGGCGGTCAAAAGTCATAAGCTACTAGTCTAGTGATAACGCTTTAAGCGTCACCTGCCGCATCAGAATTGGAATCAGTTGCTGAATCAGCAGATGCATCACCTTCTTCTGCTTCGTCGCCCTCTTCATCCGAGTCGCTCTCAGCAATACGCTGCAGACCAGATAAGCGAGTGCCCTCATCCACGTTGATCAAAGTCACGCCTTGAGTAGCGCGACCCATTTCGCGAATTTCAGAAACACGTGTACGCACTAAAACGCCACCCGTAGTGATCAACATAATTTGATCTTCAGGAGAAACCAAAGCGGCAGCAACTACTTTACCGTTACGCTCGCTTGTCTGAATTGCAATCATGCCCTTGGTGCCGCGGCCATGACGTGTGTATTCAGCAATAGGCGTACGCTTACCGTAACCATTCTCCGTAGCAGTCAACACACTACTTGGAATTGCAATGCCGTTTGCGTCTACCACTGCGGCTTCAGCACCTTCAGCAGCCTCTGCTGGGGCAACTAACATCGCAATCACTTGATGACCGACGCCTAAATTCATGCCGCGCACACCCCGTGCGGTACGGCCCATTGGACGCACATCATTCTCATCAAAACGCACTGCTTTACCGGCATCAGAGAACAACATCACATCATGCTGACCATCCGTTATAGCTGCGCCAACCAAGAAATCATTCTCGTTGAGGTCAACCGCAATAATGCCGGCCTTACGTGGGTTGGAGAAGTCAGACAAGCGTGTCTTCTTCACAGTACCCAAACTCGTTGCCATAAAGACATACTGATCATCTTGGTAGCCCTTGATCGGCAGAATCACAGTGATCTTTTCACCTTCGATCAATGGGAACATATTGACGATTGGCTTACCGCGTGAAGTACGACTGCCTTGTGGAACTTCCCACACTTTGAGCCAGTACATGCGGCCACGATCAGAGAAACACAAAATCGTATCGTGTGTATTGGCTACGAACAGCGTATCAATCCAGTCTTCATCTTTCGTAGCGGCGGCTTGCTTGCCACGACCACCACGTTTCTGTGCACGGTATTCACTCAGCGGCTGACTCTTCATGTAACCAGTGTGTGACAGTGTCACCACCATATCTTGTGGAGTGATCAAATCTTCTGTGAAGAGTTCGGTTGCATTCATCTCAATGAATGAACGACGACCTGTATCACCGCCAGCTTTACCAAATTCAGCTTGCACTTCTTTTAGTTCGCTTTCGATGACTTGAGTAACACGTTCTGGCTTTGCTAACAAATCTAACAAGTCAGAAATTTCTGCCATGACTTCTTTGTACTCGTTCACAATCTTGTCTTGCTCAAGACCAGTCAAGCGTTGCAAACGCATCTGCAAAATTTCTTGTGCTTGACTGTCAGAGAGGCGATACAGGCCAGTAGTCTGCATACCGTACTCGGGCAACAAACCTTCTGGACGGTAGGCATTACGGCCTCCTGGTGTATCGGTCTCAGCACGCGCCAACATCTCACGCACCATAGAGGAATCCCAAGCTTTACCCATCAACTCTTGCTTTGCAATCACTGGGTTTGCAGCCGCTTTAATGATGGCAATGAACTCATCTATGTTTGCTAAGGCAACTGCCAAACCTTCTAAGACGTGACCGCGCTCACGCGCTTTACGCAATTCAAAAATTGTGCGACGTGTCACAACTTCACGACGATGCTGCAAGAAATATTCCAGCATTTGCTTCAAGTTGAGCAAGCGTGGTTGGTTATCTACCAAGGCCACCATGTTCATACCGAAGTTATCTTGCAGTTGAGTGCTCTTATACAAATTATTGAGAACCACCTCAGGCACTTCACCGCGCTTAAGTTCAATCACAACGCGCATACCGGATTTATCTGACTCGTCACGCAAATCAGAAATGCCTTCAACTTTTTTCTCATTCACTAACTCAGCAATACGCTCGAGCAAGTTCTTTTTGTTTACTTGATATGGCAACTCATCAACGATGATGGCCTGACGTGCGCCCTTGTCGATATCTTCAAAGTGAGTCTTGGCACGCATAACAACACGACCACGACCAGTTCTGTAGCCTTCGCGCACTCCTTGAACGCCGTAAATAATGCCGGCGGTGGGGAAGTCGGGAGCTGGAATGATCTCAATCAGCTCATCAATCGAGCATTCGGGGTTATGCAAGACGTGTAAACAGGCTGTAACGACCTCATCGAGGTTATGGGGAGGGATATTGGTCGCCATACCCACCGCAATGCCTGAGCTGCCGTTTATGAGCAAATTAGGCACTTTTGCAGGAAGAATCAGGGGTTCTTTCTCGCTACCGTCGTAATTTGGCCCAAAATCCACGGTTTCCTTGTCCAAATCGGCCAAAAGCTCATGGGCGATCTTGCGCAGGCGGATCTCCGTATACCGCATCGCAGCAGCGTTATCGCCGTCTACGGAGCCAAAGTTGCCCTGCCCATCAACCAGCATATAGCGCAGGGAGAAGTCCTGGGCCATCCGAACGATGGTGTCATACACCGCAGAATCACCGTGCGGATGGTATTTACCGATCACATCGCCAACTATACGGGCAGATTTTTTGTAAGCTCGGTTCCAATCGTTGTTTAATTCATACATCGCGAATAAGACCCGGCGGTGAACCGGTTTGAGGCCATCGCGCACGTCTGGCAGGGCTCTGCCGACGATGACGCTCATTGCGTAGTCCAAATAGGACCGCCGCATTTCGTCTTCGAGGGATATTGGTAGTGTTTCTTTAGCGGCTTGTTCCATCCAGAAATAATATCATTTTGATGACGGATAGCCCCTATGCTAAGATTCTGTCAGTTTGTACGAAATTGAGATGTGTCGCTTTGCGGTTTTTTGCTTCAAAGTAGGGCGAATTACATTTAAGTTTGACTTTAATTAAAAAGAGATTTTTGAGGACTAAAAATGAACAAAACCCTAAGAGTGTTGCTCGCTTCTGTTATTACTGTTTCTGCTTCTGCAGCAATGGCTTCTGATAACTGGCAAAACGGCGATGGCCAATTAAACTGGAAAAACGGCGATGGCACATTGTGCTGGCGCGATAACAACTGGACACCAGCAACTGCAGCTAAGGGTTGTGACGGTGCGTTGACTGCACACAGTCCTGCTGGCGTTAGCCAAAGCAAAATCACTTTGCAAGCTGACACACTCTATGACTTCAACAAGTCTGATTTGAAACCAGAAGGTAAAGCTACTTTGGACAAGATCGCTGCTGATTTAAGCAAGATCAAGTTAGAAGTCATCATCGCTGTTGGTAACACTGACAGCATCGGTACAGATGCATACAACATGGCTCTCGGTCAGCGTCGTGCGCAATCTGTTAAGACATACCTTGTAAGCAAGGGTGTTGACGGTAGCCGTATCTACACAGAATCAAAAGGCAAGAGCAATCCAGTTGCAAGCAATGCAACTGCTGAAGGCCGCGCTAAGAACCGCCGTACTGACATCGAAGTTGTTGGTACAGCTAAGTAATTCACCTTACTTGTAAAAAAGCCCGCTTCTTGCGGGCTTTTTTATTTCCGCTATATTCGTAGAATCCTTTACCCGCCCTACTGAGAGCCAAACTCAAGATGAACGTTGATCAATCTGAAATCGCTAAATTTAGCGCCCTAGCTCACCGCTGGTGGGACCCTAATAGTGAATTCAAGCCTTTGCACGCCATTAACCCACTGCGCCTTGCTTGGATCAAATCCTTCGTAAACTTAGAGGGAAAAAAAGTGGTTGATATCGGCTGTGGCGGTGGCATCTTGGCAGAATCCATCGCTCAATCTGGCGCAGACACCACTGGCATTGATCTTTCTGAAAAAGCTCTCAAGGTTGCAGAATTACATGCATTAGAAGTAGGCGCAAAACTGACTTACCGCTCAATCTCAGCTGAGGCTCTCGCTGATGAACAGCCCGAACAATATGACGTTGTGACCTGCATGGAAATGTTGGAGCACGTCCCAAATCCTGCATCAGTAGTGCAAGCTTGTGCAAAGCTTTGCAAACCCGGTGGCACGCTCTTTTTTAGCACTTTGAATCGTAGCCCTAAGTCCTACTTATTTGCCATTATTGGCGCCGAATACATCCTCAAGCTCCTACCCAAGGGGACTCACGAATACGCGAAATTTATCAAGCCATCAGAGCTGGTTGCGTTCACCCGTCAAGCGGGCTTAGAGATGATTGGAATAAAGGGTTTGAGCTACAACCCAATCACTCAGGTGTATAGCCTCGGGGATGATGTAGATGTGAACTACATGATTGCCGTCAGGAAGTAAGGCATGAGCACCCTATCAAGCCCTTATCACGGGGTATTTTTTGATTTGGATGGCACTCTTGCAGATACAGCGCCGGATTTAGTGGCTGCAACCAATCAATTGCTGGTAGCGCGTCAGCTGTTACCGAAACCTTACGAAGTTTTGCGCCCTTGTGCGTCAGCTGGTGCACGGGGCCTATTAGAGGGTGCATTTGGAATTACTCCAGATCATCCGGATTTCATTGCATTGCGAGATGAGTTTTTTAAAAACTATGAAAATGCTCTATTAGTCCACAGCAAGTTATTTGATGGCATGGATGATTTGCTTGAGCAAATGGAAATCGCAAACCTTCCCTGGGGAATTGTGACGAATAAAAGTGAGCGCTTCACCAATCCACTCACTGAACTGATGGGCCTGCGTCAAAGAGCGGTCTCTACAGTGTCAGGCGATACAACGCCCCACTCAAAACCCCATCCAGAACCAATTCTGCACGCCGCCAGAATTGCCAATATTGATCCAACAAAGTCAATTTATGTAGGCGATGACATCCGAGACGTCATTGCAGGAAAAGCTGCAGGCATGCTGACTGTTGCAGCTGCGTATGGTTACTGCGGCTGCAAAGAGCCACCAGAAGCTTGGGGCGCCGATCACATCATCAACAGCCCCCTCGAATTATTACCAATCATCTTTCCCAATAGGGTTTAATGGCATCCCAAAAGATATTAAGCAATTTGGGGCTAGCGGCTTTAAAATAGACCCTCCTATGCATGAACTCTGGGGTCGACATGGTTTCGACGTGGATTACAAAGCATCAAGGGCATACCGAGGACCCGTTATCTCGTAAATCAATGGGAATGTAATAACTGCTAACGACGAACGTTACGCACTAGCCGCTTAATTGCGGTTGCCCCTGAACTGATTCTCTCTTGGGTCAGGTAGCGAAAGCTACATCAGGGTCATATACAAGAGATAAGACTATTTTGCGTCACGAAGAATAGTACGAAAACTTAGTGAATCGTCGGCGAGGAACGTGTCAATCTGTGCCTAACTGATTAAATTAAATGATATGACTAAGTATGTAGAACTTGTTGTGGAGGATTTGCGGACGCGGGTTCGATTCCCGCCGACTCCACCATATAAATCAAACCCCTCTGAATTTTGGAGGGGTTTTGTTTACCAACTTGTGGTCCTGTTTTTATTTCACTACTAGCCGCCACAAAGAAGTGATCTCTTGAGATCTTGCCGCATGAAGTGCATCGGCTTTATCAAATACTTTGTGATGCTGAGGTTTGGTATCTAAGTGTCCCGCAACCCTCAGTCCGGACTGATCAATCCAATCGAGCAATTGCTCTCTTGATCGCAAGCCGAGATGCTCAGCAAGGTCAGAAAGGATCAACCAACCCTCGCCACCGGGTAATAAATGCTCTTTTAATTTTCCTAGAAAGCCCTTTAACATTTGGCTCTCCGGGTCATATATTGCATGCTCAAGAGAAGAGCTAGGACGCGCTGGCAACCAGGGAGGATTACATACAATCAATGCCGCTTTCTCTGTTGGAAACAAATTGGTCTTCTGAATTTCTATCTGGTGATTGAGACCCAAACGATCAATATTGTCTTGGGCGCATGCAATAGCACGATCATCTTGATCAGTAGCAATGATTTTTTGGATCTCTCGAATTGCCAATACAACTGACAACACCCCAGTGCCCACCCCAATGTCAAATGCTATGGAGTTTTTTTGAATCGCAGCAGGTAGCGGCGCTTTGAGAACCAGTTCAATGTATTCACCGCGAATCGGTGAAAAAACACCGTAGTGTGGATGAATCCGAATCTCCTCATCATCCCTCGCTAGCACGGGAACACCTTTTTTACGCCATTCATGCGCGCTAATGACCCCTAGCAATTCTCGTAAAGAGACAACATAGTCTTCACTCTGCTTTCCATAAGCCTCCATACAGGCTTGCGCAACATCAGGCGCACGTCGCAATGAAATGCTGTGGTCTGCATGAATAGGAATCAGCAACATTCCCAGAATACGCGCCCTTTGCGATTGCGCTAAGCGGTGTAAATTGAAGGTGTCTAAAGGACTTTTGGTTTTCTCTTTTGCAACCCGATCAGCCCTAGTTGATTTCTTCGAAGGCTTATCAACCCTTCTTACAAGGGCCTGCAGTAGCTGGCGAGCATTTTGAAAGTCGCCTTTGTAAAGCATTGCAGTGCCTTCACAAGCTGAACGGTATGCTATGTCGGCCGTTAAGGTGTCATCAGCAATGATGACTTTCTGATGTGGCGCAATGCCATTTTCGGAGCGCCATTTAGCAGAAAAAGATTGTTCGCCTTCGCTCCAATGAATCATGAGTTCATGAAGTGGGTGGATGATCTTCGGGGTGAATATCCAAAGCAATTAAGAAGCGAGATACCATGTTGTAGGCAGCGATGACTGTTACTAGCTCCACTGTATCCGTATTTCCCAATGCTTTTTGAAGACGTTTCATGAGTTCGGGATCGACTTGAATATTGCGCGTCATCTGCAAGGTTAAGTCAGCAGCATCATTTTCCAACGGAGTAAATTCGTTCCGCGGGAAGTTGGGCTGACCGATCAATCTGAGGGCTTGTACTTGTTCTTCGGTGCCACCAGCCTTTTTAAAGGGAGGTGCATGATGAAAAAATTCATATTCAGCACCATTGAGCACTGCGACTCCGCACATTGCCAATTCCCTTAACTTGGGATCTAGGGACAAATTATTGCGAATCTCTCCAATAAAGTGATTCCAGCCCTCAGCAATCGGTACGCTATGCAAGAGCATTCGATCCAAGTTAATAAACTGCCCGCCACGTCTCTTACGAATAGCAGAAACCAGCTCAGCTGGCTCTGCTAAATCAATGGGTTGATACGGAATCGAACGTTCAGTCATGTGCGCTTACTGAGCAGTTTCTTTAATGCCGTTCTCAATGACGAACTTGCCCCAAATACCAATTTGCTTACCGATAAATTCACGGGCAGATTCTGGGCTACCACCCACAATCTCAATTCCTTGAGCTTTAAACTTCTCCGCAACCAAGGGAGTTTTTAAGGCCTTATTCAAGGCCTTATTCATGGCATCAATAATCGCAGGTGGCGTTTTTCCTGGAGCAATCACTGCCCACCATGCTGGTGCGCTAAAGCCTGGATAACCACTCTCAGCCACTGTAGGCACATTAGGCATTGTTGAAGTTCTCTTTGCTGTAGTAATCACCAAAGGAATCACACCACCGCTATCAACATGGGGCTTCACCAAGAACTCTGAACCAACAGCCAATGGCACTTGACCACCCAAAGCATCCTGCATCAAAGGACCGCCGCCACGATACGGAATGTGGTTCCAATCAAAGCCTGCTTGCTTAGCAAGACGTGCCATCGATAGGTGTCCAAGACTACCAATTCCGATGGAGCCATAGCTAAATGGCTTTCCGGCTTTAGACATCTCTGTCAATTGCTTAAAGCTCTTAATTCCAGAATTTTTACTTGCTACCAATACCATTGGTGAGGTTCCCACCAAAATCACAGGTGCCAGATCTTTAATGGTGTCGTAGGGAAGTTTGTCTTTGAGGCTAGGATTGACGCCGTGGGTATCAAATACCACTGCAAAGGTATAACCGTCCGCATCCGCTCTTGCTAGCGCAGCAGTACCAATCACACCTGAAGCACCGCCAATATTTTCAACAATCACATTTTGCTTAAGCTCTGTTTGCAAGGCTTGTGCCAAGACTCGGGCAACCTGATCAACTGATCCACCAGCTGGAAAGACTGCTATCAATTTGATGGGTTTTTGGCTTGGCCAGCTTCCAACGCCAGCAGTTTGGGCAAACACCATGCCGCTTACCCCAAAGGACATTAGGGTTATCAATAGGGCTCTTTTGGCCATTTTTGCTAAATACAGCATAGATCGGTCTCCTTTGAATAAGGCTTAAGATTACCACCCCATAAGCCTGTTTGCTCGATAATATGGCAGTAGCTTGATGAGAGAAGAGATGAAGTCGATTTTGAACATTGCCGCCTATTTATTTGTCAGCCTCGACGGCTTGGCAGATCTGCGGGTAAAAATGCTTGAGGAATGCAATACCCGCAATCTGAAGGGGACTATTCTGCTTACCGGCGAAGGCATTAACCTCTTTTTGGCTGGTTCAGCCCCCGAGTTGCGTGGCTTTTTGGATTGGTTGCGGATGGACCCCCGCTTTAAACCTCTTGAAGCCAAAGAAAGCTGGTCAGAAGAGCAGCCTTTCAAAAAGATGCTGATCAAGCTCAAAAATGAAATTATTCGGATGAATCACCCAGCTATTCGACCTGAAGAAGGTCGCGCAAATTTCATCAGCCCAAAAAAATTACAAGAATGGCTTGATCGCGGTACTGATGACTTAGGCCGCCCTGTCGTAATGGTAGATACACGCAATGCATTTGAAGTGGAATATGGCAGCTTTGAAAATGCCTTGCACTTCAATATCGAAAAGTTTACCGAGTTTCCACAAGCGATTTCCGCTCACAAAGAAGCACTGGCAGACAAAACACTGGTGAGCTTTTGTACTGGCGGCATTCGTTGTGAAAAATCTGGACTCTATATGCGCGAAATTGGTATGCAGCATAGCTATCAATTAGAAGGTGGCATCTTGAAGTATTTTGAAGAGGTTGGCTCAGCACACTACCAAGGCAGCTGCTTCGTATTTGATGAGCGTGAAGCACTAGAACCCAATTTGGACACCATTCCTGTCGAGCGCTCGATACGAAAAAAGCTTAAAGCTGGCTAATATTTACACCAACCACTTCACCCACACATATCTATATCGAAAGTATTCCGCATGGCCTCACTTCCAAACATTGTCATCTTAGGTGATTACGAACGCGCCCTGCGGCGTTTTTCAAACTGGGATCAATTAGATCAACAATCTCATTTAACAATTCATCATGAGCCATTGCGTGATGAAGCGCTGTATGAAGCTGTGAAAGATGCTGATGCCATCGCCATTGTGCGCGATCGTTCGCCCTTTAATGAGGCCATGATTGCCCGACTACCGAAACTGAAATTTCTGATGTTTACTGGCGAGCGCAATGGCACTCTTGAAGCCGCTGCATTAGTGTCTCGCAATATTCCAATGGCTTGTACACCGGGTGGCCCCTCTAAAGAAACCACTACAGAACTCACTTGGGCATTAATTTTGGGGGCATCAAAACGCCTCATAGAACAGAACCAGTTGATTTCTTCTGGTGGCTGGCGTGATGGATTGTCGGTATTGCCAATGCTCGCTGGAGAGCGCCTTGGCGTCATGGGTTTGGGATCTATTGGTAGTCGCGTAGCTCGCGTTGGAGCCGCTTTTGGCATGGAAGTGGTGACTTGGAGTCCACGCATGACGCCAGAACGTGCCGCCGCTGAAAATGCGAAAGCAGTTAGCCTGGAAGAATTATTAAAGACCTCTAAGATTGTTACGATGCACTTGGTAGCAGGACCTAGAACAAAGGGGCTCATTAGTGCAGATCAACTTGCTTTGATGCGTCCGGATTCGATTTTGGTGAACACTTCCCGCTCAGCATTGATCAATATGGTTGATCTCCAAAAAGCGCTTGCTGCAGGCAGGCCTGGCCAAGCAGCAGTGGATGTATTTGATATCGAACCACTTCCTGAAAAAGATGTATTGCGTAACACACCCAATCTTTTGGTAACGCCCCATCTTGGATTTATTGCGGAACCTATCTTTGCAACTTTTTCCAAAGGGATTACAGAAACCTTAGAAGCTTGGCTGCATCAGAAACCAGTACCTCATCCATTTAAGCCACAGTGACTTTAAAAACACCAACCCCCAAGCAACTTTTCATTGGCTTTAGCAAGATTGGTATATCGGGCTTTGGTGGAGTACTGCCCTGGGCTCGTCGCTCACTTGTTGAGCAAGAAAAATGGATCAGCGCTGAAGAATTTAATGCCCTGCTCGGTATTTGCCAAATTGTTCCCGGGCCGAATATTGTTAACTTGGCAGTCTGCGTGGGAAGCCGCTTTGCAGGCGTCTCTGGAGCACTAGCAGCTGTTTTCGGTTTAATGCTTGGGCCCAGCGTGATCGTCATCCTCCTTGGAATGCTTTATGAACACTATAGCTATTTGCCAGCAGTTCAAGGAATGTTGCGCGGTATTTCAGCGGTAGGTATCGGCTTAATTGCAGCAACGGGTTTTAAGATGATGCGCAATGAGTTTAGCTTCCCACCCATGCTGTTGGTGGTAGCACTCACCGTGATTGCAGCAGGATTTTTTCACCTCAATTTAGGATGGGTTGTGCTCATTGCATCCCCTCTGGCGACTTTTCTGGCATGGAAAAAGGCGAAGCAAACATGAGTGCACTGCTGAGCCTATTTATCAAACTATCGGCGTTCTCGGCTTTGGCTTTTGGCGGCATTAATGCGCTATTGCCTGCACTGTATGACCTCTCAGTCAATCAAGAGCATTGGCTCAATACGCAAACCTTTGCAGATTTTTTTGCAATTGCGCAAGCAGCGCCTGGACCCAACCTGATGACAGTGACCCTCATCGGGTGGCATGTGAGTGGAGTGATTGGCGCTATCGTTGCATCGATTGCCATTTGCTGGCCGTCATCGATCATGGTCTTCTTTTTGCAAAGGTATATCAGTAACCTACGTAACCCAATCACTAAGAAAACTATTCAGTTTGCTGCTAGCGCGTTAGCGGTTGGTTTGGTGCTCGGATCCGCATGGGATATCTCACAGCAAATTAATCATAGTGTGGCAGCGTTTGCCCTAACCTTGCTAGCAATTGCTGTAATGCTACTAAGCCGTTGGCACCCACTCTATCTCATTGTGATTGGTGCTGTATTAGGAGTTCTGGGGTTCATATAAGGAGTGATTAAATATGCAATGTATTCACAAAATATTGATTAGGGCACTGAGCCTTGCGGCACTCCTCTCCCCCACTGCTTTTGCACAAAACGGATATCCCAATAAGCCGATCAACTTTATCGTACCCTATGGTGCTGGTGGCAGTGCTGACTCTCGCAGTCGTCAGATTGCCCAAAAGATGAGCGTCATTCTCAAGCAACCCATAATCATTGATAACAAACCTGGTGCAGGCGGCAATATTGGGACTGAATTTATAGCCAGAGCTGCGCCAGATGGATACACCATTGGCATGGGTAACTTTGCACCCATGGCTGTGAATAAAACACTGTTTGGAAATTTGCGTTACGACCCTGAAACAGATTTAAGTCCCATCATCTTGATAGAAAAAGGGCCGCTTGTTTTGGTAGTCAATCCAAACTCACCATACAAAACCATTGGCGACATCGTGGCTGCTGCTAAAGCGAAACCTAGCGTCCTGACATTTTCTTCGGGCGGGATTGGTGGTAGTCATCAACTCTCTGCTGAGCTTTTTGAACTCAATGCTGACATCAGTATGATTCACGTGCCATACAAAAGTGGCTCTGCTGCCTTAACAGATCTGATGGGTGGCAATGTCGACCTCATGTTTGATCAAATGTATTCTGCTGTTCCTAGTATTAAAGCCGGCAAGTTACGTGCTATTGCCATTACCAGCAAGAAACGCTCACCTTTGCTACCTGAGGTGCCAAGCTTTGCAGAGTTAGGCTACCCCAAAGTCGAGGTATTGAATTGGCAGGGACTCATCGCTCCAAAAGGCACACCCAAGGCAATTATTGAGCAATTAAATGCTGCAGCCAATCAGGCCCTGAGAGACCCGGCTCTGCGCGAATTAATGCTCTCGCAAGGGAATGAAATTGGTGGAGGCACTCCAGCAGAATTTGCAACTTTGATTAAAGCGGAGGCCAGCAAATGGAGCGCTGTTGTGAAGACAGCGAACATTAAGCCTGAGTAAAAATTACTTTAGAGCTTGATAGGTCAGAATACCTAAGAAGGTAAGAATGAGTGAGCCCGCTAAATGTATTAATGCAGTGCCCATTGCCCAACTAAACTCACTCCGCTGCATCATCCCCACGACCTCAGCAGAAAAACTAGAGAAAGTTGTTAGACCGCCCAGAAAGCCAGTGATAACAAATAGCTTCCACTCGGGTGAGAGGTGGGGGTTATTACCAAAGAACGCAACGGCAATGCCGATGAGATAGCCACCCACCATATTCGACAGCAGAGTGCCTAAAGGAATAATTGAGCTGCTCCCCACCATCAGGAAATTAAATCCTGCCCGCAAAAGAGCGCCAAAGCCTGCTCCAAAGAAGATCGCGAAAATGGATATCCACATAATTTGTACTTATTGAATAGAAAAACCAAGCATGCTAATAGAGCTCATCTCAATGCCGTCTGCATAGACTGTCGCATGCTCACCCGCCTCTTGTAAAGCCAAAGTGTACAAAGCAGGCCAATAATGTTCTGCCGTCGGAATAGACATCTGAGCAGGCTCACCATATTTTTGCCAGTCAATCAGTGACTCATGATGATTGGCAATCATTTCTGAGATGAAGAAATGATTAAAGTCTTTAGCCCAAGGATAAGGCTGGGCATCTTCTTGCCAATGCATTGTCCGAAGATTATGGACAACATTCCCGCTAGCCAAAATCAGAATATTTTCATCACGCAGAGGTCGCAGCTGCTTGGCAAGCTCGTAATGCTGTCTGGCGGATTTAGAGCCATCTAGGCTTAGCTGTACCACTGGCACATCTGCATGAGGGTACATATATTTGAGGACAGACCAGGCGCCATGGTCGATCCCCCATTCGTTTTCCTCCATCACCACCGGCTCACTAATGCATTCTTGAACGCGATCTGCGAGTGCAGGACTACCAGGTGCAGGATATTCAATGTCAAAGAGTGCTTGCGGAAAGCCGCCAAAGTCGTGAATGGTTTTGGGTTTGGGCATTGCCGTGAGCCACACGCCACGAGTAACCCAATGTGCGGAGATGACTAAGATCGCATCTGGGCGCTTTAATGACTTGCCAAGAGCGGCCCATGCTGCGGTATAGCGGTTGGGTTCGATGGCGTACATCGGACTGCCATGGCCAGCAAATACTGCAGGTTGGCGATGGCTAGTCATTAATGCTAGTTAACCGAATACGTAACCAGTATGAGCTGCTACCAATGCAAACAAAATGGCCAAGCTAGTAGCTGCAGCCAACATGACAACCAAAGTGATGATCTTTTTATTAATCTCTTCTTTAGATTCGTTATGCCATTCGTTCATGCTAAATCCTCTGTAAATTCATTAATTTGTGGCTAGATTATCCACTATCGCCCGCGACCAGCCTTACGCATCATGCCTTTTCCACCACCAAAGCCTGCCTGAGGCCTGCCCGCAGGTCCGGATGGGCCTTTTGGGGCTGGTGGACGTGCTGGTGGCTTTGCAAGTACTGGCTTAGCCGGGTTTTTGGGGTCGGGTTTCTTATCGTCAGTCACTTTTAGCTCCTATGGATATCATATTGCCATGATTACTGACTATTCTATCCAAGCTGTCGCCATTAATGCGATTCCCCTGATTTTTGCCATTACCATCCATGAGGCAGCCCATGGCTACGCTGCTCGAAAATTCGGGGACAACACCGCATACATGCTTGGCCGCGTCAGCCTGAATCCCGCCAAACATATAGACCCGGTAGGGACCCTATTGATTCCACTGATGCTCATTTTGGCTGGATCCCCTTTTTTAGTCGGCTACGCCAAACCAGTACCGGTGAACTTTGGCCGATTACGAAAC
This sequence comes from Polynucleobacter sp. MWH-Svant-W18, assembly GCF_018687495.1. Taxonomy (NCBI): domain Bacteria; kingdom Pseudomonadati; phylum Pseudomonadota; class Betaproteobacteria; order Burkholderiales; family Burkholderiaceae; genus Polynucleobacter; species Polynucleobacter sp. MWH-Svant-W18. The sequence goes on from NZ_CP061293.1 coordinate 1,335,058, forward strand.
CCCAGAATTGACTCGATTTGGGTGGCCTTAGCGGGCCCTGGGTCGAACTTCATTCAAGCCATCATCTGGGCATCATTGCTCATTATTCTGGTGGGCTTTGGAATTGATGAAAAGTTTCTCATTGCCATGTCTCAAGCTGGCATTCTTTGGAATCTGGGGCTGCTAGTATTCAATCTCTTCCCTCTCCCACCCCTCGATGGTGGTCGTATTCTGGCTGGCTTACTACCCGCTCGCCAATCGATCGCTCTAGGCAGGCTGGAGCCTTGGGGCTTCTATATCGTCCTTGCTTTGGTCTTTACCGGAATTATTGGCAGTCTTTGGATGGAGCCGCTGATGGCCTTTTTTAGAGGGGTTTTGTATCTCATCACGCTACCACTACAAATGCTGTTTTAGGTCAAACAAAAGACATTGTTCTGAGGTATGCTGATTCCAGCGTGCATTTAGAACCAAAAGTCCTTATTCCACTCATCACAAGAGGTTTCATATGAAATTCCAAAAGATTGTTTTAGCAAGTACTGCAGCTGTTTTGGCAATGGGCGCAGGCACCGCGTTTGCTCAATTCCAAAAACCCGAAGATGCAATCAAATATCGTCAAAGCGTATTTACCGTGATGTCTAATTCGTTTGCAAAAATTGGTGCAGTCGTTAAAGGTGAAGCACCTTACAACAAAGAAGAAGTAGCTAAGAACGCTGCTGTAGTAGCAACACTAGCACCTTTGCCATGGCAAGCATTTGGTCCTGGCACTGAGGGTGGCAAAGCACAATCAGAAGTGTGGTCTGATCACGCCAAGTTCAAAGCTGCTTCTGAAAAAATGCAGTTGGCTGTCATTGACTTAAATAAAGCAGCTCAATCAGGTGATCTTGAAAGCATTAAGAAAACCTTTGGTGCCGCAGGAGCAAGTTGCAAAGGCTGTCACGACGATTTCAAGAAGAAGTAATTGTGAATCCCTTTGGTATCTACTTCGTAATAAAGTAGCCCACGGTCACCGCAATTAGACTTAAGAGCACCAAAGCTACAGTACGCTGCAGACCTCCATCCTTGGAGGCCCGACCCAAGTCAGAAGGCAAGTAACTTGCTTCCTCGCTTGGGTCGATTTCTTTGTCGCCGCTAATCATCGGTTTTATCAAATCTTCACCCTTGAATTTCTTATAGAAGAAGATTGCTGCAATATGAATCGCAATTAAGGCATAAATTAAGACTTGATTACTCTCGTGAATTTCAGAGAGAAATGAAACCGTTGCATTGGATACATACTTGGTAAACGGTCCTTGAAAAGCAACCTCATCATCAACAAACAAACCCGTGCTTGCTTGGACAGTCAGTATAAAAAGTAAAGCAAATACTGATAGCGCTCCGATTGGGTTATGCCCCAATACTTTTGGTGCCCTACCTTTTAAGTAATCCATGATATTGGTGATGTTGGGGAAAAATGTTACAAAACGTGCATGGGTTGATCCTACAAAACCCCAAACAATCCGAAAGATCAGCAAAGACAAAATGCAGTAGCCAAAATAGGCATGCCATTCAATAGCATTCCCGCCAAGATTAACGCTGACTAGACTGCCAACGATACAAAGCACTAAGAGCCAGTGAAAGAGGCGAAGTGGTAAATCCCAAACACGGATAATTTTTTTCATTTCTGTAGGATAAGGTAAAAGAATTGCAGTGATTTGATTCTAATCAAACTTATGCTGATTTTGCTGCGCCACAACATCAATTCCAGTGGGCTCGCCAATATTATTAGATAATTACCCGGTGAATAAGAAAGCAACTAGTCGCTCACTCCTGTCACGAGGGGCACTCATTCTGTTTGGATACATCTGCCTCAGTCTTTTGCCTGACTCTGTATCCATAGCGAATGCCCAGACAAATCAAGCCCGTAAAAAGGTAGTTGTCCAAAATACCAAGTCCGTAGGCTTTAAAGATACTACTGCACGAGGTAGCTCCAAAACCAACAGTATGAGTCTCAACCCCGCCCTTTTTCAACGTAAAGATCCTAGTGAACTGGAATTGGATAGCGCTGGTAACTTAGACTACCGCGTCATTCAAGGCTGCCTACGTCGCAGCTTTAGCGATGAGAATTTACCTGCCAGTATTGGTATCGATAATCGCCAGTTTTCAGAGTTTTTCAGAAATCAGACGAAAACATTTTTTGATCGGATGCGCGGCGATTGCATTCCCTATGCAGCAGCATTTGGAAGCCGTAACCGCTTTGACTCATTAAGCATTATGAATGGGCCGATCCAAGATAGCAAAACGGAGGTATGGACATTTACGCCCTCTGCATTTGGTGGATTTTTGATTCAGCAAGATTACTTAAAAAATGAATCCAAAAACTTGACTGAAATCCGCATTCCATTAAGAGAGGTTCTATACGACCCACGCAAAGTCGGTGACAAATTACCCGTGGAATTAGTTTGGGAGCTCAACTCACTGATTAAGCAAATCTACCCCGAAGAAAATAACTCCTTAGAGAATACGAATAGCGTTGTACGACTGATTGTCGATTTTGGAGACCGCGAACGCTGGGCGCAGATCTGGTCTGCTGAAATTATTGACCCAAGCAGTAAAGAAGTATTCGCTAGCGCGTTCTGGGTTGATCGCAACGATATTCCTGGGGGATTTTTTACAGGCGGTGGCGAGTCCTTGGAGCGCTCGTTTTGGACAAACCCTCTGAGCTATCGCCGTATTTCAAGGGGGGTTGGCATGGTGCGCGCATCCTCGTCGAACAAGCGCAGTAAAAGTAGTGTCCCTGCAACTCAGCCAACTCAGCCTAAACAGCAGCGTTATCGCGCCCATATGGGCATTGACTATGCTGCACCAATTGGTACACCCGTATTTAGCGTCGCCAATGGCAAGGTGGCGCACATTGGCTTTAGCGGTGCCTATGGCAACTTAATCATTCTCGAGCACCCAGGGAACTATCACACCTATTACGCTCACCTTAGCAACTTCAATGTTGAGCTCGAGCTTGGCAATGAAGTTCGTCGCGGTCTAGAGATTGGCTATGTTGGATCAACCGGAAGATCTACAGGTCCGCACTTGCATTTTGAGCTCAGAAAAAATGGTGTGTATGTCGATCCTTATGGCGCAAAAACACAACTGGACCTATGGTCAATGCGTGATAACGAAAGTGGCCAGCTCACTAGAGAAATTCTTCTTCTGGGTAGTCCGATCAAACATAATTAAACAGATGCAAAAAGGGTCCTTGCGGACCCTTTTCTCTAGCGCTAATTCCGCAATGATTAACCCAGCACTAGCACTGGCAATTTAGTATGCACAATCACTTCATGTGTTTCGCTACCCAGCAACACACCTGTGATGCCAGTACGCTTATGGGAGGCCATCACAATGACATCTGCTTTAGATTTTTTAGCAGCCTCCAAAATACCTTCTGATAAGTTGACATTAGAAACATGGAGGCTCTTTGCCTTCACGCTTGCACCAAGTGCCGTAGCGGCTTTTTTAAAGACATCTTTTGCATAAGCTTCGCAGACCTTGATGTGATCTTTTTGAGTAATGCCATAGCCCATGGTGCTATCGGAGTACACCAGAGGCGGCAAGGGGTCGGATACGTAAACCAAGGTCACTGCAGCCCCGTCTGATTTGGCAAGCTCTGCGACCTTCTTCAAGGATTTTTTGCTGACGTCTGAGCCATCGACTGGTACCAATAAATGCTTAAACATATTGACTCCCTTTAATTTGAACTACTAAGTGACACTTTCCATCATAATCCTTATTATTAGGCTAACAAAGCTCAAAAAGGTAAGTGAATTGCTCAAGTATTGCGGTATCTATCTTTCATTTTTAATTAGCTTAATTGCAATCGATTTAGTTTGGTTGCTGGGTGTCGCTAAAACTCTCTATCGCGAAGAGATGGGTGACTTAATGGCCAGTGAACCGAAACTCATCGCTGGTTTGGCTTTCTATCTTCTGTATGCGCTTGGGGCAACAATTTTTGTCATTCTCCCAGCCCTCTCAAAACAATCATGGCTTTATGCAGTGCAATACGGTGCCTTGTTTGGTTTGTTTTGCTATATGACTTACGATCTCACCAATCTTGCTGTCATTCGAGATTTTCCAACGCGCCTGGCATTCATCGATATTGCATGGGGAAGTTGTGTGACTGCCTTTTCCGCCAGCATTGCTTACTGGGTCGGAAATCGACTCTCCTAGATAACGAACCAGAAACTAGTCAATGTTCTTTCGACCCAAAATTCTGGATTGTTTCTCGAGCTACAACAAAGCCCAATTTGCAAAAGATGTTCTCGCAGGTCTAACAGTAGGTATCGTCGCGCTGCCATTGGCTATGGCTTTTGCAATTGCGAGCGGACTGAAGCCAGAAGCCGGTATTTTTACGGCCATTATTGCGGGAAGTTTGATCTCTTTGCTGGGCGGTAGCCGAGTTCAAATTGGTGGACCTGCAGGTGCTTTCATTGTGATCGTATATGGCATTGTTGAGCGCTATGGAGTCTCCAATCTATTAATTGCTACTGCACTATCTGGGGTGTTCTTAATCTTGATGGGGGCTTTTCGCCTCGGCACTCTAGTGCGCTTCATTCCAGTAGCTGTGATTATTGGTTTTACCAATGGTATTGCGTTTTTAATTGGCCTATCCCAAATCAAGGATTTTTTTGGCCTCAGCATTGAAAAGATGCCAGCACAATTTTTTCCAGCGGTACGCACTCTATATCAAGCTGCAGACACCGTTAACCTATTTGCCCTAGCTGTCGCGAGCGGCAGTATTGCGCTCATTATTTTTTGGAAACTCTTTCAGGATCGACTGGGGTACCTCAGACATCTTCCCGGAACCGTGATTGCGATGGTGGTGGCAACCGTTGTTACGACCGTACTGGAGTTACCGATTGATACGATTGGTAGTCGCTTTGGTGGCATTCCAGCGGGGCTACCCCATTTTGAATGGATCCCAATGAGCTGGAGCACTACCCAATTTATGGTGGCTCCCGCTCTCACGCTGGCATTACTAGGTGCAATTGAGTCTTTACTCTGCGCCCGCATTGCTGACGGCTTCATTCATGATCGCCATGATTCGAACCAAGAGTTAATGGCACAAGGAATTGCCAACATCGTTACACCCTTCTTTAGCGGCATGCCAGCAACCGGCACGATTGCACGCACCGTTACCAACGTAGAAAGCGGTGCTAGCACACCTATCGCGGGTATCGTTCATGCTTTTGTGCTCTTCATCATTGTTTTGTTTGCTGCTCCCCTTGCTAAAGATATTCCACTGGCAAGTCTTGCAGCTATCTTGATGTATGTTGCTTGGAATATGGGTGAATGGCGAAAGTTTATTGACCTCAAACAATTCCGCTTACCCTATCGCATTACCATCTTAAGTGTTTTTGCACTGACAGTAGTGCTTGATCTCACTGTTGCAGTGGAAGTTGGATTGCTGTTGGCCTTTATCACCTTTATCTATCGCATATCCAGTTTATCCCGCTGTGAAATTGCCGATGCGCAAGCTTATCCAGCTCTCGCAAATCTCCAAGGTCGAATCGATGCCTACCGTATTTATGGCGCAATCTTCTTTGGGGCCGTAAAACTGCTTGAGAAAATTGAAGCAAATCTTCCAACTCAAACCTTATTGCTGGACCTGAAGAACGTGATCTATGTTGACTCTTCCGGCATGGATACCATCGCAGAGCTTGCTCATTTATGCAAGGTGCGCAAGGTCAACTTCATTATCTGCGGACTGGATCATCAGCCTTATGAAATAGCCCAACGCAGCGGTTTCATAGACCAATTACCAAACGATTGTCTCTATCCTGACATCGTCTCAGGAATTGAAGCTGTAACCCATTCCTAAGAAATACAAAAGCCGCCTTGCAATAATGCTTGCGGCAAAACCCAGGCGCGATATAAACCAAATCCCCCCGCAGTAAACAGGAGTGTCACAGCAAAGTAGCGCACCCATGAGTACTGAGAAAACTGCGTCAGTACTGCTGAGAATTTTGAAATGAGCAATAAATTGGGTAGGGTTCCCAAGCCAAATGCAAACATGAGGGAGGCACCCGTCAAGACATCGCCTGATAAAAAGGCAAGGGGTAAAACGCTGTAAACTAAACCACAGGGAACTAAGCCCCAAAGCATCCCACTAAACCAGCGTGAAGGGCCACTCGCCATACGACCCAAATACTGAGCCCAATAGCTAGCAATTTTGCTGCTCAACCACTTACCCCCCAATGCCCCTTGCGACTTACCCCAGCCCAGTAGACGAAAGCCCATCCAAATCAATACCAAAGAAGTGAAGACAAACAAAGGACGCTGAATAGGCACGATGTTTTGCTGCCAGACCACTAAGCCAAGCCAAGCAGCCAGCGCCCCCAATAATGAGTAAGTGGTAATACGCCCCAAATGCATCACTACCTGCAGGTAAAAAAGCTCAGATTTTGGCCTCAGGAGGCTTACTGTGGCGCTTGGACGTTCAATGGCAGCTGCGATACCGCCACACATCAGAGCGCAGTGCCAGCCGCTCACCAGAGCCCCTAGAAAGACCGCAAGCAAGAGGCTAGTAGTCAGCATTGGAATGGTAAAAAATAGGTAAAAGTTCTGATATTCACCCATATAGAATAAACTGCTCTTTGAGGCAAGCTCAATATGAATTACACACCTACCGACTCCCCTACCAGCAAATGCTCAGTCTGCGTGCTGGGGCAGTTTTGCCTACCAGTTGGACTTAGCAGTAGCGATGTTTCTAAAGTAGACACCCTAGTTAAAGAACGCGTCCACCTCAAGAAAGGTGAGAACCTGTATCGCCATGGCGATCCCTTGAGCTCTGTATACAGCGTTCGCTTTGGCACTCTCAAAACAGAGTATTCCCTCCAAGATGGACGCCAGCAAGTGATTGGCTTTCATCTTCCTGGTGAGATCTTGGGTCTTGATGGAATCGGTGAAGGTCACTACCAATCAGATGCTATTGCTCTAGAAGATAGCGAAGTTTGTATTATTCGCTACGAGGCTTTTGAAGATTTGGCTCGCGAGATTCCAATGCTACAAAGCCAGTTTCACAAAATCATGAGTCGCGAACTAACACAAGATCAACGTCACCTACTCTCCTTAGGCACGATGCGCGCTGAAGAAAGATTGGCTGCATTCTTACTGAGTCTTTCGCAACGCTTAGCTGCTCGCGGTTATCTCAATAATGAATTTGACTTGCGAATGAGTCGCGTTGAAATTGGCAGCTATCTTGGCATTCAAATTGAAACCGTCAGCCGCATGTTGTCGCGCTTCGCTGAATCAGGTCTCATTCAGATTAAGCAACGTCATATCAAACTGATTGATATGAACGGCCTATATGAGCTAGCGGGCATTCCAAATCCTGATAGACACGCCTGCAGCACCGATATTCCAATCAAACAGGCTTAAATTAAGCCGCGATCGACTTCTTTGCCATCCGGAGATTCAATCCCTGGAAGAATATAGGCAGTTAAGGCGCTAGAGACTGCACAGAAGATCCAAATCACAAAAAAGCCAATGGTATAGATACCCTCATCGGAAACATCAGGATGATAACCAAAGAACAATAAATCTTGAGGGTGAACGACAGTAAACAACAGACCCTCCGCCATACCCGCTACCAAAAAGGATGGCCATAAAATCCAGATCAGCAGGCGGTATTTCATTTTTGAACCTGCGCATCTTTCAGTTGCTCAACCTTTAAGCCTTGCTTTACTACGCCATCGCGCAACGATTTATCTGCATGAAGATTTATAGCCAACCAAATAGTAATCGCACACCCAATCATCGCAACCGCTGGCCCACTAATTAATAGCCAAGGCCATAACTGCTTCCACCAGGGTTTTGTAGTTTGTTGATCTGCCATATTCATCCTCTCGATTCCTTTCCGCCTCAACGGGGAATAATAAAAGTTGATTTTTCGTTACGGGTTCTGATGATGATTTTATTATCTGCAAACTCTTGAGCTATTACATCAAAATAAATAGGGTGGTTACCAGAATCACTCTCATCAATCTCAGTACTGACTTTAATCGGTATTAACTGATTGCTTGCAGGAGCCACGTCAATTTCCGCCACTTCCCTGCCTTGGGAATCCAGAATTCTAAGATGATCTAGGCCCGTAGCTTTTACTTGAACTTTCATGGGGTGCTCGGAGGCATTCATGATCTGAATTCGATAAATATTCTCAATCCGCTCACCATCAATCTCACGGGCCAAAGCACCGCGATCCCGCATGATATCCACCCGTAATGGATTACGAGTTGCTAAAGAAATGAGAAAGGCGGAGGTTAGCACCGTAATAAAGGCTGTATAGATTAAGACTCGTGGACGCAAGATATGCTTGATTGCGCTTTGATTAGACTCTTGATCTTCAATTGCCCGCTCAGTGGTGTAACGGATTAATCCTTTGGGATAATCAACTTTCTCCATCACCTGGTTGCAAGCATCAATACAAGCACCACAACCAATACACATGTATTGCAAGCCATCCCGAATATCAATTCCGGTTGGGCAAACTTGTACGCAGATACTGCAATCTAAGCAGTCACCCAAACCTAATGAACCGTGATCTGCAGACTTACTGCGACTACCCCTAGGCTCACCACGCACTTTGTCATATGTGACCAAGAAAGTGTCTTTATCCACCATCACGCTTTGGAAACGCGCATAGGGGCACATGTATTTACAGACTTGCTCACGCATGAAGCCTGCATTACCCCAGGTAGCAAAGCTATAAAAGCAAAGCCAGAAGGTTTGCCATGGGCCAAGCGATAAATGCAATAAAGCAACCCCTAAAGTTTCAATTGGCGTGAAGTAGCCAATAAAAGTAAAACCTGTCCAAAATGCCACCAGCAACCAAAGAAAATGTTTGGTGACCTTAAGACGCCACTTTCTGAAACCCCAAGGCCATTCTTCGCCATCCAAACGAATTCGCGCAAAGCGATCGCCTTCGACCTTGCGCTCGATCCACATAAAGATTTCGGTGTAGACGGTTTGTGGGCACGCATAACCACAAAACAGTCGACCGGCTACGGCCGTAAAGAGGAATAAAGCTAATGCGGAAAGAATTAATAGCAGCGTGAGGTAAATCACGTCTTGCGGCCACAGCACAAGACCAAAGATATAGAACTTACGCTGAACTAAATCAAAGAGAACTGCTTGGCGATCATTCCAACTAAGCCAAGGCAATCCATAAAACAGCAACTGCGTAGCAAATACCAGAATAAAACGCCAACGGGCAAAAAGACCTGTTACTGAGCGGGGGTAAATTTTTCGCCGGACCTCATAAAGAGATTCCTCAATCACTTCTATTGGAATGGGCTTGCCACCCGGCGAATTACTAGGCACAGCTTACTTGCTAGCTGCTTGCTTGTTGTTAGATAAACCCCAAACATAGGCAGTCAATAATTGAATCTTTTCAGGACTCAATACTTTATCTTGAGCAGGCATCATTGCCATACGACCCTTCATGACCGTCTCAACAATGGTCGCCTCTGAGCTACCATATAACCACACTTTGTCGGTCAAGTTTGGTGCACCTAAGGCAATGTTGCCTTTGCCATCTGCACCATGACATGCAACGCAGTTTGCTTTGAATACTTCAGCACCGAGTGCCGCTTTCTGACTATCTACAGGCAGGCCAGATAAACTGCGAACATAGTTAGCGACATCCACAATTTGCTTGCTATCAAGCTGCGGGAATGGGGGCATTACGCCACCGCGACCATAGGTAATCGAAGCTTTAATATTCTCTGGTGAGCCACCGTATAGCCAATCACCATCGGTTAAATTGGGGAAGCCCTTACCACCACCAGCATCAGAACCATGGCATTGTGCACAGGAATTCAAGAAGAGACGTTGGCCCATTTCACGGGCTTTAGGATCCGCAGCAACTTGCTCAATATCCATCTTGACATATTTGGCATAGACTGGCTTCAGCTCATCATTTGCTGTAGTCATTGACTTCATCAAGGCGCCATCAGTGCTGTAACCCAAGAGACCTGGATAGGAGCCTAGGCCTGGATATAACACGAGATAAACCAAAGCAAAGATGCAAGAAATTAAGAACATCCACATCCACCAACGTGGCAATGGATTGTTCAACTCCCGCAGATCATCATCCCAAACGTGGCCGGTATCAGCAACTGCACCATCTGGCGTATGAACAACCTTGGCTTTACGTTGCGAAAATAATAACCAGATGCACCAAAATATACCGACCAATGTTACTAAGGCGATATAGATACTCCAACCGGCACCAAGAAAGTCACTCATGATTTATCCTTACTGAATTCATCTGGAAGATCGAACGGAAGTTCGGCAGATTCTTGATTGGCAGGCTGTCTTTTTGCAGACCAAGCCCACCAAACGATTCCTAAAAACACTACCAAGCCAAGCACGGTAGAGATTGCTGAGAGATAAGGGGCGATATTTTGCATATGTCCTGATCACTAAGATTACTTAGCGACAACCTCATCAACAATGATGTATCGACGATTGATGCCAAGACCTTGCAAGTAAGCAACCAAGGCGTCTAACTCAGTCTTGCCTTCCAGCTCCTGAGGAGCATTCGCAATTTGCTCATCGGTATACGGTACGCCTAAACGACGCATCGCCACCATATGAGACTGAATTGAACCAGCATCGGCAGGATTTTTTGCCAACCATGGATATGCAGGCATATTGGACTCTGGCACTACATCACGGGGATTATTCAAATGGATCTGGTGCCAAGCATCAGAATATTTTCCACCTACACGAGCCAAGTCTGGTCCAGTACGCTTGCTTCCCCAAAGAAATGGATGGTCATACACAGACTCGCCAGCCAATGAGTAAGGTCCGTAGCGCTCTACCTCAGAACGCAAGGTACGAATCTGCTGTGAATGACAGCCTAAGCAACCTTCGCGCTGATAAATATCACGGCCAGCTAAACGAAGCGCGCTATAGGGCGTAACGCCAGGACTAGGCTCAGTAGTGGAGTGCTGGAAAAATAAAGGAACGATCTGCACTAAACCAGCAACTGAAATCGCTGCAATAGTCGCAATAATCAGCCAGCCAACATTACGCTCAAGCGTGTCGTGGGAGAAAAATCGACGTTTTTCTGACATGTTCTTTTCCTTAATGAGCAGCAATAGACGCTTGTGGGATAGGAGCGTCAATGAATTTTTTATCAATCACGGTTTTATAGACGTTGTAAGCCATCAACAACATGCCGCCTAAGTAGCAGAGGCCGCCTATCAAACGAATGACGTAGAAAGGATAGGTGGCTTTAACCGACTCAACGAAGCTATATGTCAAAGTACCATCTGGTTCAAATGCTCTCCACATCAAGCCTTGCATCACACCAGCAATCCACATTGCAGCGATGTAAATAACCACGCCAATTGTTGCGATCCAGAAATGCAATTCAATTAACTTGGTGCTGTACATATCTTTTTGACCAACTAAACGTGGGATCAGGTAGTACAAAGAACCAATAGTGATCATGGCAACCCAGCCCAACGCGCCGGAGTGAACGTGACCGATAGTCCAGTCAGTGTAGTGAGACAAGCTATTAACAGTCTTAATCGACATCATCGAGCCTTCAAAGGTAGACATGCCGTAGAAGGACAAGGCAACTACTAAGAATTTCAGAATAGGGTCGCGACGCAATTTATACCAAGCACCTGACAAGGTCATGATGCCGTTGATCATGCCACCCCAAGATGGAGCCAACAGAATTAAGGAGAACACCATTCCTAGAGACTGAGTCCAGTCTGGCAAAGAAGTGTGCTGCAAGTGGTGTGGACCAGCCCACATATACGTAAAATTCAATGCCCAAAAATGGACGATCGATAAACGGTAGGAGTAGATTGGACGTTCAGCCTGCTTTGGAATGAAGTAATACATCATGCCCAAGAAGCTGGTAGTTAAGAAGAAGCCCACTGCATTATGGCCATACCACCACTGAATCATGGCATCTTGCGCACCAGAGTAAGCAGAGTAAGACTTAAAGAGGCTTGCTGGCATCTCGATGTTATTGACGATATGCAAAACAGCAATCGTTAAGATGTAAGCGCCAAAAAACCAGTTAGAAACGTAGATATGCTTAGTCTTACGTTTGATCACAGTGCCAAAGAAAACGATTGCGTATGCAACCCAAACGACAGTGATTAACAAATCAATTGGCCACTCAAGCTCGGCGTACTCTTTTGAGGTTGTGATACCTAGTGGCAAAGTGATGGCAGCAGAAACAATGACAGCCTGCCAACCCCAGAAAGTAAAGGCTGCCAATTTATCGCAGAACAATCGAACTTGACAGGTGCGTTGCACGATGTAGTAAGAGGTTGCAAATAAGGCGGAGCCACCGAATGCAAAGATCACAGCATTAGTGTGCAAAGGACGCAAGCGACCGTAACTCAACCAAGGAATATTGAAAGTGATTTCTGGCCAGATCAGCTGGGCTGCGAGAATGACCCCCACGAGCATGCCAACAATTCCCCAAAGCACAGTGACGATGGCAAATTGACTGACAACCTTGTAATTGAAGGTATCTTGATTACTCCCCACGGTAAGTCCCATGGTTTCTCCTTTTTTGTGACCAAACAGCGACATAATCCAAATAGACTGGATTGATTATCAAAGTAAGACTTACGCGAGGGTTTGATCTACATCAAAAAGGCTAGGGCAAATTACTAGGCCCTCAGTGACAACTGACCCTTATAAGGGAAATCACTAGTCATAAGGCTATTTTTTAGAGTGCTCGCTAACTTGATGGGGCGCTGGCGTGTCATCATCCATCAGAATAGATTGGCCTGGGCCATCTAAATCATCAAACTGCCCACTCTTGATTGACCAATGCAATATCCAAGCCAAGAGACCGACCAAAATGAGAGACAGCGGAATCAGAACAAATAAACTTTCCATCCCTGTAGTCTAAGCTTTTCGTAAGCGCCAGGCATTCAGTGTGACCGCAAGCGAAGAAAGCGACATCCCAATGCCAGCGATCCAAGGATTCACTAAGCCCATCATTGCCGCAGGAATGGCTAGCAAGTTATAAATCAAGGCCCACAGCAAATTCTCTTTTATGATTAATTGCGTCTTGTCAGCTAATCGCAAAGTTTTTCCTAATGCCTCTAAAGATACAGCCGTCAAAATTGCATCTGCGCCAGCAGCAGCTAAAGGAGCCCCAGCTCCAACCGCAATCGAAATATCCGCACGGGCTAACAAAGGCGCATCGTTTACCCCATCGCCAATCGCCCAAACAAAGCGCCCCTGATTTTGCAAACGCTCAATGTACGCATATTTATCTTCAGGGGTACAGCCGCCCTGAAAACTCTCAATACCTACTTGATGTGCCCACCACGCAACGGTTGCAGGGTCATCCCCCGACACTAAATGCACAGCAATATTTCTGGATCGAACCGTTTCGAGAAATTGCTCCAGCCCTGGTCTAGGAGTGTCTAAAAATATGAAGCTCGCGACCAAGCCTTGAGCATCACGTAAATGCACCTGACCAAACTGCCCTGCTCGCCCATCCTGTTCCACTCCAAGCCAGGCAGCACTGCCTAAACAATAATCTCCCGAACTCAAGCCTTTACCCAATTGATTGATTACTGGCTCAGAGAGGATGGGAAGCGCTAAGTCTTCTAGTTCAGCAGCCCGCAGTAAAGAGAGTGCTAAGGGATGTCGTTGGCCAGCCTCTAATGCTGCGGCTAGTGCCAGTGCATCTTCGCGGCGATAGTCGGACCGCAAATGCATCATTTCTTTTAGTACCGGCTCACCCATGGTTAAGGTGCCCGTCTTATCTAGCACAAGATCCGTTGCTTTTACTAAACCTTCCATCACATGACTGCGCACAATCAATAAACCCAACTTGGTAACAGCCCCTTGAGCTGCAGCCATCGCAGTAGGTACCGCGAGGGATAGTGCACAAGGACAACTTGCTACTAAGACAGATACCAGCACCGTCCATGCTCGACTAGGATCGAAATAAAACCAAATCGCTGAGGAAACAAATGCACTGAGCAATAAGAAAGCCACAAAGTATCCAGCCCACTTTTCAGCAAGACTCACCATCACCGGCTTGGCTAAGAGGGCTTGATCTAATAATGAAGCAATCCCTGCAATACGAGTAGATTGCCCCACCGCCTCTATTCTCATGAAGAGTGGGTTGAGAATATTATGCGTGCCCGCATAAACACGATCACCAATCTTTTTCTCAATCGGTTTTGATTCTCCAGTGAGTAGAGATTCATCAAGCGTACTGGGATTTTCGATCAAGACACCATCTGCTGGAACCACTTCACCAGGAGAAACGCGCAATACTTCTCCTAGATTGCAATTGACTACTGGCACCACCTGAACATCTTGCGAGCTTGGATAATTGAGAATGCGTTCGCAAGTCGCAGGCAATTGCTTTGCTAGGGCCTCGGCTCCACCCTGAGCATCTTGTCTTGCTAAGAGCTCAACATATCTAGCGGCCAAGATAAAGGCCACAAACATGGTGATCGAATCAAAATAACTCTGCCCAGATCCTCTGATCAAATTGATCGTGCCCGCAATAAATGCCAAGGCTAGCGCAATGGCAATCGGAACATCCATGCCCAGCATATGTGTTTTTTTGAATGACTCCAGGCTACGCCAAGCCGCTTGAAATATCGGCCCAGCGGAATAAACCATGACTGGGACAGTTAATGCCCAGCTTGTCCAACCCAAAAGCAAATCAAACTCTGGAGTAATGTCTGCCCCCACATAGGTAGGCCATGCATACATCATGACTTGCATCATCCCCAACATGGCAACACCTAGTCGAGTGAGCAGTTGTCTTCTTTCTTTTTTAGCCCTATCAGCAGATAAAGAAGGCTCAAAAGGCCATGCCTCATATCCGATACGCTCGATTTCAAAAAGCAATCTTGCTAAGCTTGTTGTATCGGGCGAGAATCGGACCATCACTTTTTGTGTGACGTAATGGATTTGCACATCTTGGACACCATCAATTCTTCGCAAGTGTTGCTCACATAACCAGACACATGCTGCACAGCGGATTTTTTCTAAGCGCAGAGTCGTTTCAAGGTCACCATGTTCACCATGAGGTCTTGTAAACCGCCCCAATAAAGAGGGGTCATCGTAGGGCTTCAGCTTTTCTGGAATGTCATTACGAGCAAGATACTCGGCAGGTTTCTCGCTGGATTGGACACGTCGCGCATAGAAGACTTCCAAACCTTCACCATGAATTGTTTGGGCAATAGCCATGCATCCTGAGCAACAAAATGCTCGGACAATCCCACCCAATTCTGCCTCAATGAGGTCGCTAGGCAAAATTGGACTGGAGCAGTGATAGCAGCTTAGGGCAGCGCGCTTATTCATAAAATATTGATGGAGCAAATTTACTCTACTGCAATACACACTCTAAGAGACTATGTGCAGGGAACGTGAGCCCATTCTACTCGCCCTAATAAGATGGACTTTTATTGCTGTGATCGATTGGGCGCATCCTGAAAGCCATTGGATCTAAAAGTGAGAACCAAGGTATCGCGATAGCCATAATTTCCAAGCGGCTGAATAGGGGTAGATTCATGAATCATGCGCTCATCATTCATGAGGAGTAGTGACCAAGGCTGGGCCAATGTAAAGCGTAAACCCGCAGAACCCTGAGCATCAAATATTCTGGTTTCCCCACCCTTGATGCCAACTCTATTTAATAAAAAGACTGCTACAAAATCAACGCCATCACGATGAGCGCCTTCTGGGGTTGGTCTTCCGATGCCATCAGCGGTATCAATCCGAAATTGATGCGCCTCTACAAACCAAGTATTCACAGGTTTTAAGCTATTAAGCACATGTGCGAGACCAATTAGTAAGGCTTGCCATGTGGAATGATTAGCCAATTGGGTTTGTATAGGCTCAAACCAACGCTCAATCCCGCCATGCAATGCGTTGTAATCCACCGACTGCCAATGTGCACGATGTGGCACTAAATTGAGGTGATCCCCTTTAATCTCATAGCTTGCATGACGGCGGAAGCGATAACGACCGCCATCCTTAAGATAGGGATCACGAGGTAAGCCTTCCCAGAATGCGCTCAAACTCTGTAGATCAGATAAAGCAAGGTCACCTAGCTCAGCCACGGTTTCTGCAGAAGCAACAACATAGCCATCAGTTCGTAAAGCATCGACCAGCTGTTTAGCAGGAGTCAGTATTGGCGTTAAGGGGGTAGTGGTCATCAATAGATTTTAGGGCAAGACACCTTAGCTTGCAGCGTGTAAGCGATTACGCACCTGCTCAATATGCCCTTTGAGATCATAAAAATCTTTTGCGGAGAATGCTGAAATTTTCATCTGCATAACACGACGCTCTATCAATGCCAACTCTTCTAAGTGCTTCTGAAGTAACTCCCTCTTCGATGCATTTTTTTCAATCGTATTCAACTCAGCGTAAATGCCTGCAAGTTTCAGACGTAGCAAGAAATTATTCGCCGAAGAGATATAAGTAAATAGTGGAATAAAGATCACTAGCAACGGAATCACAATCTTGACAAAGCGCCCTACCCAAACTGCGGTCCAAAAGGGTAAATGCCGATGCAGAAAAGATGGTCCATCTTTTAGATAAATTTCTGCATCTTCATGAAGCGGAAAATCAAGGCCCGTCGCAGAAGGAAATTCGCCTAACTTTTGCAAGTGGCTATATGCAGGCAAGATGTCGTAGGTGGCTCCAAGCACCAAAGACAATAGAGCAGGACTTACATCTTGCTTGCTAACAAGAGTTGCTGTTGCAGACAGCACTTGAATATCTTTTTTTGGGACGTCATTAGCAATACTCAACAAACCTCTGGGAACATTGACTTTAGTTAGATAAGGCAGATTACGCACATATGCATCGCCTTGATCGAAATTCATGAGGAGAATGCCCGGTATGTTGTAAAACTTTTTTAAAATTGGAGATTCTGCTGCCACAACCGTAAAGGCAACATCTATTTCCCCATTGCTTAATTTTGCTACTGCCTCATCTGGTGTTAAATGCTCTGCTCTAATCTCGCTTTCCTGAATTTCACTGAGCTTTAGCAAGGCATCACTTAAGACTGCAGTACCGCTGCCTTGATTACCAACAGATACTCTCTTGCCTTTGATTTGACTTAAGACCCGCAATTCGCCACCATCAGCTTTAAATGCTGCCGGGCGATACCAAACCCAAACGGGCTCATAAAACATCCCGCCAATAGAAACGAGGTTGGGATATTTCTCAAGCTCAGCCACTCCGCCCTGGACCATTGCAAAATCGACATCAGATTTTGGGTTGCTTAGTAAACGTAAGTTATCTACTGTGCCGCCACTTTCCAGCACCTCTAACGTAACACCCTCCTTAGCAAGCTCGCGCTTGAGACGCTCTCCAAATTGGTAGTACAAGCCTTGAGGAAGGCCCGTAGCCATTTTGATCGCCTTTGGAGGTGGAGGCGTGAGAATCCATAAAACCCCAAAAATGAATGCGACAAGTAGCACAAAAGCCAAGAGGATTGCTTGGGGGTTATAAAGATGATTTTTGAGGGATTTCATAAAATTCTCTTTTGTTTTTTGCATTATGCCCTGAGCCCAATAATAGGCAAAAGAATTAAATGTGCCCAATAAATCAGGATAAGATGAGCCTTTTCTAGCTACATTTATTCAATATGAATATGGACTCAAAGCACAATAAAGTGGCCCTGGTTACTGGAGCAGGAACTGGGATTGGCAAAGCTGCTGCCAAATCATTACTCAAAGCTGGCTTTCGAGTCGTCCTCACCGGCCGTAACTTGGAGCGCCTAGAAAAAGCGATTATTGATATTGGTGGAGATCAAGCAAGCTGTCTAGCAGTTGCATGTGATGTGGGCAAGCCTAGCGACGTAAAAAAACTATTCGCCGCACTGCAAGAAAAATTTTCACGTATTGACGTGCTATTTAATAATGCCGGCATAGGGGCCCCCGCCATTCCAATGGAAGACCTTTCATATGAACAGTGGATGAATGTGGTCAATGCCAATCTTAGTGGTGCATTTCTATGTTCGCAAGAAGCCATTCGGATGATGAAAGCACAATCCCCTCAAGGGGGTCGCATTATCAATAATGGTTCTATCTCAGCATATGCTCCAAGACCGATGTCAGCGCCATATACCGCGACTAAACATGCTATTAGCGGTCTTACTAAATCCATCGCACTAGATGGGCGCCAATTCAATATTGCTTGCGGACAAATTGATATCGGTAATGCTGCAACAGAGATGACAGAGCCAATGGCTGCCGGCATTATGCAGGCCGATCAATCCATCAAGGTAGAGCCGCGTATGAATGTTGAGCACGTAGGAGAGGCTGTGCTGCAAATGGCCCAACTTCCCTTAGAGAGCAACATTCTTTCGATGACCATCATGGCCACGAATATGCCTTTTGTCGGCAGAGGTTAAGCTTAAGGACGAACTTGATTTACTACAAGCTGGACATTGCTTGCGCCAACCTTAACAGTTTGTACAGCAGAGATTAAGTCTCCGGCTTCTTGTTTTGCCATTCCTGTCTTGGAGACCCTGACTTCAATAGTCACCTCAGATTGTTTTGAGAGCGGGTCACTTGGATTCATCGCCAAAGCATCGTTCATTACAAAGTTCATTGGAAATTCTGTAGCAGGCATCCTCAGAACGGCCACAGGCATGCGCTCACCAGGCTTGCGAGCAATCACCATTACGACAGCGCCGGGCTGTACTTTAGATATTAATTCTGCTGATAGTGCAATCTTGCCACTGATACTCTTAACTGCAACTGCCGCAGGGGATTTTGCAGAAAGACTGCCTTTGCTGCGCGCATCTGCAATCGAACCCTCAATTGAACGAGCTTCTTCAGTTCCCGGAGGTATTTGTTGCGCCAGCTTTTCCCAAGTCTGGACAGCAGCCCGATAATTTCCTGATGTATAGGAAGCCGTTCCTGAAAGCCAGAGAGCCATCATATTATTCGGATCCAATTTCAGTGCTTGCTGAATCAGTTGCAAGGGCTTACCAGCAAAATTTCCATTGGCTTTTACTGCCAGCGCATCTGCATAGTCAGCCAAAAGCTGAGGATCGGAATCAATAAAACTACCTGCATGTTCATAGGCTTTAATGGCATCATCATTGCGACCCAAAATCTTGTATGAGCGCGCTAACATCGCCCAGCCTTTTAGGTTTGTTGGGTCTTTTTCCATCTTGGCAGCGAATTCCGAGACCATTTTCTCAACACCCTCACGAGTCATGGGTTGCGCTGCTTTCATTTCGGCAACTTGGCTAGCATCTCCAAGAGAAAGATAAAGACCGGAAGACAGTAAAACAACAAAGATACACAGTCCTATGACAGTCTTTTTACCTGAACCCATTACGGCTTGGTCGTCTGCTTCATGGGTATCCTGAAAGAGGCGTTGACGCATTTCAGCATGGGCGATTTCATAATCAGCCGCCGTTAAATTACCAGCACTGCGCTCTGCTTCTAATTTATCAAGTTCCTCGCGATATATAGCAGCATTCATTTGACGGCGGGAGGTGCCTGGAAACTTGGATGGAAAAATAAAAGGGCGCAAAAGCAACACCAGCACCAAGATCAACAACAGAAAAGCAGAGCTTAAAAAAATGATCATTAGATACCCTTTTCACCCTGACGATCACTCTTCAGGAGGTCATCTAAGCGTCGATTGTCTTCGTCTGACAAGGCGATATTGTTTGCAGAAGCATTCCTGCGGCGCAGATAAGTAAATAATCCTGCGACTCCAATTAAAAGAATGATGAATGGGCCTAGCCACAGCAGCCAAGTAATAGGCTTTACTGGTGGTCGATATAGAACAAAATCCCCATAGCGTTCAACCATAAAATTTCTGATCTGCTCGTCGCTCTTGCCCTCTTTAATCAGAACTCGAATCTGCTCACGTAAATCATTAGCCAAGTCTGAGCGAGATCCTGCCAAAGATTCATTCTGACAAACTAAGCAACGCATTTCTTCAGAAATGCTAATTAGGCGTTGCTCTGTTACGGGATCATCCACCAAAGGAGCGGCATCTTTTGCTTGGGATATGCCAATACTCAAAAGGCAAAGAGCAATCAAGAAAATCTGCTTCATGATTTTTGCAGCTCCCTAATTAAGGGATACATTTTTTGATTGAGCAGTTCAATCGTTATTGGACCAATGTGTTTAAAGCGGATAATTCCAGCCTTATCAATCACGTAGGTTTCAGGAACTCCGTACACACCATAATCAATTCCCACGCGACCATTGGCATCAAAAGCAGATAGCGTGTAGGGATTGCCCTGCTTGGCCAACATTGCCAATGCATCCTCACGGCTATCTTTGTAATCTAAGCCAATCACTGGGGCAATGTGTGATTTGGCTAGCTCAACTAACACGGGGTGCTCTTCGCGGCAGGCCACACACCAAGATGCCCAAACATTGAATATCCAGACCTGCCCTTGCATACTGGCAGGAGAGAAAGATTGATTGGGCTCTGAGAGTTGTGGAATATTAAAAGCCGGTGCAGCTTTATTAATGAGCGGTGATGGCACTTCATGAGGGTCACGATTCAAGCCAATAGCCAAAAAGACTACCAAGACAATAAAAAGCATCAAGGGAATTAAAAATTTGGCCTTCATGATTGTCTTCTCAATTTCATCCGATAGCGTTTGTCAGACATTGCCAAGACACCACCCAAAGCCATCAATAAACAACCGCCCCAGATCCAATCTACAAAAGGCTTGTAATAGACCCGAACCGCCCAAGATTTATCGGCTAATTCTTCACCTAGTGAAACATAAATGTCCCGAGTCAAGCCAGCATCAATTGCTGCTTCAGTCATTGGCATGGTAGATGAGAAATAACTACGCTTTTCTGGATAGAGTGTGGTTTCTAATTTCCCATCCTTCATGAGCAAGAATGCGCCGCGCATCGCTTGATAATTTGGCCCCGGAACAGTGCTGACACCCTGCAGCTGGATTGTATAAGCACCAACTGAAACTGTTTCACCCGCAGACATGCGCACATCTTTTTCTTCTTGATAAGCACCGACCATAGTGATACCAATCACGAATATGGCAATTCCAAGATGGGCAACTTGCATACCCATAAATGAACGGGTAGGTTTACCAACCTTTGCTTGGCGAATAATTTGCAAACAACCTGAAGCAATCACCCAAAAAGCCAATAGGAAACCAAGACCAGCTAACCAGGTGAAATCGCCCATGATCAACGGAATCGCAATGCCTGCAATGAGCGCTACTAAGCCGGCAATCCATAAACGCGTAATCACCGTCAATAAATCTGTTTTCTTCCAACTTGTCCAAGGACCAATACCCATCAATACCAGCAGAGGAATCATGATGGGAACAAACACGCTATTGAAGTACGGTGGCCCGACTGAAATCTTCCCCAGATGGAGAGCGTCAATCAACAAAGGATATAAAGTGCCAAGCAATACGGAGCCTGCAGACACTACCAAGAAAACATTCCCGAGAAGAATAAAAGTTTCCCTTGAGCTCGCACTAAATTGACTTCCTGATGAACTCTTCGGTGCACGTAATGCAAACAAGGTCAATGAAGATCCCACAACCAATGCGAGGAAAATTAAGATGAAGATTCCGCGACGAGGATCAGTAGCAAAAGCATGCACAGAGGTGAGTACCCCTGAGCGCACTAAGAAAGTACCTAACAGGGAAAGCGAGAAGGCGATGATTGCAAGCAATACAGTCCAGCTTTTAAAACTGCCACGTTTTTCAGTCACCGCCAAGGAATGCAATAAAGCCGTACCTACTAACCAAGGAATAAATGAGGCATTTTCTACCGGATCCCAAAACCACCAGCCACCCCACCCTAACTCGTAATAAGCCCACCAAGACCCCAGAGCAATACCTAATGTGAGAAATACCCAGGCAGCAGTTGTCCATGGGCGAGACCAACGCGCCCAAGCAGCATCTAAACGGCCTGAGAGCAAAGAAGCAATTGCGAAAGCAAAGGCTACCGAGAAGCCAACATATCCCATATACAACATGGGTGGATGAAAAACCAGACCCGGATCTTGCAACAATGGATTTAGAGAGCGGCCATCCTGTGCTGCGGGCAATAGGCGTACAAAGGGATTTGATGTGGTTAATACAAAAAGTAAAAGTCCGCTAGTCACTAAACCCAAGACCCCTATTACTCGAGCAACCATAAACTCATCAAGCTCTTGAGAAAGTTGGGCTACCAAAATCGTCCATGTGCTGAGTAGAAAAATCCAGAGGAGCAAAGAACCTTCATGGCCACCCCACACCGCACCTAAGCGATAAACCACTGGTAACTGTGAATTCGAATGTTCGGCTACATACAGCACTGAAAAATCATTGACATAGAAGCTCCAAGCCAAGATTACAAATGCAATCGCCAGCAAAAGGAATACGGTTTGCGCTGCAGGTCTAGCCAGTATTAGCCACTCACGTCGACCTTGATGTGCACCTATCAGAGGCAATACACCTTGAATTAAAGCAACACACAATCCCAGAATTAATGCGTAATGCCCAATCTCCGGAATCATGGTTTGCTTCCGTTTTTCTGTGCTTGCTCCAATGCATGCTTAGCTTCAGGAGGCATATAGTTTTCATCGTGCTTAGCAAGTACTTCACTCGCAACGAATTCGCCATTAGCATTCATACGACCCTGAACAACTGCACCCTTACCCTCCTTAAATAAATCAGGAAGAATTCCGGTATAGGAAACGGGAATATCCTTAACCAGATCTGTGATCACAAAATGGACTGTTAGGCCATCACGCTTAAGAGAGCCATCCTTCACTAAACCACCAATCCGAAATGCTTGGCCCTTTGGTGCATTACCAGTTGCAACTTCACTAGGCGTAACATACAAAGCGATATTGCTATTGAGTGCATTCAAAATCAGAACTGCAGCCACCCCAATCACGGCTAGTGCTGCAAGAATCAATAATGCACGCTTATGTCTAGGTTTCACTCAATATTCTCTTGATCAAACTGGTCCGCTAAAAGCTCTTGTTGGAGTCTACGCACAATCGCCCTGTAGCGTGCACGCACAAACAAAGGCTCCAAAATAAGAACTAGAACACAAACACCAAAGCTACTCCACACATACAGTGCGTAGCCACCCATGGCAAAAAATTCGGCTGGGCTATTCCACATCAGCGCTTCACCTCACTCAATTGTCGCACCCAATCAGTATGGGCTTCACGCTCCAAAATGATGGCTCTTACCCGCATTAAACCGACCGCAACGGTATACATCCAGAAACACAGTGCCATTAACAGCATGCCCCACAACATTGTCTGAGCCATGGCTGGAGCCTTAGTTAAAGAAACCGAAGCACCTTGATGCAAAGTGTTCCACCACTTTACCGAGAAATAAATAATGGGTACGTTCACCACCCCAACCAAAGCCAAAATCGCACCGGCTTTATCTGCTCTGCGAGGGTTCTCAATCGATGCTTGCAGAGCAATGAATCCCAAATAGAGGAATAACAAAATTAATTCTGAAGTCAGTCGTGCATCCCATACCCACCAAGCGCCCCACATTGGCTTGCCCCAGAATGCTCCAGTCCACAGAGAGAGGAATGCCATCCATGCCCCTATGGGAGCTAAGGCTTGCGCCATCATGGCAGAGAGGCGCGTATTGAAGACCAAACCTAGACCAGCCCACGCTGCCATCACGATATAAATAAACATGGACATCCAAGAAGCAGGTACATGAATAAAAATAATCCGATAGCCTTGACCTTGGACCGCATCTACTGGTGCTACAAAAAAACTTACCCATAGGCCAGCTGCACCAAAGATCGCAGTCAGAACCCAAAAAATCGGGATGAGCTTTCCGGCAAGAGGATAAAAAGTGCTCGGGCTAGATAACTTAAACCAGTTAATCCAGCGATTATGAGAAAGGTGATTTACTTCATTCATTCGATTGCAATCTTTATGGCGGCAGCACTTACCCAAGGTACAAATGCTAAAGCCAAAATCAATAAAGCGCCCAGCAATGAGAAATGCCCCGATATATTCAGACCAACACTATTTGCATAGACCGCACCAGCACCAAAAATTAATACGGGAACATACAAAGGCAAAATTAATAGGCTCATCAATACGCTTCCACCCCTAAGACCCAAAGTCAGTGCAGCCCCAATAGAGCCTAGCAAGGATAGCACTGGCGTACCCAACAAAAGTGATGCCATCAGCACATATAAGGAGTCTGCATCCAAGTCAAACTGAATACCAATAATCGGAGCCAGTATGACCAGAGGAAGGCCGCAAACAAGCCAATGAGCCATAATTTTTCCAGAAACCAATAAGACTAGGGGCTGTGGCGCTAACACTAACTGCTCCAGAGTGCCGTCTTGATAGTCAGAAGCAAACATGCGATGAAGCCCAAGCAAGGTTGACAGTAAAGCAGCAACCCAAATCACTCCGGGAGCAACCTTTCGGAGCAAAGCAGGATCGGCACCGATTCCCAATGGGAAAAGACTCGTCACAACAACAAAGAAAAATAATGCTGTCAGGACCTCACTCTTGCGACGCATCACCAAGAGAAGATCGCGCTGAATAATGGCAAACATTGCGTTCATAGCTCAAGCACCCGAACACTTGGCAGGCTTACCGTCTGATGACTTGTTAGAACTACTAAGCCACCATCTGAAAGATGCTCAGCAATCAAATCTTGTAAGGCATTTACTGCCTTGGAATCTAAAGCGTTAAAGGGTTCATCCAAAATCCACAACTTGGCCTGGCGGGTCAACATACGCGCCATTAAAAGGCGACGTTTTTGCCCAGCAGACAAACAATGCACTGGTAAATTTTCACGTCCGCGTAGACCAAAGCGCCACAATGTAGTCAAGGCTTTTTCAAGGGGCAAGGCAACATCATCTAACTCTGCATACATCTTCAGATTTTCTATCGCACTGAGATCTTCTTTTAAAGCATCTCTGTGCCCCAAAAATAGTAGCTCACGGTGATATGCCAGAGAGTCCAACCCGATGGATTGATTCCCCCAAAGCACCTCACCAGACTCAGGTTTAGATAGGCCAGTCAAAATACGCAAAAGACTGGTTTTGCCAACGCCATTCTCACCACGAACATGTAAGCACTGACCAGCAGAAACCGATAGATCGAGCCCAGAAAATAGTTGCCGTTCACCACGCACACAGCTCAGTCCTCGGGCTTCGAGTGCCAAGGTAGTTTTGCTAGAGGTCGGGGAAATGGTGGCTGTCATGTAAGGCTGCGGTGCGAATCAAAGCACCGCATGCATTGTCCAAGAGCACTCATAGGCTGTCAAACAACTGAAAACGGGTTTAAAAAATAATCTCTTTAAATTCAGATACTTACAGAATTATAACCCGAGCAAGGCTTTGAAATAAAAAGCCCCGCTTCTGCGGGGCTTAGATCTCAGAAAGGCCATCTTAAGGAATCATCACGATTGCGCCAGAGACTTTTCTGCCCTCGGCGGCACGGTGAGCATCAGCAGCTTCCTCAAGAGGAAACTTCGCACCAATTTGCACCTTCACCATTCCCTTAGCGATAGCCTCAAACACTGCCTTCGCATTTTCTTGCAGTAGTGCAGGGGTCGCATTGTGTGGAAATACAGAAGGTCTAGTTAAAAACAGGCAGCCCTTCTTATTTAATATCTCTGGCTGAATCTCTGGAGCCGGACCAGATGCGGCGCCAAATAACGCAACCGTGCCAAATGGAGCCGTGCAATCCAAGGAACCCAAGAAAGTAGTCTTAGCCACTGAGTCATACACCACATTCGCCTTCTTACCACCCGTTGCTTTGATCACCTCTTCGACCCAGTTCGGCTGAGAGTAATCGACCACTGCATCACAACCCGCTTCTTTAGCAGCAGCAACTTTTGCTTGTGAACCTACCGTACCAACCACAAATGCACCAAGCGCTTTGGCCCAACCAGCCAGAATTTGACCAACACCACCAGCAGCGGCGTGAACCAACACAATATCGCCAGCTTTTACTTTATAAGTTTTTTGGACCAGGTATTGCGCTGTCATCGCTTTGAAGAAAACAGCGGCGGCAACCTCATCTGAGACATTGTCTGGTACGGGAACCAATTTATCGGCGGCGACATTGCGTGCACTTGCATACGCCCCAATGCCGGCATTCATATACATCACACGATCACCAACCTTGAAGCTCGTAACTCCTTCACCCAAGGCCTCAACAACACCAACTGCCTCATGGCCCAGACCAGTCGGAAGATCAAGTGGATAAACCCCGGAGCGTTGATATACATCGATAAAGTTAAAACCAATTGCAGTTTGGCGAATTTGTACTTCACCCTTTGCTGGCGGAGGCAACTCTTTATCGATTACCTGGATTACATCGGCACTACCCAATGCAGAAAGACTAACTACTCGAGCTTTTGTCACATGTCACCTATGTTTGTTATTAAATAGAAAAAAATCATACAGTAAGGGCGCCTTCTTCAACTACAGCCCAAGTACTATCACCCAGCTTCTTCACGGCCATGGAGTAGTTCCAACCATCTGGAATCCCGCAACTCCATTCTTTAGGACCATTCTGTATCAGTACGTTGACTGCATTTCTGCTGTCGTAATACAAGTGATAGATTTTCCCGTGAATGGGATTAAAACCAAACTTTGCACTATGCACCATCTCGGTTGCATCAAGTCGTGCTTGTAGGGCGCGGGCTTGTTTCATTAATACTTCGGCTTGCTCCATGATGCGCTCATACTCTTGCTTAGCATTTTACCGCGCAACATTGACAGCCTTATCTTTTTCTTCAACTACTTTAATGGGAGCAAATACAGGAGCCCCAACTTCCATGGGATATTCAATTCCAGCATGTCTTGCTGGATCAGTATCTTCTATTCTCATCGATGCCCCTGCATTTCCTTCAAATACTTATTTACTTAATTAAACCGCAGGCAATACGTGGACCAGAATTTCCAGCAGGCTGTGATTTGTAGTCATCTGGGTCACGGTGAACCACGACAGAGCGCCCCACAATTCCAGTTGGGCCTGTATTTACCGCAAAACCATGCAAGGTGGCTGTGTAATTTGCATTGCCACTCGCATCCGACTTAATGTTCGGCAAATCACCAGCATGGTTCATGCCGCTATTTGGCATTCCGTGCGCTTTAGTTTCAGGATTGAAGTGGCCACCTGCACTCACTGCATCTGGCGAAGAGCAATCACCTTTTTCATGCACATGAAAGCCCTGCTCTGCATTTGGCTTCAGACCAGAAAATTTTCCATTAATCAATACATCATTCCCCTGCCAAACAAATGTCACTTCACCTTTTGCAGTAGAGCCTGACTTTGACTCTAGGCTTGCGTTTGCTTTTTGACCAGTGCCCTGCTCCATCGATTGACAAGCAACCAAGGCAAGTAATCCAGCCAGAGATAACCCCAGTGAAATCATTTTAAATTTGCGATTCATCTTCATCTCCTAGATATTTCTACGTTGATTAAAGCCTTATGAAATGCTCTTTGGCACTTTTGAGTAAAGTGTGACACAAATCAAAGCTATCCGCTTACCGCTTGTAAAAGCTCAGGGTTACCTCTCCAAGCTCAATGCCAAACTTACTCATTTTGGCCTTATTTAGCATCACCTTGGGGGCAACCAGATACATCCAGTCATTAAATTGCACATGGTAAACAGTGCCGTCTACCGGCAAGGCCAAGGTATAGGTCCAATTTAAAGCGTTACCAGCTAACTCCCCCTGAGCATCGCCAACGACGTCATCTGCTCGGCCGATATATTTACCTGGTCCCTGCTCAATGAGAGTCCAAACGCGTTTTTGCTTGCTACCATCCGAATACTCAAAGCTCTCATCCAGCGTGCCTACTTTTTTACCATCAACTACCTTCCAATCGGCCTTAATGAGAACTGTAAAACGCTTCTTCACTTCACCACTTCGGTCTGTAAATATTCCATAGGCATCAATCGTCCCTGAAAAATACTCACTCATATCTAGAGCAGGTTTCTCATTAGCATATTGCTGGACACTCGGACCGGCACAAGCAAGCAAGAAAATTGCTGTCGCCAAAATTACCAATAACTTAAAAATAGAGTGGATCATTTAGCAAGCCTCATTAAAAATAGGTGGGGAACAACTTTGACCCAATAGGTCTTTACGTAATTTAGGTGCGCTCGTTTTTGGATCTAACCAGATACCAAAAAAAGCTTTTGAAAAATCTGCTCCTGGAACTTGGGCGATCCGTTTGCCATCATGATAAAAAAGGGTTCCCTGGGGTGGGTTATAGACTGCAGTCAATGTCTGGCCAGATTCTATATCTGGCAGAAAGTTCGCCAACTCTTTTCCCCACAAGCTTGCTTGCGCCTCAGGCACGCCAATCTTTTTCATTTCCTCAACACTACGATTGGCAATTGAAACTCCACTAAATGACTTGTGATAGCGGATATCTAAAGCAAACTCTGATGATGCTGGGTTGGCAGAACGATAGAAAGACGCATCGTAGATATGAAAACCCCACCAATTCAGCTTTCCACTGCCTTGTAGTTTTGCAGAACTGAGTGCACTATCAATGTGGGCTGTATCACGAGCAAAGCTAGAAAAAGCAAAGCAAAAAAGAAGAGTAAAGCTTAAGGCAATTTTCAGAATTCTCATGATCTAGCCTTCGAGGCAGTAATCTTCACTAGATATAAAGCAGCTGGACCAAACAGACTGGAGATTGCATGTCGGTTCTTAGCAAAGAATCGGTATGCGAGCCGCAATGACGGCTGGAGCGCCTTTCTAGAAAAGACCCAAGCCAAGAATGGCAAGTTAGCTCTGCGATAGGCCTCTGGAAATACCGCCGCACCCTCTATTAAGCCACCGCTTTCATATTGCGCGTACATCGCTGCTAATGCTTGGTCGCAAGAAATCCCGATCGTATCCGAATGAAATTGCTCAGAATGAACATCAACAAACTCCAATAGGCCAGCTTGATTTCTTCTTGACAAAAACAGAATTTCCGCTTGGCACAAAGGGCAAGAGCCATCGTAAAACAGAGTGAGTTTTTCTAGTGAAGTCATCGCTGAGCAAGTTTACGGCTTATTGAATAAACTAGCTGAGAACACACTCAAAGGAAGTCATGAACAAAGAAGTTGCCCTAAACGTATTTGGAGAGCCGCTCATTCCCTGCTCTTTTGCCCCCCTTACGGGCTTCTTGCGTGATGGTTGCTGCAAAACCAATGAAGAGGATGTGGGTAGTCACTTAGTTTGTGCAGTGGTCACTACAGAATTTCTGCAATTTAGCCTTGAAAAAGGCAATGACTTAATTACCCCCAGACCAGAATATCAATTTCCTGGCCTAGTTGCAGGAGACCAATGGTGTCTGTGCATAACTCGTTGGGTTGAAGCGGCCAAGGCCCACTGTGCACCGTTACTTAAACTGGAAAGTACCCATATTAAAGCGCTTGAGACGGTTCCTTTGGATATTTTGAAACAATATTCGAGTGAAATTTGAAGGCGTTTTATACCGATCATTTCATATTACCGCTACCAGCAGGGCATCGCTTCCCAATGGAAAAGTATTCTCGTTTGAGAGATTTGGTCGCCACACTCGATGACATTGAACTCGTTGAAGCTCCCGCAGCAAGCGATACCCAAATTTTGTATGCACACGACCCTTCTTATCTCATCAAGATCATTGAAGGTAAATTAAGCGCAGAAGAACAAAGAGAGATTGGCTTTCCCTGGAGCGAGAAAATGGTGGAGCGCTCACGCCGCTCTGCTGGAGCTACCGTTGCAGCAGCTAAAAATGCTCTACAAGAAGGCATTGCAATTAATCTAGCTGGCGGTACCCATCACGCCTATCGCGATCTCGGCAGTGGCTTTTGCATCTTTAATGACTCTGCAATTGCTGCACGAACCCTACAAAAAGAAGTAAATGCAAAATTAAAGGTCGCCATTATTGATTTAGATGTTCATCAGGGCAATGGCACAGCAGCTATCTTGCAACAAGATCCCTCAATCTTTACGCTCTCGATTCATGGAGAAAACAATTTTCCATTCAAGAAGGAGTTGAGCGATTTAGACATTGGACTTCCTGATGGCTGTGATGACCAAACCTACTTACTAGCGCTAGAGGACAGCCTCAGTCAACTTGACTCCAGATTCAAGCCAGACTGCTTAATTTACCTTGCAGGTGCGGACCCCCATGAGGGCGACCGCTTAGGAAGACTCAAACTGAGCAAAGAGGGAATGCGCTTAAGAGATGAGAGAGTTTTTGCTTTTGCACTCGATCAAAAACTACCCATCGCCATTTCAATGGCAGGCGGTTACGGCAAGGAAATGGAATCCACCGTAGATATCCATTTCCAGACCATTAAGACCGCTCTGCACTTTCAGCAGCAATATTAAATATTGGAGGCATTCTCCAGACTACAAGGGTTAAATGACTTAATCATAGTCACTCATCTAGTCTTTAATTAATTGAAATAACAGCTTGTGGCTTATCTAATTTGTAGTACTTGATTTCTTTTGCATTGACATCCATCTTCTTCATATCAAAAGAATAGATATTCGTAGTCTCAAACATTTTGAGGTAGTAGATCATATTTTTATTATCTGCAACGACGCTCCACTCCGTAACTTCAATACCGCCAGCACCACCACCATAAGCATTCGTTGCAGGTAAACTAATCGCACCTGGTGGAATATCAAAACTACCTAAGATGTGCCAAGCAGTATTAGTTTGTTGAGCTGTTGTGTAGCTAGAGGGAACCGACTTTGTTAAAAATAACGCACGGATAAAGCGACTTGGACTCAAATAATCTCCAGGCAAGCCATGCAGGCCACTGCCTGAGCTTGGGGGTACAAAACTGGCGCCATTGATGACTATGGGATTCTTCTCAACACTTGTGAGATTGGCATAATTCCCAATGTTGTTTAGTTGATCTCTGAATGCAGGATCATTGGTCATAACGCCAGTGGGATTATCAGTAATCACTAATTCACCCTTCAAATACTCAATCACAATGCTTTTACCTTTGGCATCATGCAAGGTCATACGCACTGGTGCAGATTGATTGTTATAGGCAGGAATGATGGAGCGGTTTACTTTAATTTTCTGAAAACCTGCCTTCACTTCATCAACGCTTGCAAAATTACTTAGGGCATAAAGCAACATCTGAATCGAAGCAATACTATTAGCAGAGTCTGCCGGGCTGACGGCCTGATATACCGCGGTATTGGGGGCATTCAATAAGCCTCCCACTAGACCCTTCTCGTTCATACCATCGACTAAAACTGGCATTCCTAGGCCATTCATACCAGCGACTGCATACTTAGTAGTCCAATTCAGCCCTGAACCTGGCTTACTATCAACACCGACGCCAAGCATCGGTAGATTTCTGGGAATAAGCGTTAACTGAGATTTCAGGGGAAGGCCAAACTCCATCGTGCGGCCATACACAAATCCATTGTCATTGCCCTTCAATAGAAAACTAGTACATGCATTACTTGAAAGGGGCACAAAGGCTAATGTGCTTGAAACTGCTATCGCTAAAAATTGCTTGGCCATTTTTTGATTCATCATTACTCCTGCAATTGATTAAACAATATAAGCTTTTCTTCAGGTCAAAACTATTCGCCTATATATGACAGATTAAACTAAAATTGAATCTCTGAAGCAATAAATTTAGGGAAAAATATGAGTCTCATTGATAAGCTGCAGTGGCGCTACGCCACTAAAAAGATGGATCCAACAAAGGTAGTTCCGCCGGAGAAACTAGACCAAATTTTAGGGGCTATTCGCTTAACTGCCAGCTCTAGCGGCTTGCAGCCTTATGAGGTAATCGTCATTAGCAATCCGCAGATTCGAGAAAAGATTCAACTGATTGCGAACGGACAATCTCAAATCACAGACTGCAGCTACTTACTCGTCTTTGCAGCCTGGGATAACTACACTACAGAGCGCATTAATGCTGCGTTTGATATGACCGAGAAGATTCGTAATTTCACCAGTGAATCCGGAACCGCTTACCGGCAAATGCTTCTCAAAAATTACCCGAACAGAGACCCTGAAATCAATTTCAACCACACTTCCAAACAAGCCTACATTGGCCTGGGCACTGCTCTCATTGCAGCAGCCTATGAAGAGGTGGATAGCACCCCGATGGAGGGCTTTGATCCACAAGCACTAGATACACTGCTGAATCTCAAGGAGCGGGGCTTACGCAGCGTAGTAATGCTCCCACTTGGCTATAGAAAAGCTGACGAAGACTGGTTGCTTAATCTTAAAAAAGTAAGGAGAGCGAAGGAGAATTTTGTGAGCTGGATCAAATAGAGCGCTACGCCCAAAGACAAAATGCCAACCTTGAGGTTGGCATTTTATTTTGGAGATATCAATCAAAAAAACTATAGGAATCACAAAAGACCACGGCTTGCCAGCAGCCCCAGGGCCTGAAATGAAGGTTAATGCCCGGATTTAGTAATAACTCAGAGGCTTAGTCTTACCCCAAAAAATTCGGTAAGTCATGAAGGTATAAGCCAAAATCGCTGGCAACACCACAACCACTCCAATGAAAATCACCCACAGCGATTCGGTAGCAGAAGCTGCTTGCCAGATATCCATCTTATCAAGTACCAAATATGGAAATAAGCTGTAAGCAATTCCAATAAACGATAAAGTAAAGATAGCAATCGTTAAAAGAAATGGGCTCCACTCTCGTTGTAGATGACCGCCTGCAATTTTTTTGAGACGGCGAATAATTAAGCTAAAACATAAAATAATCAGCAACGGAATTGGCGCTAAATACAGAATATTGGGGAAGGAAAACCACTTCTCAAACATTTGATGGCTAACCAGCGGTGTTGCAGCAGAAATAATGACAATGCAAACGCCAGTCATAAACAAACTTTTCCTCGCCCAAGTAATTGCCTTAATTTGCAATTCACCTTCTGCTTTTAAAATTAACCAAGTTGCCCCTAATAAACAGTATCCAAACGGCAAGCAAATACCTACCAAAACTGCAAACAACCAGGCATATAAACTATTCTCAAGACCCAAAATCACGCGGCCTATCATGACTCCCTGACAAAAAGTGGCTACTAGGCTACCGATAAAAAATAAGGCGTTCCACAAGGGTTTTTGCTCTACATTGACCTTCACCCGAAAGTCAAAAGAAACGCCACGAAGTATCAGCGCCATCAACATGAATGCGGCAGGCAGATAGAGATCATGCAAGATTGCGCCATGTGCCATCGGAAAGGCTATTAATAAGACGCCTACACCCAGTACGATCCAAGTTTCATTCGCATCCCAAAAGGGGCCAATCGAAGAAATCATTTGATCTTTTTCAGAATCATCGACAGCATTTAATAGGATGCCTACTCCCAGGTCATAGCCATCCAAGATCACATAGAGAAAGATCGATAGGCCCATCGCAAACAAGAAAAAGAGGGGCAACCAATTTTGGGCAAGGGCGTAATTCATGCTATTCCCCCAACTTTAAATAAGGTGAAGTGGAAATATTCGGAAATTTTTCCTGAACACCATCATGAGGAACATCGGCACCGCGGGCCATGTAAAAAATAGTCCAAATATAGGCGCTCAGAAGGCAGAGGTACAAAATGAGATACAAGAGCAAGGTACTAAATACGATGCCACTGGGTTGATTGGTCACTGCGTCTACAGTCCTTAGCACGCCTGCCACTAAAAAGGGCTGCCTGCCAATCTCAGTGACATACCAACCTGAGACCACTGCCACCCAGCCTGAAAATGTCATCCACACCATGGACTTGGTGAGCCACATCGGTAATTGCTTTTGCTTGTATAGATACCATCTACCCAACCAAGCAGCCAGTAGCATAAGCATGCCAATGCCCACCATAATTCGGAAGGCAAAAAAGACTGGCGCTACGGGTGGAGTCTCATTGGGAAATGCATTGAGACCTTGAACCTCACCATCCCAAGTATGGGTTAAATACACCGAGGCTAAATTGGGTATAGCAATCTCATATAAATTGGTTTTGGTTTGCTGATCGGGTATTGCGAACAAGACTGCAGGAACATTCTTTTGGGTATTCCAAATACCTTCCATAGCCGCTAATTTTGCTGGCTGGTATTGCAGGGTATTTTGTCCGTGGAGATCCCCCAGAAAAATTTGCAATGGAACCAGCACTGCCGCAACGGTTAAAGCAAGTTTCAATACATGCCCATTCACTGCTGATTGGGAGTTTCGAGCAATTCGATAACAAGACACACCGATTAACACAAAGCTAGCAGTCAAAAATGAAGCAGTTAGCATGTGTGCCAGACGATAGGGCATCGATGGATTAAACACAATTGCAAGCCAACTAGTTGCATGGGCTTGACCGTTAATCATCTCGAAGCCCTGTGGGGTTTGCATCCAAGAATTGAGCACAATAATCCAAAATGCTGACAAGGTTGTTCCAAAGGCAACTAGAAAGCAAGCCAATAGATGGACTTTTGGAGATACCCGATCTTTACCAAATAGCATGACACCTAAGAAAGTGGCTTCTAAAAAGAAGGCTGTCAGTACTTCATATCCCAGCAATGGCCCCGCTATATTTCCAACGGTTTCCATATAACCAGGCCAATTGGTTCCAAACTGAAAACTCATCGTGATGCCGGAGACAACTCCAAGAGCAAACGTGAGAGCAAAAATCTTCACCCAAAATTTATAGGCATCATTCCAAATAGATACTTGTGTGCGAATATGTTTGAGCTTGAAATAAAAAAGAAACCAACCTAAAGCAATGCTAATCGTTGGAAACAAAATATGAAAAGTAATATTGGCCGCAAATTGAATTCTGCTGAAGATAAAGGTATCGATCATGAGTTCATGCCTTGTGAGATCTTAAATTGCACTGTATTTAAGCAATGTTACTCCCCTACCTAATATTGCAATATCCCCACACTTTGAGGTCATATAACAAACCCAACCATCTGAAGGGCGCAATATTGCTTACTTAGGAGACTGAACTGAGCCAAAGCGAGTCGATTTCGCTCAGCTTCATCGGATCAAAATGATCAATCACTTCCCAATAGCGCCCAGATGGAGCCATGTAAGATAATTTCTCTTCAATGCCCAAGGCTTTGCTCACTATATTCGCATCAAGATTGAGGTCTGAATCGTCTAGCTGCCTTTTTTCTGTAAGGCTCATCAATTTGGAAAATGCTACTTTCTGAAACAAGAGCCTTGATTCAGGCAATTCAGATAAATTGACAACACGACAATGGTTCATTTGAGCAATCGCCATGAAGCGGACGGACTTTGCTTCCAGCGACTGCAAAGTAATATCAGCACGTAAGGGATCGGGTGTACCAACGCCGTAGAAATGGGTGGGATTGACAGTTGCTTGTGAATAAACCATATCGCATCCCAAATATGCAATCACATCTGGCTTGAGGGCTCCAAGAGCCCAGTAACCCGCAGTAAATGCCATTGTGCCGCCTGCATATACAAAGCCGCCAAAATGATTTTGCTCTGGAACAAACTCTTTTGCCGTAATCACATTCTTTTGGGCGAGAACTGGAGAGGATGGGAGGCGATCTACTGGAAAATCTTCTGGATAAATTAAATAATCCCAATGCTCAATTAATTGCCAGGCGTTATTAATCACCACACAGGAGGTAATCCCAGAAAGGTCCCAATCCTTGATTCTGATTGCATCTGGTGCACTACCGACGATTAAGACAATATTCAATGAATGATCCTTGCTGACTATTTCAGTGCTTAGACCTCTTTTTAGCACTTATTCATGACATTTTTAGTCATAGAGGGATAGAAACCCAGTGGTCTATTTGATTAGTGGCTTCCGTTGGAGTTTTTACGGTATAGAGGATGTCTCTCTTTGGATCAGTCTAGGAATGACGATCTCTTTTTTAGCGCTATCGATTGCGGTAGTCATTTGGATCTTTAAAACCGGGTACCGCCTTAAAAAGTAATGGCGTATCAGGCCATACTTAGTGAGACGACTTACATAAAATAGCCATCTGATTTGGCCAGTCTACGCGCAACATGTACTGTACGCTGCATGTTGGCTAAATTGGCAATCGTCCAACCAAATGCGACCATCCCATTTAGAGCAATGATGACGACCATTAAATCCCAACCGGATGGGAGTGGAATGCTGCCATACCCTACCGTTGTGTAGAAACTGCCTGCAAAGAAAATAGCCTGGTCTAGATTGGGCACTAAACTAAAATAAAAAAGAGCGACTCCCCATAGATAGATCTCAATCAAATGAGAACCAACCAATACAAACGACATTGCGTAAAAAAGAAATAGGGTATATCGATAATTCTGACTCTGAATCAATTTTCTAGAAGTGTTTTGGTATGTATTGGTAACAAAATAGTTGTAGACAGCATGAAAAATCAGCATCAAAAGGAGAATCACACCTCCCAACAATAGGACATCAAAATTAAAGAGGTGCACAGGAGGGTTATTCATCAGTAACCTTGGTTTATATCGCGTCTGATTAAAAGAGTGTTCTGCTAAACATTAAAATCAATGCCCTTTTACAGAAATTGCTCTAACTGTTAGGGCTGCAGCAACATCATAGACATTCTGAGCTCTATGTTTTGCATCGCAGTAATCACATTCTGTATATCTTGAATACATATAGTTATCAAGCACATTCCCTTGGGCATCTTTAATG
This sequence comes from Polynucleobacter sp. MWH-Svant-W18, assembly GCF_018687495.1. Lineage (NCBI taxonomy): Bacteria > Pseudomonadati > Pseudomonadota > Betaproteobacteria > Burkholderiales > Burkholderiaceae > Polynucleobacter > Polynucleobacter sp. MWH-Svant-W18. The sequence continues at coordinate 1,371,651 of NZ_CP061293.1, forward strand.
ATGGCTGATATCTGAGAATAATTATATCTAGCCATATCCAGTACGGTGTCTTGACTAGCCAAAATGATTGATCCGGTAGTACTTAATAGATAGGCATCCACTAAATTTAACTCTAGCTTGAGCCCACTATTGCTTGCCTCATTAAGCAAGCCTGCATTCATGAGTCTTGTCTTGATCGTTTGCGCAAATTGCTCCTGAGAGAATCCCCGCTTGGCTAATTCAGGTAATTTAGCTTGAACTTGATCCGATATCGCAAATGTCATTGATGACAGCGGCTGATCTTTAGAAATAAGGACATCTTGTTTGGTAACTATGATATTCGGATTATCCAAAGCATTATCCCCGGTATAGGAATGTGCAAAGTTCAATCCAACATCATTGGCACAAGCGCTTAAGAGTACTGAAAGCAGCACTACAAAATATTGAGGAAATTTCAAGTGGTCTCCAAACTTTGGACTGATTCTGAATCCTTACAAGATATTACCTGAGATCACCATGGAATATATGTTGTGATAGATAACAAGCTAAGCGCCCCTTTCTCCATTTTTAATCTATTAAATGCCCTGTCTTCACAAAAATAGTACAGCCTTCTTTGCTAAAGGGTTGGTGCAAACTCATGTGGGGACTTCTAATCCATGATCCAGCCGGATAACGTCCATGCTCATCCTCAAATACACCATCCACTACAAAGATTTCCTCGCCCCCATAATGCTTATGCGGGTTGAAATAGGTTTGCGGTGCCCAACGAACTAAGCTTGACCCACCTCCCTGTTGCATCAAGGGCATGACCGTAAGGCCTGAAACCATGCCCTGGTACCAAGGCGCAGTATTAGTGTCAACAATCTCCCGCACAACTTGATCCAATCCAAGATGTCTGAGTTTTACAAATAGTGTGCAGCCTGGATTACTAAAAGGGGCATGCGAAGAACCTGGAGGATTCATGATGTAAGTCCCAGCAGGATAGCTACCGGTCTCGTCGCTAAAAACTCCATCCAAAACCAAAATTTCCTCACCGAATTCATGGGTATGGGATTTAAATTGAGATCCAGGTTGATAACGCACTATTGAAGTTGCTTTTGCCACTTCATCGCCAAGTCGATCTAGCATTCGTCTCTCAATGCCTGACTCAGGACTGGGAACCCAAGGTAAGTCATGATGACTCATGACAACTCTCTTACTGTAGTCGGAATTAATGTTCATAATTTTTCTAGGGTCATTCTGCGCAGAATAAACCAAAATCGTTGCAAGAAGTATTCACTCAATTAATCATGTAAAGAAAAACGACTTAGGAATTTCTCCCTAAGTCGTTGACATTGCTGGTGGGCCCACCAGGACTTGAACCTGGGACCAAAGGATTCCGGTTTGTGTAGCTTTCACTACTCCCTGGACTATGCCTTCATCATATAAAGATTTACATCCTCACTTAGATGGGTGCCGTCTAGTCTCTACACGTTCAAAGTATTTCTACTAAGCTTCGCTCGGCGTTAGCTTGTGCAGCTTTTGGCTACATTTAGCTTTCTCCGAATTTGACACCATCCCTTATGCAGTTTCCACGCATAAGGCACAACTTTCGCTATGAGTCCTCTGCTCTAACCAACTGAGCTATAGGCCCTTAATCGTTACATTTACTACACACCTTACTGCTGGTGTTTACCACTTCAAAACCACACTAAAACCGCATTTACTACACACCTCGGTTTTTGCTTCGGTGTGTACGCGGTGTGTAGTGAATTTATATCGCCTAATTCACCACTAACCTCTTGAATCTATTGAGGTCTTTGTTACAAGACCCCTAGGGCTTCTTTCTTATGAGTCCTCTGCTCTAACCAACTGAGCTATAGGCCCGTTAATCCTTCAATCAATCCTCTTCGAGGAAGGTCTTGAGTTTGTCGCTACGGCTTGGGTGACGCATTTTTCTGAGAGCCTTCGCCTCAATCTGACGAATACGCTCACGAGTAACATCAAACTGCTTACCTACTTCTTCGAGAGTATGGTCAGTGCTCATCTCTACACCAAAGCGCATGCGCAATACTTTTGCCTCACGTGGTGTTAATGAGTCCAGCACGTCTTTGACGACATCACGCATAGATTCATGCAAAGCTGCTTCTGCTGGAGCCAAGGTGTTGCCATCTTCAATGAAGTCGCCCAAATGAGAGTCTTCATCGTCACCAATTGGTGTCTCCATAGAGATTGGCTCTTTAGCAATCTTCATGATCTTACGAATCTTGTCTTCAGGAATCTCCATCTTCAGAGCCAAGGTTGCAGCATCTGGCTCATGACCAGTTTCTTGCAAGATTTGACGGCTGATGCGGTTCATCTTATTGATCGTCTCGATCATATGAACAGGAATACGGATCGTACGGGCTTGGTCAGCAATAGAGCGGGTAATTGCCTGACGAATCCACCAAGTTGCGTAGGTAGAGAACTTATAGCCACGACGGTATTCAAACTTATCTACCGCCTTCATCAAACCAATATTGCCCTCTTGAATCAAATCCAAGAACTGCAAGCCACGATTGGTGTATTTCTTAGCAATGGAGATCACCAAACGTAAGTTAGCTACGGTCATCTCACGCTTCGCTTCACGGGCACGCTTCTCGCCAGCGATCATTTGCTTGTTGACTTCTTTCAACTCAGGAAGCGGAATCACTACATTCTTTTGAATATCAATCAACTTCTGCTGCAGCTCTTGAATTGCAGGAACGTTACGTTGCAAGAGTGCGCTGTAAGGCTTGTTATCTTTGAGTAACTTCTCAGTCCAGGTCAGATCCATAGACATCTTAGGAAAGTCTTTGAGTACTTCTCCACGATTAACGCCTACTTTATCTACTAACAAGCTCACGATGCCGCGCTCAAGCTTCCACACTTGGTCAACCTGTGAGCGCATGGTGTCACATAACTTCTCAACACTCTTCGCAGTAAGGCGGAAGCCTAGGAGCTCTCCACGGATAGCATCTTGTGCTTTGATATAAGCAGGGCAGTTATAGCCATCCTTATCAAAGGCACGACGCATCTTGTCAGCTTGCGTGCGAACAATCGCAAACTTTTCTAAAGAGATTTGCTTGAGTTCCTCGAGCTGTTTAGCGTTAGCTGTAGCAGCACCGCCGCCACCGCCGCCTTCATCCTCTTCACCCTCATCACCCTCTTCTGCATCAGGGTCGATCTCTGGCTCTTCAGGTCCCAACTTGATATCTTCTGCGTTTGGATCAACTAAGCCATCTACAAACTGGTCGATCTCCATCTCGCCGCTAGCAATCTTGTCGACGTTAGCAAGAATTTCTGCGATTGTGACTGGACAAGCAGCCAGTGCCATCACCATGTCTTTGAGACCAGCCTCAATCTTCTTGGCAATCACAATCTCGCCTTCGCGAGTCAAAAGATCCACGGTACCCATCTCACGCATATACATACGGACTGGATCGGTAGTGCGACCAAATTCTGAATCTACTGTAGAGAGTGCGGCTTCAGCTTCTTCTTCGGCCTCTTCTTCAGAAGCTGCAGCTGCTGTGTTATCTGACAGAATTAATGTTTCTGCATCAGGCGCTTGCTCATAAACAGTAATACCAATGTCATTCAATAAGCTGATCAAAGTTTCTAATGCATCTGCATCAGATAACTCATCAGACATCACGTCATTCATCTCGCCATGGGTTAGATAACCCTTGGACATACCCATCTTGATCAATGTTTTGAGGCGAGCACGACGGAGCTCTTGTTGCTCTTCAGTGCCGAGCTGTTGTGCAGCAAATTCTTTTAAGAGCGCTTTCTCTTTGGCTTTACGCTCACGTGCTTTTTGACGGTCCGTTAAAACCGGTTCAGCACCCTCAGCTGGAGCGTCGACCTTAGCCTTACGACCGCGCGTCTTTTTCTCTTCTTCGACTGCTGGAACTTCAGCTTCAACAGTCTTGGCTTTCTTGCCTTTAACTTCTTCAACTTTTACGGGAGCTGCTGCTTTTGCTTTTTTAACTGGCTCAACCTTGACCGGTTTTGCAGGCACCTTAGCTGCAACTGTTTTTACAGCAACTTTAGCTGGCAACTTAGCCGGCGCTTTAGCGGGAGCCTTAGCGGGAACTTTAGCAACTGGCTTGGCTGCCTTTACAGTCTTGGCAAGCACTTTAGTTTTTGCTACTGGCTTAGCCGCAACTTTTTTAGCTACTGGCTTAGCAGGTGCTTTTGCAGTTTTAACTGGGGCTTTTGCTGGCCTAGCAATGACCTTAGTTTTTGCTACTGGCTTAGCCGCAACTTTTTTAGCTACTGGCTTAGCAGGTGCTTTTGCAGTTTTAACTGGGGCTTTTGCTGGCTTAGCAATGACCTTAGTTTTTGCTACTGGCTTAGCCGCAACTTTTTTAGCTACTGGCTTACTGGTAGATTTAGCGGCTGGCTTAGCAACTGTTTTGGCAGCTGGCTTAGCTGGCGCCTTTGTTGCTGGTTTAACTGGTTTTTTGGTCTTGGTATTAGGCATTGATTAGCACTTACTCACATTACTGTTATAGATATCGACTGATTAAGTACAGCCCCGTAACTCACTTACCCCAAATTTCATCAAAATAAAGCGCAAGTGGCTGAATTAATTCATTTTTTTCTTGGGAACAGAGGATTATAGTCGATTCCGACTTTTTTTAGCCCCTAATAGTATTAAATATGGGGTAATTTCAGAGAATTTCTTGGGATGTTTCAGTAAATTCTTAGGAGAATTTCAGCTTTTCACCCAATTCCCGATATCTCGCTCGATCTTGCTCATTGGCAGCGCTCCCAGCGATCTTTTGGGCAATTTCCGTCATTTCTTGTTTGAGCTGAGAAAGCTCTAGCTTTTTAAAGGCGCCTTCTAGATCTGCAGTTGCGCCCTCTAGATCCAGATCTGAGTCCATCACCCGCTTTCTGAGCACTTCATAAAGTGGGGCTAAGGCGCTTCTTGAAAGTTGATCTTGAAACATGGCAAATGCACCTGCACCAACAATCGCAGGTTTGCCGTTCTCACCCTGGACCAACTCCACAAGATCACATTGCACTAATAAATCTTGCATGAGCTCTAGTGCTTTGCTTGATCGTTGTTCAGCCGCTTTTAATGCAAGAGCACGCTGATTAGCATCAAGTGCTTTTCCCAAATGCGGGAATTGAATTAAGACACGCAACATTTGCTCAGCCAAATCCATTGGGGCTTTAGGTGGCTCAATATTTTGTGTGGCAACTCTTTTGGCAGAACCTTTAGATGCTTGCCATGGTGCACCTTGCGCGCGATTGCCTGAATTTACAAAACTATTTTGCGGTCTTCCCGCATTACTTGAGTAAGTGCTTGGCGCTGGCGCAGGGGCTACAGTTAAGCCACAAAAAGCCTCAAGTTCTGCAGGCGTAGTATTGGTGCGAATCGCCAGTTCACGCAGGATCTGAGTACGCAACGCAATTGGTGGCATTGAGAGTAATAGAGGCTTGGCCGCATGATGGGTATGGGCTCGGCCCTCTGGAGTCGTTAACTCATGATCCTCACTGACTACCTTAAAGAAGAAGCTTGAAAGTGACATAGCTTCTTTAATGACTTTTTCAAAAGCGGGTGCACCGTAAGCACGAACATAACTATCTGGGTCATGTTCAGTAGGTAAAAATAAGAAGCGAATTTCTTTATCATCTGACATGAGTGGCAAGCAAGCTTCTAAGGCACGCTGAGCGGCGCGCTGACCTGCTGAGTCACCATCAAAGGAAAACACGACTTTATCGGTTTGACGTAAAAGCATCCGCACATGATTTGCAGTACATGCCGTGCCAAGCGTAGCCACTGCATTTGGAAAACCCAATTGCGCCAAGGCGACAACATCCATATAGCCTTCACACACTAGAACATATTCTTGCGCACGGATCGCTTGTCTGGCTTCAAACAAGCCATAAAGCGTGTTGCCCTTTGAGAATAGTGGTGTCTCTGGAGAATTTAAATACTTAGGTTCACCTTGATCGAGAATACGGCCGCCAAAGCCTATCGTTTGACCCTTGGGATTGCGAATTGGGAACATCACTCGATCACGGAAACGATCGTAGCGTTTTACCGGGTGTTTATCTGCAGGAGCGCCTTCAGACTGCTCCCCCTGAATCACTAGGCCACCTTCCACCAAGGTCTTAGCGACCTCATCGTTGGTGTATGGACCAAATACCGCCTCAAGACCTTGCCAACCATCTGGTGCATAACCGAGTCCATAGCGTTTAGCGATTTCGCCAGTAAGACCGCGGCCTTTTAAGTATTCAACTGCACGAGTACTGCCCTTCAGTTGCTGACGATACCAATCTGCCGCTGAACTCATCACCTCACTTAGGGCCATTGCCTGCTGCTGTCTTGCCACATCATTAGCGGTGCGCTCTTCACGTGGCACATCTAAACCCGCAGATCTCGCAAGATCTTCAATCGCATCGACATAACCGAGGCCTGAATACTCCATCATGAAACTGATAGCTGAGCCATGTGCGCCACAACCAAAGCAGTGATAGAACTGTTTAGTGGGTGATACGGAAAAAGATGGGGACTTCTCTGAATGAAAGGGACACAAACCTTGATAGTTTGCGCCTGCCTTTTTTAACTTTACGTGTTGCCCAACCACATCAACGATGTCAACCCGATTTAAAAGATCGGCAATGAAGGAATGTGGAATGAGCGCCATAAGGCTAGGAGTATGCGATGAGTTCTCTTATTTTGCGAGTGCGGCTTTTACCAGGCCAGAAACCTTACCCATATCAGCCTTACCAGCCAATTGAGCCTTGAGAACACCAATCACCTTGCCCATATCTTGAGGGCCTGCTGCGCCAGTAGTCGCAACCGCTGCAGCCACTGCTGCCTCTACCTCAGCATCAGACATTTGAGCGGGCATGTAATCTTGCAAAATTACCATCTCAGCAGCTTCAATCGCCACCAAATCATCGCGCCCTGCTTTTTCAAACTGAGAAATAGAGTCTTTGCGTTGCTTAATCATTTTTTCAATAGTGGCAATAATCGCTGCATCATCAAGCACAATGCGATCATCCACCTCACGCTGCTTGATTGCAGCCAACAATAGGCGAATGGTGCCAAGACGTGCTGTCTCTTTAGCACGCATTGCATTTTTCATATCTTCGGTAATTTGATCTTTCAGACTCATTGCATTGTTCCTAATGTTGAATGTACCAGGCAATTAAAAAGCAAAAACCCGCTGCGTTTCACCGTCAGCGGGTTTCAAAGCTTCTCGGTGAAGAGAGCTTTAAATTCTATTAGTAAAGCTTCTTAGGCAACATTTGGCTGCGAATACGCTTGTAATGGCGTTTAGCAGCGGCAGCCTTTTTACGCTTACGCTCAGCCGTTGGCTTCTCGTAAAACTCGCGGGCACGCAAGTCTGTCAAAAGACCATTTTTTTCAATGGTGCGCTTGAAACGGCGCAATGCCACTTCAAATGGTTCGTTTTCGCGGAGGCGGACTGTAGTCATACTTATTTAACTCGTATATGCTCGATAGGTATCGAAAAAATTAACTGAATTGCGATTCTAGCACGACCAAGCGAAAAAATGATTGTTTTAGGCATAGAAACTTCTTGTGACGAGACCGGGGTGGCTTTATACAACACGACCCCCTGGGAAGAGGGAAAACCTGCCTTTAAAGGCATTCTGGGCCAAGGTTTGCACTCTCAAATCGTCATGCACCGGGATTATGGGGGTGTCGTACCTGAGCTCGCCTCCCGTGACCACATTCGCCGTGTTTTGCCCCTTTTGGATGAATCTTTGGCCAAATCTGGCCTCAAATTGACAGATATTGATGCCGTGGCCTTCACTCAGGGGCCGGGATTGGCTGGCGCCCTCCTCGTCGGCAGTGCCTTTGCCAAATCCCTGGCTCAAGGCCTTAATTTGCCCTCGATTGGGGTTCATCACCTCGAGGGACATCTACTTTCCCCGCTTTTAGGACAAACCGCCCCCCAATTTCCTTTTATTGCCCTTTTGGTTTCTGGGGGCCATACCCAGCTGATGAAAGTCTCTGGCATAGGCCAATATGAACTCTTGGGCGAAACCTTAGACGATGCCGCAGGCGAAGCATTTGATAAGACTGCCAAGCTATTAGGTCTTGACTACCCCGGTGGCGCTGCGATTTCTAAATTAGCAGAAAAGGGGCGCGTCGGAATATTTGACTTACCTAAACCGATGCTGCACTCTGGTGATTTAGATTTTTCCTTCTCTGGATTAAAAACTGCTGTTCTCAATCAAGTGAAAAAGTTTGAAGAGCAAAAAACAGTAGATGCAACTGAAGTCGCACAATTTCATGCAGATCTGGCACGAAGTTTTGTGGATGCCATCGTTGCAGTCTTAGTGAGTAAATCTGAAAAAGCACTCAAGCAAACTACTTGTAAACATTTAGTACTTGCGGGTGGCGTAGGCGCAAACTTGCAATTGCGTAACGCTCTCAATGACAAAGCGCTCAAGAATCACTTCGAAGTGCACTATCCACCACTCGAGTTATGCACTGACAATGGCGTGATGATTGCTTTTGCTGGAGCATTACGGATGCTTGCCAAAAATAATGGCTCCACAACTTCTGGAGCCTTTGATATCAAACCCCGCTGGGATTTGGAGAGCAATAACCTCAAGTAATGAGGAGAAAAAAGGGTTTACTTCTGGTGACTAATGCGCGCAAAAGCGCTGTGGTTATGAATAGACTCAAAGTTTTCAGCCTCAACCACAAAAGAACGAATTCGCTCATCAGCCTTCAGCTTGCCAGCTACATCGCGCACCAAGTCTTCGACAAACTTAGGATTGCTATAAGAGTGCTCCGTTACCCACTTCTCATCAGGGCGCTTGAGTAAACCCCACAACTCACTAGATGCTTCGCTTTCTGCAGCAGCAACCAAATCTTCAACCGTCATTTTGGTTTGTGAATCTAGGACTACCGTCATCGTGACATGTGAGCGTTGGTTGTGAGCACCAAACTCAGAGATCTCTTTAGAGCAAGGACATAAACTCATCACTGGTACTTGTGCACGTAAACCCAATTCAACATCGGTACTACCAGCTGTATTTTGTTTGGCAGTAGCCATCCAAGTCACTTCATAATCCATCAAGCTTTCAACACCAGATACTGGGGCAGCTTTTTTTACGAAGTGGGTATAAGTAAATTGCACATGACCTTCTTTAGCATCGAGCAAAGGCAACATTTCTTTTACAAGTGCTACAACGGTAGTGCTATCAACAGCATGGTCTTGCTTTTGTAGCAAGGCCATAAAACGCGACATGTGTGTACCTTTGACATGAGCTGGTAATGCCACATCCATCTCAAAAGTACCTACTGAGGGAAAGTTCCCTGTCGCATTCCGAATGGTTAGGGGATGACGTACACCACGAATGCCCACTTGCTCGATTGGCAAGGCGCGCTCATCCAAGGTGGATTGCACATCCGGCATGGCGCTGGCTTTTAAAAATGCGGGATTCATGTCATTCATGGCTCTATTTTCAAGCAAAACGGGCTTATTTGCCTGAAACCACCGAATTTAATGCTGCTATTGCAGGAAAACGACGCCCAATAGCATTCTGAATGCCCTCTGCATCCAAGCCACACTTGCTCATGAGCAAGGCGTAATCGCCATGCTCAATAAATTGATCGGGAAGACCTAATTGCAAAAGGGGTTTGTTAATACCGAGATTCGATAAAGCTTCAAGGCACGCACTACCGGCACCGCCTGCAATCGCCCCGTCTTCAATCGTCACAAAATAATCGTGATCAGCCGCTAAAACTTTAATCAGATCAACATCTAATGGTTTGACAAAACGCATATTGGCAACACTAGCATCAATACTCTCTGCAACTTCTAATGCGGGATACAACAAAGTACCAAACGCCAAGATGGCAACGCGCTGTCCTGCAGTTGCAGTTGATTTACGTCGAATCTCGCCTTTACCCAGTGGCAGGGTGCGCAACTCTTTAGAAGGCATAGCACCGATTCCAGCACCCCTTGGGTAACGAACCGCGCTGGGGTGTGGTTGATGAAATGCAGTGGTCAATAAATCTCGGCACTCTGCCTCATCCGCAGGCGTCATCACCAACATATTTGGAATACAGCGCAAGAAAGGAATGTCATACGCGCCAGCATGGGTTGCACCATCAGCGCCTACGAGACCAGCGCGGTCTAAAGCAAACAATACTGGTAGATCTTGCAATGCCACATCATGAATGAGTTGATCGTAAGCACGCTGCAAGAAGGTGGAATAGATTGCTACGACTGGCTTCATGCCTTCGCAAGCCATACCCGCAGCAAAGGTGACTGCATGCTGCTCAGCAATACCAACGTCGTAGTAACGTTTTGGAAACTTCTGCTCAAACTCTACCAAGCCAGAGCCTTCGCGCATGGCTGGTGTAATTCCGACAAGCAATGGATCGGCATGAGCCATATCGCATAACCACTCACCAAATACTTGCGTAAAGGTTTTCTTGGTGACAGCAGCTTTTTTCACACCTTCTTCAGGGTTAAATTTGCTTGGTCCGTGATACAAGACGGGATCCGCTTCTGCCAACTCATACCCTTGGCCTTTTTTGGTAACAACATGCAAGAACTGTGGGCCACGGCCCTCCAGCGCTAAACGCCGCACGTTTTGCAACATGGGCACCAAAGCATCCAAATCATGACCATCGATTGGACCAAAATAATTAAACCCAAACTCTTGGAAGATCGTCGACGGTGAAACCATGCCTTTGGCATGATCTTCAAGACGTTTTGCAAATTCTCGAAGAGGTGGAGCAATCGAGAGCACGCTATCGATGCCCTTTTTCGTTGCGGAGTAAATATTGCCACTGAGCAATCTGGCTAAGTGACGATTCAGCGCGCCCACGGCTGGCGAGATCGACATATCGTTGTCATTGAGAATCACAACGAGCGGTAAATCATCGTAGACACCTGCGTTGTTCATTGCCTCAAATGCCATGCCACCAGTCATCGCGCTATCGCCAATGACCGCAACGGCCACATGCCGTTCACCTTTGGTTTGGAAGGCCCTAGCCATTCCCATGGCGGCAGAGATACTAGTCGATGAATGGCCAGTACCAAATGCATCAAACTCACTTTCAGCACGATGCGGAAATCCTGATAAGCCTTTGAACTGACGCAGGGTATTCATGCGTTTCCGACGACCAGTCAGAATTTTGTGTGGATAACTTTGATGACCAACATCCCACACAATGCGATCGTCTGGCGTGTCAAAAACATAATGTAATGCAATCGATAACTCTACTGTGCCCAGATTGGAAGAAAGGTGCCCACCAGTCTTCGATACAGAATCCAACACAAACTGGCGCAACTCATCAGCCAGAGCTGGCAGTTCTTCGCGGCTGAGTTTTTTTAAGTCTTGCGGAGAGTTAATGGAATCTAAAGTCATTCGGGGTATTTCATCTATTTTGATTTCGCTCATTTGCCTCTATTGACCACCAGTAGAGCTAAATTTTTTAAGGCCTGTGCCTGATTGCCAAAATGATCTAAGCTCGCAAGCGCAGCGACCTGCAGCTCCTGTGCTTGCTTCTGTGCATAGTCTAAACCCATCAAGGTCACATAGGTGGGCTTTGCGTTAGCAGCGTCTTTACCCGCTGTTTTACCTAAGGTTTGACTATCCGCAGTTGCATCTAAGACATCATCAACAATCTGAAACGCTAAACCTAGCGCTGCTGAATAGTTTTGTAATTGAATCATTTGGGCCTGATTAAGTTGGGCTGCAATTCCACCCAACTCCACAGCACAAGAGAGAAGCGCACCGGTCTTTAATGCATGCATCTGCTTTAAGCCAGCAAGATCGAGTTTTTTACCAACGCTTTCTAAGTCGATGGCTTGACCGCCAGCCATACCACGTGAACCCGATGCAGCTGCTAGCGCAGTAATCATGCGTAATCGGGTACCAGCATCGCAGGGTGCTTGAGCAAGAATCTCAAAAGCACGTGTCTGCAATGCGTCGCCAACGAGTAGTGCTGTTGCTTCATCAAAAGCTTTGTGCACAGTAGGACGACCACGACGTAAATCATCATCGTCCATGCAAGGCAAATCATCATGCACCAATGAATAGGCATGAATACATTCAATGGCTGCTGCTGCAGCGTCCAATACTTCTGCTGGAGCATTCCCAAGCGAACCTGCTGCGTAAACTAATAAGGGTCGAATACGCTTACCACCCCCCTGCGCTGCATAACGCATTGCTTCATGCAAACGACTAGGCGTTGTTTGCGCAGAATCCAGCAGGCTATCTAATGCCGCCTCAGTTCGCGCAGAGTGCGATTGCACCCAATCCTGAAATTGATAATCCGGGCTCATTCAGCCTCAAAAACACGCACTTGTTGTTCAACTTGGGCCAGCACGCCTTGGCAGTGCTTTAGTAGTGCAGCTCCACGTTGATAGGCCAATAAAGTCTCCTCCAAGGAAAACTTACCTGACTCCATGTCCGAAATCAGCTTTTCAAGCTCCTTAACAGCCTGCTCATAGCGCAAATCCGGGTCAATTTGGACCTCAAGACCGGGTTTTTGAGTTTCTGACTTTTTGCTGGGCATAAGCGATTTCCTTGGTGTTTCCTGTACGGATAGCCCTACATATTAAAGCGTTATGCCACTCAGATGGGTATAATCCACCCCTTCCTTTCCAATATCGATCCGTCGATGGTTGGATTGGTTATTCCGCTTAGCTTCGGCTGACGTTTTCGGGGGTGGGGAGAATGACTAATCTGGCTACCGCGCAGAAGCTTGCGCCGTCCAACTTACAACTGCCGGTTTCGGCATATTTTGACGCTGATTTATATCAGCGGGAAATTGAACTGCTATTCAAGCAGGGTCCTGGCTATGTTGGCCACGAACTCATGGTGCCGGAAATTGGTTCCTATCAAACATTAAGCGCAGAGAATGAAGGTCGCATTCTGGTTCGTAATGAATCGGGCGTAGAACTGCTTTCTAATGTTTGCCGTCATCGTCAAGCACGCATGCTCAATGGCAAAGGCAAGGCAGACAATATTGTTTGCCCTCTGCATCGCTGGACTTACGATTTAAATGGCCAGTTATTAGGTGCGCCCCATTTTGAAGACAAGCCTTGTCTCAATTTAGGCAAATCTCCTCTGCAAAATTGGCAAGGACTTTTATTTGAAGGTCCCCGTGATGTACGAAACGATCTTGCCAAACTTGGTGTTGCTGATGACCTGAAATTTGATGGTTACATGCTCGACCATGTTGAGGTACATGACTGCAATTACAACTGGAAAACGTTTATCGAGGTTTACCTTGAGGACTACCATGTAGTGCCGTTTCATCCTGGTCTAGGTAAGTTTGTTTCTTGTGAAGACTTGCATTGGGAATTCGGGGATTGGCACAGCGTACAAACGGTTGGCATTCATAAGGACTTGCAAACCCCAGGCTCGCCAACTTATCGCAATTGGCATGAAGCAGTCTTGCGTCAATTTGATGGTAAAGCCCCGCGTCACGGCGCTATCTGGCTGACCTACTACCCCAATGTGATGGTGGAGTGGTATCCAGGCGTTCTCTGCGTCTCCACTTTGCACCCCATGGGCCCTAACAAGACTCGCAATATTGTTGAGTTCTACTATCCCGAAGAAATCGCGCTATTTGAGCGGGAGTTCGTGGAGTCAGAGCGGGCTGCCTATATGGAAACTTGTATTGAAGATGATGAAATTGGCGAGCGCATGGATCAAGGTCGTGCCGCCCTCTATGCCCGCGGTATTAACGAGGTTGGACCTTATCAAAGCCCAATGGAAGATGGCATGCAACATTTTCATGAATGGTACCGTCGCGTGATGAACTTTCAGGGCGCATAATTCAGTAAGATCTCCATAACGTCTCGCCCACCAATAGGAAGCCACATGACTCCTCTAATTACCGCAAACCAGTTAGAAGAAATCCTCAATAGTGGCGAGAATGTACTGCTCTGTGATTGCCGCTTTGATTTAGTCAATCCAGAAGCCGGCAGAAAAGCTTATGAAGAAAGTCATATTCCCGGGGCGATTTATGTCGATCTCGATCAAGACTTGTCTGGAATCAAATCTGGTAGTAATGGTCGGCACCCGCTACCCTCACCCGAAGCTTGGGCAAAAACCAAAACCCGCTTAGGTATGAGTTCAAACACCTTAGTAGTGGCATACGATAAACAAGGTTCCGTCTATGCAAGCCGCCTTTGGTGGATGCTTAAAGCAACTGGCCACGCCAATGTTCGCGTCTTAGACGGCGGCTTAGATGCCTGGAATGGTCCCATGGGCAGCATTCCTCGCAAAGCTACTCCAAGTCAGCAATCGATCGAGCCGATGCCTTACGTTGGCTTGGTCCTAGTCGATGAAGTTGTCAACAATTTAGAGCCTCAGAAAAATCTGGTGCTTGATGCAAGAGCCAGTGATCGCTTTCATGGTCAGAATGAAACTTTAGATCCGGTCGGTGGACATATTCCTGGCGCTATCAATTACTTCTTTAAAAACAATCTTTCTGCAACCGCATTCAAAGCACCAGAACAACTATTTAAAAACTTTGTAGAAGCACTTGGCACTAGAAAACCTTCTGAAGTGATTCATCAATGCGGCTCAGGCGTTACTGCTTGTCATAATTTGTTAGCAATGGAAATTGCTGGATTAAAAGGTTCTCGACTCTATGCTGGCAGCTGGAGTGAGTGGTGTGCCGATCCGAGTAGACCGGTTGAGCTATAAATAGCCTTAGCGCAGGACAGACAGTAGGATGACAAATCCTACACCGCATGCAATCAAAATAATCTGACGCAAGGACTCTACCCAATGAGGGCGCCGATGCATTTGCGGAATTAAATCGCTTACTGCAATATAGATAAAGCTACTAGAAGCAATCACGAGTAAATAGGGCATTGCTGCATGAGCCTTCTCCAAGAAGAAGTACGCCAACACCCCACCAAGCACCGCTGATAGACCGGAAATTAGGTTGTACAGCAAAGCCCGTGCCCTAGAAAAACCAGCATTTAGCAGCACTATAAAGTCGCCAATCTCTTGGGGAATCTCATGGGCGATGATGGCAATCGCAGTAAAGAAGCCAATATGAAAGTCAGCCATAAATGCCGCGGCAATCAAGATGCCATCAACAAAATTATGAATGCCATCACCTACCAAAATCATCCAGCCGCTACGCCCTGCATTCTCAGCATCATGTCCGTGATGATGATGATGGCCATCGCCTTCATGGTGGTGATCATGACGCAATAGAGCAATTTTTTCGAGCAAGAAAAAACCTAATAAGCCCGCTAGCAAGGTCGCAAATAGAGGCTGAGTTTTTGCACCCTCCATGGTGAACGCTTCTGGTAAGGAGTGGAGCAAAGCAGTGGCTAGCAAAATACCCACCGACAAACTCACCATGTTATTCACCATCTTCGATAACATGGATAAAGAGAAGCTAGCCGCCACTAATACACTAGCAGTGCCTGCTAGTGCGGTAACCAAGAGAATGCTTTGAAGAACAGACATGGTCAATTAAGCTACGCCATTTTTCTTGAACCAAGCCAGACATTTTTCCCAGCCATCTTTTGCCGGCCCCTCACGATAAGAGGCGCGATAGTCAGCATGGAAGGCATGTGGAGCGTCAGGGTAGATCTCGAACTGACAAGCTTTAGCAACTGGATTTTTCGGTGCAGCTTGGGCCAAAGCTGCTTTCATCTGCTCAATACTCTCTAAAGAAATACCAGTATCAGCAGCACCATACAAACCAAGCACTGGTGCCTTTAAATCGGCGGCAATATCCACGGGATGACGAGGATTACCCTCAGTCTTCTCTCCAATCAAGCGACCGTACCAAGCAACACCAGCCCGAACTTGAGGCAATGTTGCCGATAACCAGGTAATCCGACCGCCCCAACAAAATCCCGTTACGCCAACTCTTTTGAGGTCTCCGCCATTCTTTCCTGCCCACACTAAAGCAGCCTGAAGATCATTCAATACCTGTGAATCGGGGGTTTTAGAAATAATGTTGGTAAAGATTTCAGCAATCGTTCCATAAGTATTGGGGTCACCCGCACGAGCAAAAAACTCTGGGGCAATTGCAAGATATCCAAGCTTTGCAAAACGACGTGTGACGTCGGCAATATATTCGTGAACGCCAAAGATTTCACTCACCACAATAATGATGGGCAAAGATCCTTTTGCATTTTGAGGGCGCGATACATAGGCAGGCATCTGAAAGCTGCCCACTGGAATCATTTGCTCGCCCGCTTTAAGGCCATTGAAATCAGTCTCAATGGCAGCCGCTAATACCGGCTCAGATGCTGATACAAACCCAACACCCAGAGCAGTTGCCCCCAGTGCTGAAGTTTTAATGAAGCCTCTGCGACTCTTTTGTATATTTTCCGTCATTCTTGTCTCCTTGCTTTTCTAATGCGCTTCTTCCCAATTATCGCCAATCCCAATGCTCACTAGCAAAGGCACTTTCAGCTGGGCAACATTGCACATCAACCCAGGTAATTTTGATTTCACTAGATCAATTTCATCTACAGGAACATCTAATACCAATTCATCATGAACCTGCAGAAGCAATTTAGTTTTCAACTGTTCTTTTTCTAACCAATCCTCCACCGCAATCATCGCCAGCTTAATCAAATCTGCAGCAGTGCCTTGCATCGGCGCATTAATCGCAGCTCGCTCGGCACCTTGCCGACGTGGGCCGTTGGAACCCTTAATCTCTGGCAACCACAGGCGTCGCCCAAAGACCGTCTCTACGTAACCATTCTCACGAGCCTCTAGACGGGTTCGCTCCATGTATTGAGCTACTCCTGGATAACGATCAAAATATTTGGCAATATAGTTTTGTGCGGCAGAGCGCTCAATGCCTAAATTACCAGCCAAACCAAATGCACTCATGCCATAGATAAGGCCAAAGTTAATCACCTTGGCGTAACGCCGCTGCTCAGAACTGACTTCATCCAATGGAACACCAAAAATCTCTGCTGCAGTGGCTTGGTGAACATCCTTACCATCCCTAAAGGCTGCCAATAAATTTTCATCTTCAGCAATATGCGCCATGATGCGCAATTCAATTTGAGAGTAGTCAGCTGAAAGCAACTTACAACCATCAGCGGGTACAAATGCCTCACGAATACGACGACCCTCTTCAGTACGTACCGGAATGTTCTGTAAATTAGGATCGCTAGATGCGAGGCGCCCTGTAACCGCAGTGGCTTGAGAAAAATTGGTATGGACGCGCCCCGTCTTAGGATCGGCCATTCGCGGCAATTTCTCAATATAAGTAGACATCAACTTGGCTAAGCTGCGATAGTCCAAAATGCGTGCTGGCAATGGATAGTCTTCAGCCAACTTTTGCAGCACCTCTTCGTCAGTTGAAGGTGCGCCCGAAGGGGTTTTTTTAATCACCGGTAATTCGAGCTGACCAAATAGAATTTCGGCGATTTGCTTCGGCGATTGAATATTGAAGGGTTGTCCTGCTAGTTGATGAATCTCTCCCTCGAGCTCTAAAAGGCGTTTGCCCACTTGCTGACCCTGCTGAGCCAGTAAGGCCGAATCAATCCGAATACCATTGCGCTCCATGATGCCCAAGACGCGCATTGCAGGCATTTCAATCTTTTCATAGATGTATAGCAAACCAGGATTTTCCTGAATCTGCGGCCATAGTGCCAAATGTAAGCGCAATGTAATGTCAGCATCCTCAGCCGCATAGTCTGTCGCAATTTTCAGGTCTACTTGATCAAATCCAATTTGATGCACGCCCTTCCCGCAGACCTCTTCATAACGAATAGTCTTCATCCCCAAATGGCGCTCAGCCAAGCTATCCATATTGTGTGGCAGGTGAGACTCCAACACATAAGATTCCAGTAAGGTATCGAATGCAATGCCATTTAAGGTAATGCCATAGTTTGCGAAAATATGGCTGTCGTATTTTAAGTTTTGCCCTACCTTTAAATTCGATTTACTTTCTAACCAAGGCTTCATACGAGCAAGTACCTTAGCACGATCCAATTGCACTTCACCATTACGATGTGCCACGGGAATGTAACAAGCTTCACCG
Source organism: Polynucleobacter sp. MWH-Svant-W18 (assembly GCF_018687495.1). Lineage (NCBI taxonomy): Bacteria > Pseudomonadati > Pseudomonadota > Betaproteobacteria > Burkholderiales > Burkholderiaceae > Polynucleobacter > Polynucleobacter sp. MWH-Svant-W18. The sequence continues at coordinate 1,389,637 of NZ_CP061293.1, forward strand.
GGCTTCACTGATAAAGAAATTCCCACGAGTTCTGCTGCTAAAGCATCAAGACTGGTTGTTTCTGTATCTACCGCAGTAAGTTCTGCAGATGCAATTTTCTGCATCCACTTTTCTAAACCAGCTTCATCAACAATACATTCATAATGTTTTTCAACAGCGCCTTGTAAATCTCTCACTTCCTGGGAAATTTCTTTTGTTGGTGCACTTGCAATATCTGTAGATCTTTTAGCGGGAATCTTTCCCTCTGTGCCTGCAGCGGCAATCGGCGTGCCTGCTAAATCGAAACTAGGAGCCGGCCTAGAATCCCCATCAGCTGGTCCTGTGAGCTGCTTTTCTACATCGCGTAGCCAAGTTTTAAATGCATAACGCTCAAATAATTCACGCAGCAAAGTCGCATCTTCAGACTTTGCATGAAGATCATCTAGACCTGGTAAATACGGAGATAAATCACAATCCGTTTTCACGGTAATGAGTTGACGTGCTTGTGGTAACCACGTTAAAGAGGCGCGTAGATTTTCCCCCACTACACCTTTGACTTGATCTGCATTGGCCATTAAGTTATCAAGATCGCCAAACTCAGCTAACCACTTGTTTGCAGTCTTTGGTCCAGCCTTTGGAACGCCGGGTACGTTATCTACTGCATCACCAATAATGGAAAGGTAATCCACAATACGCTCAGGTGGGACGCCAAACTTCTCAATGACTCCATTGATGTCCAACTTCTCGTTCGTCATGGTATTAATGAGAGTCACTGATGGATTGACCAATTGCGCTAAGTCTTTATCACCAGTCGAGATGATGGTTTCCCAACCTGCTTCTGTGGCTTGACAGGCCAAAGTGCCAATGACGTCATCGGCCTCTACACCAGACACCATTAAAACTGGCCAACCCAAGGCCTTCACAATCGCATGAATAGGCTCGATTTGTTTGACCAGATCCTCAGGCATTGGAGAGCGATGGGCCTTGTACTCGGAATACATCTCATCCCTAAAAGTCTTGCCTTTGGCATCAAAAACACAGGCAATATGGTCTGCCTTCAGCTCTGATCTGGCGCGCCGCATCATATTGACCATGCCATAGATAGCCCCAGTAGGCTCCCCAGCCCCATTTCTCAGGTCTGGCATGGCGTGAAAGGCACGGTAGAGGTAGCTAGAACCGTCTACCAATAAGAGTCTATGTTTAGTCATACCGCAATCGTACAATCTAGTTGTGAATTGCCTACAGGACTGGTTAGGGAACCGCCCGAGAATAGGCTTAAAAAGGTGAAAAATGATGCATGCTCTTACTAACTTAATTGGCCACGCCCTCAATCAAAACCTTGCTCTGATGAGCTTTTTCATGGTTTTTGCACTTCTAGGAATGACGCCTGCACAAGCTCAGAATAACAGCCAGGCCTTGAGCACCTCGGAACTGAACCGTATCAATAATCAGCCACTGGCACCCACCGTGAGCCCGTCAGGCATTGTTGATGGTCCGCAAAGTCGCCAACCTAGCTATCAGTATAAGAATGACCGTGGCACCGAAGTCACCGAATATAAAGATGCCAACAGCCCAACCCAGGTTCAGGTAAAAACAAAATACACCACCTATGAGATGTCTCCACCTGACTCTGTCATGCCTGGACCGCCATCTGGTGAAGGCTCTCTTTTGAGTGTGCCAAGTATCAGCATTCCAATTCAATAAGAAATCTGTTGCTTCATGGCTGTATTTACTCCGATTGAACTTGCTGAGATCTCACCGTGGATCTCGCAAGAATTCAATATTGGGGAAGCAACAGGAATACGCGGCATCCATGGTGGAATTGAAAACTCCAACTTCTTCCTAGACACTCTCAAGGATGGTGAAAAACAAGAATATGTTCTCACCATTTTTGAAAGACTCACTGCCGAGCAACTCCCTTACTACCTTGAATTCATGCGCCATTTGGCTAACCAGGGCATTCCAGTCCCTAAGCCGATTGAGAACCATCAAGGTCAAATTTTATTTTCACTGAAAGGTAAACCGGCCGCAATTGTTAGCAAGCTGCCAGGATTATCAAGACTTGAGCCAGAAGCAAAACACTGCGCCATGGTTGGTGAGATGTTGGCCAAGATGCATTTAGCTGGAAAAGATTTTCCAAAAACCCAGGAGAATCTACGCAGTCTAGGCTGGTGGCAACAAACCATTCCTTTGGTATTGCCTCATTTAAATGGATCACAAAAAGATTTACTGACACACGAGCTCGCTGCACAAGAAGCATTTTTTAGCTCCGCAGCATATGATGTACTTCCGCAAGGGGCCAGCCACTGCGATCTTTTTCGTGACAACGTGTTATTCGATCCCAAAGGATCCTCAGATACCTCACAAGATCAATTGGGCGGCTTCTTTGATTTCTATTTTGCAGGTACAGACAAGTGGCTATTTGACTTAGCAGTAACCGTGAATGATTGGTGTCTCGCAGACAACAAACAAGATTTAGACCCTGTTCGCTTTGATGCACTGATGAAGGCCTATCAAGCAGTTCGCCCGCTAACCAGAGAAGAACAGGCTAGCTGGACATTGATGGTACGTGCTGCAGCACTGCGCTTTTGGGTATCCCGTCTTTGGGATTTTTATCTTCCAAGAGATGCGCAAATGTTAACGCCTCATGATCCAGCCCACTTTGAACGCATTCTTCTTAGCCGCCGCTCATTATGAAACTCAATTCCGTCACTTCAAGTGAAGGCTATACCTGGATAAAACAGGGTATTTGGCTTTTTAAACAAAATCCCCTCGGCTTTCTCATGCTGGTCTTTATGTATGTGTTTGTTGCGCAGTTAGCACTGATGGTGCCAGTGATTGGTGTATTCGCTGTTTTGCTACTAACGCCCACTTTAGCGGTAGGTTTTATGACAGCATGCCGCCAAGCAATTCAAAAAGAACGTATTAGTCCAGCAGTGTATTTAATTGCCCTTAGGTCTGGCAGCTTAGTGCGTCGACGCATGCTCCAACTGGGCTTAGTCTATGCAGCCCTAATACTACTTCTCAGCTTTGCCTTGAGTCTCTTGGTAGATTTTGAGTTACTGCTACCGCTCATGACGAGTGATCAAGTTATCACCCCAGAAGCTCTTCGCCAGATTTATTGGGTACTTTTTTTTGGGGCTATTCTGTATATTCCTGTGGCCATGTTGATGTGGTTTTCCCCTGTACTCGTAGCATGGGCTGATATGTCGATTGCACAGTCTCTCTTCTCTAGCTTCTTAGCCTGCTGGACGAATAAGGCAGCTTTTTCTATCTATCTGGCGATCTGGGCTGCAGTTCTAGTGGCTATCCCACTGACAGTGGGAATGATTTTTGATGCTATCGATCTGGGGCAAGTTGCATCGTTCATCATTGCGCCAATTTCCATGGCGGGCTTAACAGTCATGCACTGCTCATTCTATGCAACTTGGAAAGCTTGCTTTACCGAAGACCTGGTGACTATCAGTCAATAGCCGCAAGCTTTGCAATACTCAGTTGTAGCCATTTCACGCCATGGCGTTTAAAACTAACTTGAGCGCGCGCATCAGCATCTACTCCTTCTAAACCGGTCACGCGTCCTTCACCAAACTTTGTGTGAAATACATTTTGACCAATCTTAAATGGATAATTACCACGCGGTGGAGATGCTAAACGCTTAACCTCCATTGCAGCAGAGCCCACTCGTTTGACTGGCCTTTGTTCACTACCCGAATCAAAAAAGTCATTTGACTCATACTCCCGCTGTCGCGTGTAACCGTCTTGCCAGGTAGATCCCCCTCTATTACTACCGCCCCAACGGGCGTCTTTTGCTTTTGGGGTGAGCCACTTTAGGGAGTCGGCGGGCAGTTCTTCTAGAAAACGTGATGGCATGTTGTAGCGAACTTGTCCATGCAACATACGTGACTGGGTATGTGAGAGATACAGACGCTCTTTGGCACGTGTGATCGCAACATACATCAGACGCCGCTCTTCCTCTAAACCATTTTGCTCATTCACACTATTTTCATGAGGAAATAATCCCTCCTCAAGCCCGGTAATAAAGACGGATGTGAACTCTAAGCCTTTCGCAGAATGCACAGTCATCAATTGCACTGCATCTTGACCGGCTTGTGCCTGGTTATCACCAGCCTCTAGTGAAGCATGGGACAGAAAGGCGGCTAATGGTGAGACTTCGACGACACCAGGCGCATTCTCACCAGGCAGCATCGCTGCGACCGCATCTTGGCCATAACCCTCTTCCGCAATAAATGCCGTTGCTGCATTGATTAATTCTTGTAAGTTTTCAACACGATCTTGACCCTCGCGCTCAGATAAATAGTGCTGAATTAAGCCGCTATGCTGAATCACAAACTCGACTGTCTCAGGCAAGGTGTTATGTCGGGTGGCTTCTCGCATATGATCCACCAAGCGCACAAAACCGCCAAGCGCAGCTCCTGCCTTACCTTCCAAGGATGAAGCAGCCGTATACAAAGACGATTGCTGACTTCTGGCAGCGTCTTGCAAAGCTTCGATAGATCTTGCGCCGATACCCCGCGTTGGGAAATTCACAACCCGCGAGAATGAGGTGTCATCGTTTGGATTTTCAAGAAGTCGTAGATAAGCAAGAGCATGCTTAATTTCTGCGCGCTCGAAGAATCGCAATCCGCCATACACGCGGTATGGAATAGCAGCTGAAAATAGTGCATGTTCGATGATGCGTGACTGTGCATTGCTACGATATAAGAGGGCGATTTCAGTACGCTTAATTCCACTATTTACCAGTGCTTTAATTTCATCAACTAGCCAAGCTGCTTCGGCATGATCGCTGGGCGCATCAAAAATACGGACTGGTTCACCATGACCTGCATCTGTTCTGAGGTTTTTACCAAGACGTTCTGAGTTGTTGGCAATCAAGTGATTTGCCGTATCTAGAATATGGCCATGCGAGCGATAGTTTTGCTCCAGCTTGACCAACATAGGATGAAATTGTTTTTCATAGAGACGCATATTCTCGACGTCTGCGCCTCGGAAAGCATAAATACTTTGATCATCGTCACCAACCGCGAATACCGAGCTGCTTCCTGCCCCACTCACATTGACACGACTAGCATCATGGCCTGAAAGTAGTTTTAACCAAGCGTACTGCAAAGCATTAGTGTCTTGAAACTCATCAATCAAGATGTGCCGAAAGCGCTCTTGATAATGCGTGCGAATGGCTTCGCTATGTTTGAGGAGTTCATAGCTACGCAAGAGAAGTTCTGCAAAATCTACCACTCCTTCACGCTGACACTTCTCATCATAGGCCGCATACAGTTGCGCCATCTTTGCCTGAAAGTCATCTCCAATCGCTAAATCCTTGGCACGTTGGCCACGCTCTTTAGCGTGAGCAATAAAGTACTGCAGCTGCTTAGCTGGATACTTTTCATCATCAACCTTCAAGCCTTTTAAAAGACGCTTGATTGCCGATAGCTGATCTTGGGTATCCAGAATTTGGAAAGTGGATGGTAAGCCAGCTTCTTTATGGTGAGCCCGCAATAAACGATTACAGAGGCCATGGAAAGTGCCAATCCACATCCCCCTGGTGTTGATAGGCAACATCGCACTTAAGCGCACCATCATCTCTTTAGCGGCCTTATTCGTGAAAGTCACTGCCAAGACCCCTATTGGGGAAACTTGGCCAGTCTGAATCAACCAGGCGATCCGGGTAGTTAGGACGCGGGTCTTGCCACTTCCCGCTCCAGCCAAAATCAAGGCTGACTGGGCCTGGCCATCTTCATTTACGGGAGGAAGGGTCACTGCCTCGCGCTGTTCGGGATTAAGGTTGGCGAGCAAGTCTGAGTACATCGCCCCAATTATAATTTGCCTCTTATGCCAAATGCCTCAAATACCCCTAATTCACCAGCGACCAGCTCAGTAGATGAGCTCGCTAAATCCTATGAACCCGCCCCAATAGAAGCCTACTGGGGTCCAGAGTGGGAAAGCCGGGGAATTGCCAATGCAACGATGCTTGAGGGCAAGGAGAATTTTTCTATTCAGCTCCCGCCGCCAAATGTGACGGGCACCCTCCACATGGGACATGCTTTTAACCAAACCATCATGGATGGTCTAGTTCGACACGCCCGCATGTCTGGCAAAAATACTTTATGGGTTCCTGGAACCGACCATGCAGGTATCGCGACTCAAATTGTGGTTGAGCGTCAGCTCGATGCGCAAAAAGTTTCTCGCCATGACTTGGGTCGTGAAAAGTTTTTAGAAAAAGTTTGGCAGTGGAAAGAAGCTTCCGGCAATACGATCACCCGACAAATTCGTCGCTTAGGCGCTTCGATCGATTGGGGTAAAGAATATTTCACCATGGATAGCAAGATGTCCAAAGCAGTAGTTGAGGTATTTGTGCGCTTGCATGAGCAGGGCTTGATTTATCGCGGCAAACGCTTGGTGAACTGGGATCCTGTGTTGGGTACCGCTGTATCGGACCTAGAAGTGGCCAGCGAAGAAGAAGATGGCTCGATGTGGCATATCCGTTATCCACTGACCGATGGCTCTGGTCATCTAACCGTTGCCACCACTCGCCCGGAGACCCTGCTGGGTGACGTTGCGGTGATGGTGAACCCAGAAGATGAGCGTTATAAGCATCTGATTGGAAAATCAGTCAACTTACCCTTATGCAATCGTCCAATTCCCATCATTGCAGATGATTATGTTGATCTGAACTTTGGTACTGGTGTAGTTAAGGTTACCCCTGCGCATGACTTTAATGACTATGCAGTAGGTCAACGTCATCAATTACCAATGATCAATATTCTGACATTGGACGCCAAGATTAATGAGAATGCACCTGCCGCCTACCAGGGCATGGAGCGTTTTGCTGCTCGCAAACAAGTTGTTGCTGATTTGGATGCCGCTGGTTTATTAGAAAAAGTACAGCCACATAAACTGATGGTACCTCGTGGTGATCGCACCCAAACCATTATTGAGCCCATGCTCACTGATCAGTGGTTTGTGGCAATGTCTAAGCCTAGCCCAGATAACCAATATCAACCTGGTTCATCAATTGCTGGTGCTGCATTAGATGCCGTGACAAAAGGTGACATCAAACTTGTTCCAGAAAATTGGATCAATACCTACACACAGTGGCTAGAAAATATTCAGGACTGGTGCATTTCTCGTCAACTCTGGTGGGGTCACCAAATCCCTGCTTGGTATGGCGATGACGGTCAAATCTTCGTAGCTCGTTCAGAGGAAGAAGCCAAGACAAAGGCTGCAGCTTCAGGCTATACCGGCAAGCTCAACCGCGACCCAGATGTTTTGGATACTTGGTTTAGCTCTGCACTCGTCCCATTTAGCTCATTAGGTTGGCCAGAGGAAACCCCTGCGCTCAATCACTTCTTACCTTCATCAGTGTTGGTAACAGGCTTTGACATCATCTTCTTCTGGGTGGCACGCATGGTGATGATGACTTGCCACTTCACTGGCAAGGTGCCGTTTCATACGGTCTATGTTCATGGTCTTGTGCGTGATGCCGAGGGCCAAAAGATGAGTAAGTCCAAGGGCAATACCTTGGATCCGATTGACTTGATCGACGGTATTCAGATTGATGATTTAGTTAGTAAGCGAACTACAGGCTTGATGAATCCAAAGCAAGCTGAAAGTATTAGTAAAAAAACAAAAAAAGAATTTCCCGAAGGTATTCCGGCATTTGGTACAGATGCGTTGCGCTTCACCTTTGCATCCCTCGCCTCACTCGGTCGCAACATTAATTTTGATCAAAAACGCTGCGAGGGCTATCGCAACTTCTGTAACAAGCTCTGGAATGCAACACGCTTTGTTCTCATGAACTGCCCAGGTAGCGATGAAGACAATGGTTTTGCTCCATGCGATAACCAGTGTGGTCCGGATGGCTACCTGGATTTCTCACCAGCAGACCGCTGGATTGTTTCTCAACTGCAAAGAACTGAAGCCGAAGTAGCCAAAGGTTTTGAAAACTATCGCTTTGACAATATTGCGAGCAGCATCTACCAATTTGTTTGGGATGAGTATTGTGATTGGTACTTAGAGTTAGCAAAGGTACAACTGCAAACTGGAACCCCAGCACAACAACGCGCAACTCGCCGCACCTTGTTGCGTGTGCTTGAAACAATCTTGCGGATGGCGCATCCACTGATTCCATTTATCACTGAAACGCTTTGGCAAACTGTTGGCCCTAAATCTGGAAAAGATTTGGCCAAACAAGAAAAGCAAAGCATCGCACTGCAACCATACCCAGTTGCTCAAGCAGATAAGATCGATGAACAAAGCGAAGCATGGGTGGCACAAATCAAAGCGATTGTCGACGCCTGCAGAAACCTGCGTGGCGAAATGCAGGTCCCCCCAGGTCAAAAAGTACCACTCTGGATTAGTGGGCCAGAAGCCTTCCTACAAAAAGTTACCCCATATTTACTCGCACTAGCTAAATTATCTGAAGTCAAAATCTATCAAGACGAGTCTGCTTTAGAAAAAGATGCGCCAGATGCACCAATGGCGCTCGTGGGTGATCTAAAGCTTCTTCTCAAAATTGAGGTAGACGTAGGCGCTGAACGCGTTCGCCTTGGCAAGGAAATTGAGCGTCTAGCTAATGAAATCACCAAAGCTCGCAGCAAACTGGGTAATGAAAGCTTCGTTGCCAGAGCGCCAGTGGACGTTGTAGCCCAAGAAAAACAGCGTCTTGCTGGTTTTGAACAAAATCATGAGAAGCTTGTTGCACAATTAGAGCGTCTGAAATAAAACCTTAGCAAATCCTGAGCGATTGGAATCCTTATGCCATTGACCACTAAAGCTGTTACTAAAGCAGTCTTCCCTGTTGCGGGTTTAGGCACTCGTTTTTTACCAGCCACTAAAGCAAGCCCTAAAGAGATGCTCAATGTGGTTGATAAGCCGCTTATTCAATATGCGGTAGAAGAAGCGATTGCAGCCGGGATTACTGAAATGATTTTCGTAACCGGTCGCAGCAAACGGGCAATTGAAGATCACTTTGATAAAGCATATGAGCTTGAGGCAGAGTTAGAGGCAAAGAATAAACAGGCCCTTCTAGAAATTGTTCGTAGCGTCAAGCCAAGCCATGTTGATTGCGTTTATGTCCGACAACCTGAGGCCCTTGGTCTTGGTCATGCTGTTTTATGTGCTGAAAAACTCGTGCGTGATGAGCCATTCGCCATCATTCTTGCAGATGACTTATTGGATGGACAGCCGCCTGTTTTAAAACAAATGCTGAAGGTATTTGAAGAGCAAAATGGCTCTGTGATTGCCGTAGAAAAAATTGATCCTGCCAAGAGTGGTTCCTATGGCATCGTCTCAGGCTCCGAGGTCGCCAAAGGCATCTATCGTCTTGATGGCATCGTTGAGAAACCTCAGCCTAAAGACGCTCCCTCGAATTTAGCGGTAGTGGGACGCTATGTACTTTCTTCAGATATTTTTAGTCATATTCGCAATCTCAAACCGGGTGCTGGTGGTGAAATTCAGCTCACAGATGCTATTGCCGCTCTGCTCAAACAAGAACCTGTCTTTGCTTATGAGTATGAGGGTGTGCGTTATGACTGTGGCAGCAAGCTTGGCTACCTTAAGGCATCAGTAGAGTTTGCCCTACGCCACCCAGAAGTGGCAAGCGACTTCGCTGCTTACTTAAAGAGTCGCTCTCTAGTCTAAGCTCTATCTTCGCTTTAAGAAGAACACTAGAACATTACCTTCGGAGGTACTGGCGATCAGTTCATTGCCAGTTTGTTTAGCAAATGCAGGGAAGTCATGGGCAGCACCAGCATCTGTTGCCTTTACTTTCAATACCTCTCCAGACTGCATCGTTGCTAAGGCCTTTTTAGTCCGCAGAATCGGTAATGGACAGTTCATGCCAATGGCATCCACTTCTACATTAAATACAATTGCATCACTCATTTACTAGCTACCCAATCTTTGACAGCATCTAGTGCGGCGCCTAATTTACTAGGATCATTTCCACCGGCCATGGCCATTTCTGGCTTGCCGCCGCCCTTACCGCCAACCTGCTGAGCCACGAAGTTCACCAAATCGCCTGCCTTTACTTTGCCGATTGAGTCTGCAGTGACGCCAGCAATCAAACTAACTTTATCGCCCTGTACTGATGCCAAGACAATCGCTGCTGTTTTCAATTTACTCTTGAGCGCATCCATGGTTTCACGTAAGACACCTGCATCAGCACCATCCAAACGTGCTGCCAATACTTTGATGCCATTGATATGAATCGCTTGACCTGCCAATTCATCACCCTGACTGGCCGCCAACTTAGAATTCACTTTTTCTAATTCACGCTCAGCTTGACGCAAACTCTCTTGTAGTTGTGCAACGCGATTCACCAAGTCGCCCGGATGTGTTTTGAGAATTAAGGCAGCTTCATTAATTCGATCTTCCATGCTCTGCAAGAAATTCAGGGCATTATTTCCAGTTACCGCCTCAACTCGGCGGATGCCAGCAGCAACGCCGCCCTCAGAAACAATCTTCAAGCTGCCAATATCCCCAGTACGAGATACATGGGTGCCGCCACACAACTCCTTCGAAGTACCGATTTCCAATACTCGCACCTCATCGCCATATTTCTCACCAAAGAGCATCATGGCGCCAGTCTTTTGAGCATCCTCTAAAGACATGACCTTGCCTGAAGTGGCGGTGTTCTCCAGAATCTCTTGATTCACGATCTCTTCGATTTTGCGAATTTGCTCAGCAGTGATAGGTGCATTGTGCGTAAAGTCAAAACGGGTTTTACTAGCATCAACCAAGGAGCCCTTTTGCTGCACATGCTCACCCAACACTTCACGCAAGGCTTTGTGCAAGATATGAGTAGCACTGTGATTACGCATGGTATCTGTTCGCTGCTGAATATCAACAAGCGCATTCAAGCCATCCCCGACCTTGAGTTCGCCCTCGAGCACTTCACCCTGATGTCCAAACACATCTGCCTGAATCTTGAAGGTATCTTCTACTGCAAAGCGGATAGATTCATTGCGTAATTCGCCTTTGTCGCCAACCTGGCCACCCGATTCGGCGTAGAAAGGCGTGTTATCCAGCACGATAACTGCTGCATCGCCAGCCTTCACTGAAGTTACAGCAGATCCATCTACATACAGGGCGGTAACCTTGGACCCCTCATGCTTTAGGGTGTCGTAGCCATGAAACTGCGTAGGCTTACCTTTGTAATCGAGGCCCTGAGCAACTTTGAACTTACCAGCTGCACGCGCTTGATCACGCTGCTTTTGCATTGCTACTTCAAACCCTTCTGCATCTACAGTGACGCCACGCTCACGACAGACGTCTGCGGTTAAATCCAAAGGAAATCCGAAAGTATCGTGCAAGCGGAATGCTGTTTCACCATCAACTACTTTGGCGCCACCAGCTAATGCACCATCTAAAATTTCCATGCCATTCGCAATGGTCTGGAAGAAACGCTCTTCTTCTTGCTTGAGAACTTCGCTAACCTTATCTTGTGCTGCACGCAATTCAGGATAGGCATCACCCATCTCTTTTACGAGTGCAGGAACTAGTTGATAAAAGAATGGTTTGCGAGCCCCTAACTTATACCCATGCCGAATTGCGCGACGTGCAATGCGACGCAATACATAACCACGACCAGCATTACCAGGAATTACGCCATCAACAACTATAAAACTACAGGCACGAATATGGTCAGCAATGACCTTGAGTGAGGGACTCTGAGCATCACAATTCTCACCGCCCGCCGTATCTACAGCCTCTTTTGAGGCCTTGATCAGATTGACAAAGAGGTCGATTTCGTAATTTGAGTGCACATGCTGCAAGACAGCTGCAATACGCTCCAGGCCCATACCAGTATCCACGCTTGGCTTAGGCAGTGGATGCATGACGCCAGCCTCATCACGATTGAACTGCATGAAGACGTTGTTCCAGATTTCAATGAAGCGATCGCCATCTTCCTCTGGGCTACCAGGAGGACCTCCCGGAATATGCTCGCCATGGTCATAAAAAATTTCAGTACAAGGTCCACATGGACCAGTGTCACCCATCATCCAAAAATTGTCAGATGCATACCGTGCACCTTTGTTATCTCCAATGCGAATGATCCGATCGGCAGGTACGCCAATTTGGTCTTTCCAAATTGCATAGGCTTCGTCGTCTTCCGCGTAAACGGTGACCAAGAGTTTTTCTTTGGGTAGCTTGAATACTTGAGTCAATAAATCCCAAGCAAATTGAATGGCGTCTTTCTTAAAATAGTCACCAAACGAAAAATTGCCCAGCATCTCAAAAAAAGTATGATGGCGAGCGGTATATCCAACATTATCTAAGTCATTGTGTTTTCCGCCTGCTCGAATACATTTTTGGGCAGTCGTAGCCCGCTGATAGGGGCGTTTGTCAAAACCTAAAAACACATCCTTAAACTGATTCATGCCCGCGTTGGTAAATAACAGGGTAGGGTCATCCCCGGGGACTACGGGGCTAGACGGAACAATTTGATGGCCTTTTTGGGCAAAGAAATCCAGGTAAGCCTGGCGAATTTGGGAGACTTTCATGCCAACAATTATCGCATCGGCACCAGCCTAGGGCAAACGCTAGGCCCCATAGCCTTTTCCTGCCTTACAATCCCTGAACATTAATAAAATCGGCTTATAAGTCGACAACCAGGAGCGCAACTTGAAAATCCGCAACCAAAAAGATTTTGGGGCTGGCCTAATGTACATGGTCATTGGCCTCTTTTTTACCTTTATGGCGACCCAGTATCCAATGGGTACAGCTGCAAAAATGGGGCCTGGATATTTCCCATTTTGGCTTGGCCTAGTCATGACTGCTCTTGGCCTTTTAATCTTGATTAAGTCTCTTGGCGCCAAGGCTGCCATTGAGAAAATCCCCCCATTTAATTGGAAGGTGATTGGCTTGATTACCGGCTCAGTTATTTTGTACGGAATTCTTTTGCCAACTATGGGCTTTATTGTGGCTGTCTTTGCTTTGGTGTTTGTATCTGCAAGCGCTAGTCATGAGTTCCACTGGAAAGGCACTTTAGTCAATGCTACTTTTCTAGTCGTCTTTACTTACTCGGTTTTCGTGTTGGGCCTGAAACTTCAGTTCCCACTTCTACCTATATTCCTACAACAATAATAGACAGGGACTCTAAAAATGGATTTATTTGCTAATTTAGGTCTCGGTTTTGAAACCGCGTTTACCTTACAAAATCTTTTGTATTGCTTGATTGGCTGCGTCTTAGGAACGCTCATTGGCGTTTTGCCTGGTCTTGGTCCAATTGCCACAATTGCCATGCTCTTGCCAGCAACCTATGCACTTCCTCCAATCGCTGCATTAATTATGTTGGCTGGTATTTATTACGGCTCTCAATACGGTGGTTCAACTACTGCAATTCTTCTGAATATCCCGGGGGAGACGTCGTCGGTGGTCACTGCGATCGATGGCTACCAAATGGCACGGAATGGTCGTGCTGGTGTTGCACTCTTTACTGCCGGCATGGGCTCATTCTTTGCTGGTTGCGTAGCAACGCTCGTTTTAGCTGCTTTTGCTGCCCCGCTCTCACAACTCGCCTTTAAGTTTGGCCCTGCCGAGTACTTCTCGCTCATGGTTTTAGGCCTTATCGGTGCGGTGGTATTGGCCTCGGGCTCCTTAGTAAAAGCAATTGGCATGATTGTGCTTGGCTTACTAATGGGCTTGATCGGTACCGACGTAAATTCTGGTGTATCGCGCTACGCTTTTGACATCCCAGAGCTCAGTGATGGCATTGGCTTCGTAGCGGTTGCAATGGGTGTCTTTGGCTTCGCCGAGATCATGAGCAACCTTGAGAAAAAGGATGAGGATGAGGGCTTCTTAAATAAGATGACGACCATGATCCCAACCAAGCAAGATGTGAAGCGCATGATTCCATCTATCTTGCGTGGCACAACGATTGGCTCCATCTTGGGCATCCTACCTGGCGGCGGTGCAGCACTAGCAGCATTTGGCGCCTACTCTGTAGAAAAAAAATCATCCAAGTACAGCCATGAATTTGGTCACGGCGCCATTGAGGGGGTTGCTGGTCCTGAATCAGCCAATAACGCCGCTGCACAAACTTCATTCATTCCTCTGCTCACACTCGGTATTCCACCGAATGCCGTGATGGCCTTGATGGTTGGCGCGATGACTATCCACAACATTCAGCCAGGTCCACAGGTGATGACGAGCAACCCAGCATTGTTCTGGGGCCTGATTGCTTCCATGTGGATTGGCAACGTGATGCTGATTCTCCTGAACCTACCCTTGATCGGGATCTGGGTAAAACTCCTGAAGATTCCATATCGCTTCATGTATCCAGCAATTTTGGTGTTCTGTTGTATCGGCGTTTATACAGTCAATAACACTGTATTCGATGTATACGTCACTGCTGCATTTGGTCTGATTGGTTATCTTTTCTTCAAGCTTGGTTGCGAACCCCCTCCATTGCTGTTGGGCTTCGTACTCGGACCCATGATGGAAGAGAATTTCCGCCGCGCGCTCTTGTTATCTCGTGGCGACTTCTCCACCTTTGTAACCCGTCCACTCTCCCTAGGATTGCTCATTGCAGCAGCCCTTTTGGTTGTGATTGTGGCCCTACCAGCAGTGAAGAAGACTCGCGAAGAAGCATTCGTAGAAGATTGATTCTGACCCTCTGCAGCAACAAGCCCGCAGCAGTTTGCGGGCTTTTTCTTTATGGGACGGGGGTTTTCTCTACAATGTGACTATGTCCCAAGATAGCAAACCTTCTAAAGCTCCAGCAAGTGTCATTGCTGAACCTTCTAACTTCTTACGTCAGATCATTGATCATGACTTAGCAAGTGGAGCATTTGACAAGCGTAGCAATTTAGCTGGTGAAGCCATTCCAGCCATCATCACTCGTTTTCCGCCAGAACCAAACGGCTACTTACATATTGGTCATGCAAAAAGTATTTCCCTTAATTTCGGTCTCGCTGCTGATTACAACAATCTAGCTGGTGGAGCGCGCTGCAATATGCGTCTTGATGATACTAACCCCGTTAAAGAAGATGTTGAGTACGCGGATAGTATTTTGGATGCTGTTAAATGGCTTGGTTTTGATTGGGGTACACACCTCTATCATGCTAGTGACTACTTTGATCGCCTCTACGAGTTTGCAGAAATTCTGATTCAGAATGGTAAAGCTTATGTAGATAGCCAAAGCGCTGATGATATTCACTCTAATCGTGGCAACTTTGGTCAGCCAGGAAAAAATAGTCCTTATCGGGATCGTACTCCTGAAGAAAATTTGTCCTTATTCCGCGAGATGCGCGATGGCAAATTTAAAGATGGTGAACATGTTCTACGCCTGAAAATTGATATGGCCCATCCAAATATTGTGATGCGTGACCCTGTGGTCTACCGCATTCGCCATACCGAGCATCACCGGACTGGTGATAAATGGTGCATCTACCCCCTTTATGACTTCACCCATTGCATCTCTGACGCTCTGGAGAACGTATCTCACTCGATTTGCACGCTTGAATTTGAGAACAATCGTCCGCTATATGACTGGATTGTGAACTCTCTTAAAGAATTAGGCGTCTTTAAAGATCCGGTACCCCATCAATATGAGTTTGCCCGTCTCAACCTGACGTACACCATCACCAGCAAGCGCAAGTTATTGCAGTTGGTCGAAGAAAAGCATGTTGACGGTTGGGATGATCCACGAATGCCAACCATCGTTGGGATTCGTCGTCGCGGTTACACCCCAGAGAGCATCCGCTTATTCTGCGAACGCATTGGCGTTTCAAAAGCAGATAGTTGGATTGATATGAGTACTTTAGATCAAGCCTTGCGCGATGACCTCGAGGCTAGAGCACCGCGTGCGACTGCGGTATTAACGCCGCTCAAACTGGTGGTTGAAAACTTTGATGCTGCGACTCAAGAGTCTTGCTCTGCGCCACGCCATCCTCAACACCCCGAATGGGGCAATCGTGAATTTCATTTCACGCGTGAGCTGTGGATTGAGGCTGATGACTTTATGAAAGAACCTATTAAAGGTTTCTTTAGACTCTATCCACCGATCGGTGACCAACCTGGTAGCCGCGTTCGTTTGCGCCACGGGTTTGTAGTTGAATGTACTGGTTTTGAGACCGATGCCCAAGGTAATGTCACCCAAGTGAATGTGGCCTACTTCCCAGATAGTAAGAGCGGCACCCCCGGCTCAAATAATTACAAGGTTAAGGGCAATATTCATTGGATTAGCGCTGCTGAAGCGATCCCAACTGAAGTCCGCCTCTATGATCACCTCTTTACCGATCCACATCCGGATAGTGGCGATAAAAATTTCTTAGATGCCATTAACGCAAACTCCAAAGAAACTATTGCCGCATATTTGGAACCTTGCATGAAAGATGTCAAAGCCGAAGATCGCCTTCAGTTTGAACGTCATGGCTACTTCGTTGTTGATAAAATAGACTCCAAACCAGGCAAGCCCGTTTTTAATCGGACAGTCGGCCTCAAGGATTCTTGGAAGTAGTCTTCAGAAAATCCGCTACGCTGGGATAACGTAGCGGAGTTTTCAACTCGTGTAATCGAGTATTGGTTACGCGTCTTGATTCCCGCATAAATGACCACAGCATTGGACTCACCAATTTCTGCAGCTCACTAGCTGGCTTGCGGGACGGCCTGTCCAAGCCATATGCATCAGCCACTTCATCGAAGTAATCACCCATTTTAGTTTCACAGCCATCACAAGCATTAATAATTCGTTGTGGTTTGCCGTGATACACAGTCGCACAAATTAATCTGGCGAGATCATCACTATGGATGTGATTAGAATAAGCGTCCTCTTCGGGAAGCAGGGCTGGAGTCTGCGACTGCAGACGCTCAATTGGCAAACGATTAGCTGCGTAAATTCCTGGGACACGCAAAATCGTCAAGGTCACTCCATGTGCTGGCGCCCACAAACGCAACACTCGCTCTGCGTCAACCCTTCTATACGCTCGCTCACTCTCAGGACTCACTGGCGTGGTTTCGCTGACTTTTGCACCCTTGTGGTCACCATAAACACCAGTGGTGCTGATATAGATGAAGCGTCTGACAGCATTAGAGCCTTGGGCTAAAATTCTCAACAGGTTGCGGGTTCGATAATCACGATTCCCTTGATTTTGAGGTGGCGCTAAATGGATTACCGTTTGCGCCAATCCAGACAGTCGCCAAAGTGTCTCTGGCTTATCTAGATCACCCCAAATTGGAATCGCGCCAACATCCCTCAGCTCCTGAAAGCGATTTTTCGAAGACGTTAAAGCAAACACTCGATGACTACGGGACAATTGTTGTGCCACTCGCATGCCAATGTCGCCACAGCCAATAATGAGGATGGAAGGTTTGCTAAAAGATTGCATAGGTAACATCGTAACGATTTATTGAAAGGAATGAGAGTGTCTTTCCAGGTTACGCTCAAAACGAGCGGCAAACAATTTACGGTTAGCCAAGATGAAACACTTTTGGAGGCAGCTCTGCGTCAAGGGATTAACCTGCCCTATGGTTGTAAAAATGGCGCATGTGGCTCTTGCAAAGGGAAGATCGTAGAGGGCCATGTCACTCACGGCCAGCATAGTGAAAGTGCGCTCAGTAAGGCAGATGAAACCACAGGCAGCACCCTATTTTGCTGCGCTCACCCCCACTCCGACCTACTGATTGAAGCCCGAGAAGTTCAGGGCGCAGGTGATATCGCCATTCGAAAAGTACCCTGTCGAGTCAATAGCATTGAGAGGCCCACAAGTGATGTCGCTATTCTCAAGCTACAGTTACCGGCTGCGGAACGCTTCCAGTTCTTAGCGGGGCAGTACCTAGAATTTTTACTGAAAGATGGCCAGCGACGTGCTTACTCCATTGCGAATGCGCCAGCTCAGGAAGGCCCCTTAGAGTTACACCTTCGTCACTTACCTGGCGGCCTCTTTACTGATTTTGTATTTGCTGCAGTTACTCCCGCCTTAAAAGAAAAAGATATTTTGCGCTTTGAAGGCCCCTTGGGCAGCTTCTTCTTGCGCGAGGACTCTCAGAAACCCATCATCTTTGTTGCTGCAGGCACTGGATTTGCGCCAATTAAATCCATCATTGAGCAAATGCAAGCCAAGAAAATTCAACGCCCAAT
Organism: Polynucleobacter sp. MWH-Svant-W18; assembly: GCF_018687495.1. Lineage (NCBI taxonomy): Bacteria > Pseudomonadati > Pseudomonadota > Betaproteobacteria > Burkholderiales > Burkholderiaceae > Polynucleobacter > Polynucleobacter sp. MWH-Svant-W18. The sequence goes on from NZ_CP061293.1 coordinate 1,407,716, forward strand.
TCATCTCTATTGGGGTGGGCGTCGTCCAAGCGATCTGTATTTGGACGCTTTATGCAAGACCTGGGAAAAGGAAATTGCAGGCTTTAGCTACGTACCCGTGATTTCGGACGCCTTACCCGAAGATGCCTGGCTGGGCCGCAGCGGGTTTGTTCATCAGGCGGTCATGGCTGACCACCCCAATATGAATGACTTTCAGGTATATGCCTGTGGCGCCCCAGTGATGGTGAATGCTGCTCGGGCAGATTTTTCATCCCAGTGTCACCTACCTGAGGAAGAATTCTTTGCTGATTCCTTCACCAATGCTGCGGATTTAGCTACGAACTAAATTGGTTATCGTTAGATAATAGAAACTACTTTTGACAACCCAATTCTTTTAACTCATATGAATAAGCCAGCCCACGATATCGATACCCACTCAGTGATGTTTATTACCCAACGCCCAGAATTGGTAATGGTGGAAGGCAATGGCTCGTGGATGACAGACAACAATGGCAAACGTTATTTAGATTTCTTGCAAGGTTGGGCGGTCAATTGTTTGGGTCACAGTAACGCTGGCATGATTGCAGCGCTAAATGCACAAGCCAAAAAGCTGATGAATCCCAGTCCTGCGTTTTACAACGAGCCGATGATTGGTTTATCCAATCTATTAACAAACAATAGTTGCTTTGATAAAGTTTTCTTTGCTAATAGTGGCGCCGAGGCAAATGAAGGTGCTATTAAGCTTGCTCGCAAGTGGGGCCAGCTTAATAAAAATGGTGCTTTTGAAATCATTACCTTTGATCACAGCTTTCATGGTCGTACCTTAGCCACGATGAGCGCCTCTGGTAAGCCTGGTTGGGATACGATGTTTGCCCCACAAGTTGCCGGCTTCCCAAAAGCAGATTTAAATGATTTAGAGTCCGTTAAAAAGCTGGTAACTGATAAAACAGTTGCAGTCATGCTTGAGCCAGTGCAAGGCGAAGGCGGCGTAATCCCTGCGACTAAAGAATTTATGCAGGAGCTGCGCAAGTTCACCCAAGAAAACAATATTCTCTTAATTGTTGATGAGGTACAAGCTGGTTGTGGTCGTACAGGCAGTCTCTTTGCCTATCAACTGTTTGGTATTGAGCCAGATATTATGACTTTAGGTAAAGGTATCGGCGGAGGTGTGCCACTCTCCGCTCTGCTGGCTACCGATGCAGTAGCTTGCTTTGTACCAGGAGATCAGGGCGGCACCTATAACGGCAACCCACTCATGACTGCAGTGGGCATCAGCGTTATTGAGCAGCTATTGGCCCCAGGATTTTTAGACAGCGTTAAAGCTAAAGGAACATTGCTGCAATCCGAGTTGTTAAAGCTCTGCGCAGAATTTCAGCTTGAAGGTGAACGTGGCGAAGGTTTGTTACGCGCCCTCATGCTGGGCAAAGATGTTGGCCCAAAACTTGTGGAGCTTGCTCGTGAGCGCAACCCTGAGGGCCTCCTCATTAATTCACCAAGACCAAACTTATTACGTTTTATGCCAGCCCTCAATGTGAGCGATGATGAAATTCGCTTAATGTGCAGCATGCTACGCGAACTACTCAAGCAAGTAGACTAAGTCCTACCCAACTAAATTTTTGGGCAGGGAGAAGGTAACGTCTTCCACTACCCCATCAAGCGCCCTTACCTGCCGGGGGCCAAATTCTTGAATACGAGCAACGATGGCTTGTGCCAAGCTTTCGGGCGCTGAAGCGCCTGCTGTTAATCCAATCTGCTTCTTACCGGCGAACCATTCAGGCTTTAGTTGCTCTGGTGCATCCACCATGTAAGAGGGAACACCAAGCTTTTCAGATAACTCCCGCAAACGATTAGAGTTTGAGCTTGTCGCACTACCAACCACAATAACCAGCTCGACTTGGGGTGCCATAAATTTCACAGCATCTTGCCGATTCTGTGTTGCATAACAAATATCTTGCTTACGTGGCTGAACAATATTGGGAAATTTTTTAGTAAGTGCCTCAACAATTTCTTTGGTTTCATCAACTGATAGTGTGGTTTGTGTCACGAAGGCAATTTTTTCACCGCTTGGGAAAGATAGTGAATCAACATCACCAACTTTTTCAATCAGAAATACACCTTCCTTGACTTGCCCCATGGTGCCCTCAACCTCAGGATGACCAGCATGACCAATCATCAGAACCGTAAAGCCTTCTTTGCACATCTTCACTACTTCAAGATGCACCTTGGTAACCAAAGGGCAGGTAGCGTCGTATACCTGCAAGCCACGGTCTTGGGCATCCTTACGAACCTCTTGAGAAACGCCGTGTGCACTAAAGACAACAATGCCGCCTTTAGGAACCTCGTGCAACTCCTCAACAAAAACTGCGCCCTTTTCGCGCAGTTCATTCACCACATAAGCGTTATGTACGATTTCATGACGTACATAGATCGGTGCTCCAAAACGCGTCAGCGCCTCGTTCACGATATTGATTGCGCGATCAACACCCGCACAAAAACCGCGGGGTTGAGCCATCAAAATTTCAGCGTTATCTGAAGTACTCATGATTTACAGAATAGCCACAATTTCTGCTTCGAATGTCACCGGTCTTCCGGCCAAAGGATGATTAAAGTCAAACCATGCCCCCTCTTCATCAATCGATTGCAACACACCTGCATATTGCGCACCGCCCGGAGCATTGAACTCAATGACATCGCCTGGATTAAATTCGATGTCATCATCGCGCCCCTCCTTGAGCGCCTTCAAGGAAACCCATTGCACCAAATCTTCTTTACGCTCGCCAAAACTTTCTTCTGGCGCAAGTAGTGCACTTTTTTTCTCACCAACCTCTAGTCCCAACAACACTTTTTCAAAGCAGGGAGCAAATTGTCCAGAACCCATCAAAACCGTCGCAGGACGGTCAACAAAAGTATTGATGTAATCATCCCCATTAGGCAAAGTGAGCCGGTAGTTGAGGGTCAAGTAGGAATTGGGCAAAACAGTAAGCTTAGTCATAAGGTGATTGTATCTAGGCCCGTGCCTGTAGTGAATTCCCCAATTACAGCTTGGCCAAAAAGTGAGCAGCCCCGCGAAAAGTTGCGCCACCTAGGGGCGGAAGCTCTCTCAGATGCAGAGCTACTGGCAATATTTTTACGGGTGGGAGTTAAGGGGAAAAGTGCTGTAGCCCTAGCCAAAGACTTGCTCCATCACTTTGGCAGCTTGCCACGGCTCCTAGCATGCACCCGTGAAGATTTCACCCGCATCCATGGCATGGGATTATCTAAATGGGCCCAGATTCAAGCTGCATACGAGCTAGTCAAACGCAGTCTTGAGGAGGGCTTGTCGGAGGACGGCATATTTTCCTCACCTAGTCATGTCAGGGAATTCTTGCAGGCTAAGATTGGACGCTTACCTCACGAAGTCTTTCTATGCCTCTACTTAGACTCACGCCTTCATTTAATTGAGTGCCAAGAGCTCTTCAGAGGCTCTATTACCCACACCACGGTCTACCCCCGAGAAATCCTGAAGGAAGCCCTTGCCAGAAATGCCAGCGCCCTCATCGTCGCCCACAACCACCCCAGTGGCAATCCATTGCCGAGCAACTCCGATCAAGAGCTCACCAAAACCCTCATGAATGCTTTGCAATTGGTGGATATTCCTCTTTTAGACCACTGCATCGTCAGTGGTAGTGGATTTTTCTCATTTTCCGACTCTGGCCTGATGAATATTGACAATTAAAGGTAGTAATCACTAACTTATAGAGAACATAGGGGGATTTATGACCGTCTTGAATCCCAAACCCCATCGGCAAAGGCATTTAGGACTAGCCCAAAATAGGCTAGGACTGATACAATCTTCTTTTTTCGCAATTAATGGAGTTATGTCATGGCAAAAGTTTGCCAAGTCACTGGGAAGAAGCCGATGGTTGGCAACAATGTATCCCATGCAAACAATAAAACGAAGCGTCGCTTTTTGCCTAACCTGCAAAACCGTCGTTTCTGGGTTGAATCTGAAAACCGTTGGATTAGCTTGCGCTTAACCAATGCTGGTTTGCGCGTAATCGACAAGAACGGTATTGATGCTGTGTTGTCTGATCTCCGTGCACGCGGCGAAATTTAAGGAGCACAGAAATGGCTAAAGGCGGCAGAGAAAAAATCAAGTTAGAGTCATCAGCTGGTACTGGTCACTTTTACACAACATCAAAAAACAAGCGTACAAAGCCTGAAAAAATGGAGATCATGAAATTCGATCCAACCATTCGCAAGCACGTTGCTTATAAAGAAACAAAGCTGAAGTAATTTACTTCCAGCAAATAAAAAACCCGCTTAGTTGCGGGTTTTTTATTTGCCTTAAATACTTACTGCATTCTGGGCGCTTAAGCGTAGCGACGCAATCTCAATGAGAACTCGCGCAAACTGCTTAAGCCGCTATCTTCAGCACGCTGACACCAAGCGTGTAACTGTGAGAGTAATTGCTCTCTCGTGGCGCTAGAGCGCCCCCAGATTGCCTGTAGATCCCGACGCATCTCAATCATCTTGCGCAGCTGAGCATTGCTTGCCATCAACTCCTCCAGTTTGGATTTCTCTTCCTCACTTAAACGAGACTCATCCTTAGACAACCATGTTCCGGCATCAGTTAAATGCGCTGCGAGAACTTGCATATGTTGCACTTCATTGCTGAAAAAATTGCACAGTGTCTTGCTGTAGCGAGCCATAATTTCATAACGATTGGCAATGATGGCCTCCAATGTATTTTGATCGGCTGGACGCAAATCACTAAGCACCGGTTTAGGCGAAGTCTTTTTCACTGTTGCCAAGCCAACTAGAGCCATCATCTGAATGTAGAGCCAACCAATATCAAACTCATACCATTTATTAGAAAGTTTGGCGCTTGTTGCAAAGGTGTGATGATTGTTGTGCAACTCTTCACCGCCAATCAAAATTCCCCAAGGGAAAATATTGGTTGAGGCATCTTCACAATCAAAGTTACGATATCCCCAATAGTGACCAATGCCATTAATAACACCAGCTGCAGTAATTGGAATCCATAACATCTGCACTGCCCAAACAGTCAGGCCAATGCCCCCAAATAAAAATACATCAATAATGAGCATCAGGGCTACACCCTGCCAAGAAAACTTGGAATAGATATTGCGCTCCACCCAGTCATCCGGAGTGCCATGGCCAAACTTTTCTAATGTCTCCTGGTTTGCAGCTTCATTTTTATAGAGCTCTGCCCCGCGAGAAAGGACTGTGCCAATCCCCAAAATTTGCGGGCTATGTGGATCATCCACAGTTTCACATTTGGCGTGATGCTTGCGATGAATAGAAGCCCACTCCTTGGTAACCATGCCAGTAGTGAGCCAGAGCCAAAAACGGAAGCAATGGGCTGCAAGCGGGTGCAATTCAAGCGCTCGGTGGGCCTGGCAGCGGTGTAAGAAGATGGTTACTGAGGCAATAGTGATATGGGTAGCTATCAAGGTAAACAGAACAATCTGCCACCATGACCAATCTAAGTAGCCATTAGCAAGCCAATGCAGAAACAAATCCAAACCAGAAACTGTATTCAAAAGTAAGTCCTAAAGTAGTATTGGCTCTTATTTTAATGCTTTTTAGGTCTTTTTGACCTTATCTTTCGTTAACTCTTCAGATTTGGGCTTTTCTGACTTTTCAGGTTTAGTACCTTTTTTCTGAAAAACAGCTCCAAAAAAGCCATCTGTGCCATGAATATGTGGCCAAAGTTGCCACCATGGATTATCTGAAGTGCATCCTAAAGGCAATTTATCCTTTGGAAACAATGGCTTAAGAACCTCAGCGGCTGGAACAGCCTCAAATTCAGGATGTTTACTGAGGAAATCTTCTGCAATCGCTTGATTTTCCTGGGGTAAGAGACTGCAGGTGGCATAAACCAAGCGGCCACCAGGCTTTAGTAAGCGAGCAGCTGAGGACAGAATACTCATTTGCTTTTGATTGAGTTCCAAGATGCCTTCGGGGGTTTGACGCCATTTCAGGTCAGGATTGCGGCGTAGGGTACCCATGCCACTGCAAGGGGCATCTACCAAAACCCGATCAATCTTCCCAGCCAAGCGCTTGATCTTGGCATCGTTCTCGCTATCAATCCATACTGGGTGAACGTTAGAAAGGCCGCTACGGGCCTGCCTTGGCTTCAAATTCGCCAAACGACGCTCGGATGTATCAAAGGCATAGAGGCGTCCAGTGGAGCGCATCAAGGCACCAATCGCAAGTGTTTTGCCTCCGGCACCTGCACAAAAGTCAACCACCATCTCGCCACGCTTTGGCGCAAGCAAGTAAGCTAAAAGCTGACTGCCCTCATCTTGCACCTCAAACATGCCGGCTTTAAAGCCAACTGTATTTTGCAAAGCAGGCTTACCCATGATGCGCACACCATCAGGTGCATACGGAGTTGGAATAGCTTGATATCGACCGCCCAATGCGTTCATTTGCGCGAGTAATTCTTCGCGATTGGTTTTCATCGTGTTGGCACGCAAATCTAAGAGCGCAGGATGCATTAATGATTTTGCTAGCTCTTCACGTGTTTCTTCACCAGGATATTTTCCAAATGCATCCCATAGCCACTCTGGCAAATTGTTGCGCACAAGTGGATTCAATGCTGCAGGATCAACCGTAGGAAAACGTTGCAACCATTCATATTCGCCAGATTTCAGTACGTGCGCTAAATCCGCAATCGCACTCTCCGCGCGGTTCGCTGAACCTAAACCGCCTTCAGATAAAGCGGACAGCAAACCCAATAGGGCTAAGCGTCTAGCCTGAGAGCCTTCACCGCTTACCGCAAACTGGGAGAATTCATTTTTACGACGGAGAATGGCAAACGCACTCTCAGCAATTAATGCGCGATCACGATTTCCAAGTTGTGGCTCGGCTCGAAAATAACGACTCACTACACGATCGGCAGGTTGCTCAAAACTAAGTAACTCGGGCAACAATCTCTCTAGATGAATAGCATGTTGAGGAAGAGCCTTGGCATTCGAGAAATTCTTTTGACCTTCAGGTGCAATTAAATTGCCACTAGCATTGCGTCGCTCGGAGCGACGCAGAGGATCTTTAGTTTTCGCTGCGTAACTTTTGTGCGGTGCTAATCTGTTGCCAGATTTACGTGGGGGGCGTTCTGCACTCATAGTTTAAAAAATTGCGACTCGGGGGGTTGTAACTTCACTTGATTACCTTCTATTCGCAATCGTCCATCAAGGAACCATTTTACGGCCCGCGGGTAAATCTGATGCTCCGCACTTAAAACACGCGCGGCCAAAGTATCTGCATCGTCACCTTCTAGAACTGGAACGGCAGCCTGACAAATAATCGGGCCCTCATCTACCCCCTCGGTCACAAAGTGCACTGTAGCCCCATGCTCCTTCACACCAGCCTCCAAAGCTCTCTCGTGGGTATGCAACCCAGGGAAAGCAGGCAAAAGCGCTGGGTGGATATTGATCAAACGACCCTCAAAGTGACGAATAAAGCCTGGAGTCAGAATTCTCATAAAGCCCGCCAAAACCACTAAATCGGCCCCTAACTCATCAATTTTCTGCATTAAGGCAGCATCAAAGGACTCGCGGGTGGCATGCTCCTTGTGCTCGATCACAAAACCCGGAATGCCTTGGGAGCGAGCAAAATCAAGGCCTTTAGCCGCAGAGTGATTCGCAATCACCCCCACAAATTTGACCGGCCATTGCTCTTTTTGAGCCGTTTTGACGATGGCCTCGAAATTGGATCCGCGGCCAGAGATTAAGGTAACGATAGAAAGCATGCCCACAATATAATTGATGGCTACCCTGAAAGCGATTTTGTGAACGTATTCCGCGGCCCGACCGATTTTTCTGCAGTATCTGCTTGTGCTTTAACCATCGGTAATTTCGATGGGGTGCACAGGGGTCATCGCGCCTTGCTCAAGCAGCTGGTTGAGGGCGCTAAAGAGCGAAACCTTGTTAGTTGCGTGATGACCTTTGAGCCTCACCCTAAAGAATTCTTCTTGCCCGAAGAAGCGCCCCCACGAATTTTGAACCTGCGCGATAAATTGGCTGCTTTATCTCAACTTGGAATTGACCGGGTAGTGGTAGAACACTTTAACTCCGCTTTTGCGCGACTTAGTCCTGAAGAATTTGTTTCAGAAATCATTGTCAAACGTCTAAATACGAAATGGATTTTGATTGGCGATGATTTTTGCTATGGTGCAAAACGCGCAGGTAATTTTGAGAGCTTAAAAGCCGCTGGTGAGAAATATGGCTTTGCGGTATCCAGCATCCAAACTATTCTGGAGGATGGTGAGCGTATTTCTAGCTCAGCTTTACGTAGCGCACTTGCTAATGGCGATATGCATCAAGCAGAAAAATTATTAGGTCGCCCTTACGGAATTTCTGGTCATGTCATTCACGGACAACAACTGGGACGCAAACTCGGCTTTCCAACGCTGAATCTTGCGGTGGCAAATCATCTGCATCATCGCAAACCTGCGACTACCGGAATCTTTACAGCTCAGGTCTTAGGGTTGAGTGATCAACCCCTCCCGGCCGTAGCCAGCCTGGGCGTAAGACCCACGGTCGAGGATCAGGGACGCGTGCTGCTAGAGACCCATATTTTTGATTACAGCGCAGACGTCTACGGAAAAATCATTACTGTAGAACTCTTAGAAAAAATTCGTGACGAGGCCAAGTATGATGACCTCGATACTCTTACAAAAGCCATTGCAGCAGATGCAAAGCACGCCAGAAATTATTTCCAGAAAAAAGCATATGTCTGAAAAAGAAAATACCTACCCTGTCAACCTACTAGATACTGCATTTCCGATGCGCGGGGATCTGGCTAAACGTGAACCACAATGGGTTGCTCAGTGGCAGAAAAATAAGCTCTACGAAAAAATTCGTGCAGCACATGCCAATCAAACGAAGTTCATTCTGCATGATGGTCCTCCGTATGCGAATGGTGATATTCATATTGGCCATGCGGTCAATAAGATTTTGAAGGACATGATTGTGAAATCTCGCTGGTTAATGGGATTTGATGCCGTTTATGTTCCTGGTTGGGATTGCCATGGAATGCCGATCGAGATTCAGATTGAAAAAGAATTTGGCAAGAATTTGCCAACAGCTGAAGTGCAAGCCAAAGCCCGTGCCTATGCGCAAGTACAGGTGGATAAGCAGAAAAAAGATTTTGAACGGCTGGGCGTACTGGGAGACTGGAATAACCCCTACCTGACGATGAACTACCGCAATGAGGCAGATGAAATCCGCGCACTCGGCAAGATCTGGGAGAAAGGTTATGTCTTTCGGGGCTTAAAACCCGTGAACTGGTGTTTTGATTGCGGCTCTGCCTTGGCAGAGGCCGAAGTGGAATATCAGGACAAAACTGATCCAACCGTCGATGTTGGCTTTGCCTTTGATGATGCGCAGCGTCCCCTACTTGCTAAGGCCTTTGGCCTGACCGAGTTACCAAATAAGCCTGGTCAAATTGTGATCTGGACCACAACACCTTGGACCATTCCCGCCAATCAGGCAATGAACGTTCATCCTGAACTCACTTATGCATTGGTTGATGTTGGCGACAAGCTCTTAATCCTCGCGAAAGATCGCGTTGAAACCTGTTTACAGGACTATGGCCTAACAGGCAATGTGATTGCTACCTGCCTAGGCGCACAACTCGCAAACATTTCTTTTTGGCATCCGCTCTCCTCATTGCATGAGGGCTATAAACGGCTTTCACCTATTTATCCGGCGGAATACGTGACCTTAGATACGGGCACTGGCATTGTTCACTCTGCGCCCGCTTATGGTGAGGAAGACTTTAAGTCGTGCAAAGCAAATCAGCTGGACGACAAAGATATTCTCAATCCAGTCATGGGCAATGGCGTGTATGCCTCTTGGTTACCGCTTTTTGCTAACGAATATATCTGGAAAGCTAATCCAAAGATTGTTGAAGCAATGCGTGAAGCAGGCAGTCTATTGCGCGACAAAACCTATACCCACTCATACATGCATTGCTGGCGCCATAAGTCCCCCATCATTTATCGCGCTACTTCCCAGTGGTTTGCGAGCATGGATAAAAAGCCATCCGATGGCAAAGCTAGCTTGCGCGAAACTGCCGTAGCGGGCATTGAAAATACCGAGTTCTTCCCTGCTTGGGGAAAACAGCGTTTACACAGCATGATTGCTAATCGCCCTGACTGGACATTGTCACGTCAACGTCAGTGGGGCGTGCCAATGGCCTTCTTTGTTCACAAAGAAACCGGTGAACCGCATCCCCGCACCGTGGAATTGTTAGAAGAGATAGCTAAACGTGTAGAAAAAGATGGTATCGAAGCTTGGCAAAAACTTGAAGTTGCAGAGTTGCTTGGAGATGACGCCACTCAATATGAAAAAAATCGTGATACCTTGGATGTGTGGTTTGACTCCGGCACAACCCACTGGCATGTGATTCGCGGCTCACATCGTGATGAGTTATTAACGGCAGAGACAGAAACCCCTGATGGTCGCCTTGCTGATTTGTATCTCGAAGGCTCTGATCAACATCGCGGCTGGTTTCACTCATCACTGCTTACTGGTGCGATGCTCGATGGCAAGCCTCCCTATAAAGCCCTGCTCACTCATGGCTTTACAGTTGATGGTCAAGGTCGCAAGATGAGCAAGTCAGTAGGAAATGTCATTGCTCCACAACAAGTTGCTGACAAACTTGGTGCAGAAATCATTCGTCTTTGGGTGGCATCAACTGACTACTCTGGTGAGATGACGATCTCAGATGAAATTCTCAAGCGCGTTACTGAAAGCTATCGCCGGATCCGTAACACTTTGCGCTTCCTGTTAGCCAATCTCTCTGATTTTGATCCAGGCAAGCATGCCATGCCCGTTGATCAGTGGCTCGAGATTGATCGTTATGCGGTAGCTCTTGCCAATCAATTGCAGAGCGATGTTGAAGCGCACTACAAGTCATATGAATTCCAGCCAGCAGTTGCGCGCATGTTGAGTTTCTGTTCTGAAGATTTGGGTGGCTTCTACTTAGACATTCTGAAAGATCGTCTCTATACGAGCGCACCCGACTCTCCTGATCGCCGTGCTGCTCAGAACGCTTTATTTCACATCACTCGCAATCTCTTGAAGTGGTTATCGCCATTCCTATCTTTTACTGCAGAAGAAGCCTGGAAAGATTTTCCGCATGGCTTAGGAAGTCATCCTGCAGATTCGATCTTCATGGAAGAGTTTGGTCAGTTCCCACAAATTGCCAACGCAGATGAATTGCTTGCCAAATGGAATCGCATCCGCGAAATTCGCTCAGAAGTCACTAAAGCAATTGAAATCGAACGCGAAGCTGGCAATGTAGGCTCATCCTTGCAAGCTGAGTTGACCATTAAATTGGGGGATGTAGACTTTGCAATCCTTCACTCACTCAATGATGATTTGCGTTTTGTAACCATTACCTCCAGCGCCAATATTGAACTGAGTAATGGTGGCTTAGAAGTTCTAGTGCGCGGTAGTCAATATAAAAAGTGTGGCCGTTGCTGGCATCACACCAAAGATGTTGGCAGCAATGCTGATCACCCTGATCTCTGTAGTCGCTGTATTAGCAACCTCTTTGGTAATGGCGATCATCGCCTCTTTGCATAAAACTGAAAATCATATGAACCCTAGCTTTTTGCGCCATATGACTATTGCCACGCTAACTCTGTTTATCGATCAGATTACAAAGTGGCAGGCTTTAAGTCATTTACAACTGGGTGTACCAGAGCGCGTATTGCCATTCCTTAATTGGCTGCTGCTTTTCAACCCTGGAGCAGCTTTCTCCTTTTTAGCCCAAGGCTCCGGTTGGCAACGCTGGTTCTTTACTATCCTTGGACTGCTTGCTTGCGTCTACATTGTTTGGTTATTGCGCAAAAACCAATGTGACAAGTTACTGTGTTGGGCCCTCAGTCTAATCCTGGGGGGAGCACTAGGAAATGTCTTAGATCGCCTCATGTGTGGTGCCGTAATTGACTTTATCGATATTCATTACGCCAATTGGCATTGGCCGGCCTTTAATATTGCCGATAGCGCTATCTGCATTGGCGCAGTACTCATCATTTTTGGAGAGTTGCGCAAGTCATTTGGCAAATTCTCACAATCCCATTAAGCTGGCGCCATGCAATCACTTTTAAATAAGAAAATCCTTCTTGGTATCTCTGGCGGGATTGCAGCATACAAAACGCCTGAACTCGCACGCCTACTGATTCAAGGAGGCGCTTCTGTTCAAGTGGTCATGACTGAAGCTGCACAACAATTTGTGACGCCAGTGACTATGCAGGCTCTTACTGGCAATCCGGTTTACTTAAGCCAATGGGATAGCACCATTCCGAACAATATGGCTCACATTGAGTTATCGCGCTCGGCAGATGCCATTGTGATTGCACCAGCAAGTGCTGATCTGATGGCCAAAATTTCTTTGGGTTTAGCGGATGACTTGCTGAGCACGCTCTGTCTAGCAAGAGACTGCCCGCTCTTAATTGCCCCAGCGATGAACAAGCAGATGTGGGAGCATGCTGCCACCCAAAGAAGCGCTCAACGGCTAAATGCTAATGGGGTTGCGCTACTTGGACCTGCCAGTGGGTTTCAGGCCTGCGGCGAAGTAGGCATGGGTAGAATGCTTGAGCCCTCAGAAATTGCTGAGCAAGTCATTGCATTCTTTCAGAAAAAATCTTTAATAGGCAAAAAAGTACTCATTACTGCTGGCCCTACTTTTGAGGCCATTGATCCTGTGCGTGGCATTACAAACCACAGCTCAGGCAAGATGGGCTTTGCTATTGCACGTGCCGCTCTGGAAGCAGGTGCACAAGTTCATCTGATTGCGGGGCCCTGCACACTAGAAACTCCATTAGAGGCAAGCGGAAAAATTATTCGTACCAATGTTACAAGTGCAAAGGAAATGCATACTGCCGCCATGAATGCCGCAGATTGTGATGTGTTCTTTGCTGTAGCTGCAGTTGCTGATTGGGGCATCGCAAAACCTTCTAAAGAAAAAATCAAACGACAAGGCAAAGAGGCGCCTAACATCGAATTTAACGCCAATCCCGATATTCTCGTGGATGTTGCTCAAACAGCAAAGACCAAAAATGGTAAGCCCCACCCATATTGTGTGGGCTTTGCAGCAGAATCCACAGATTTGGAAGCCCATGCGAGTGAAAAGCGAAAGCGCAAAGGCATTCCAATGGTTGTTGGCAATATTGGCCCAGATACCTTTGGCAGCGATCTCAATGAGTTACTTGTGGTGGATGACGCTGGCAGCAAGAAAATTGCGAAAGCCGAAAAACTTCAGTTAGCACGTCAGCTCATTCAACTGGTCGCCAAAAAGATTTAACCCAAACCATCTTTATTTACTCTCTACGTTTCAGGACATACCATGCAAGCCCTTCAAGTCAAAATTCTCGATGAACGTATGCGTGATCAACTGCCAAGCTATGGCACTCCTGGAAGTGCTGGATTAGATCTACGTGCATGCATTGATGCAACCATTGAGATTGCTCCTGGTCAGACAGTGCTTGTACCTACGGGTTTAGCAATCTACGTTGAAGATCCACGCTACGCCGCCTTTATTTTGCCGCGTTCTGGGCTAGGTCATAAGCATGGCATCGTACTAGGTAACTTAGTGGGTTTGATTGATTCTGACTACCAAGGCCAATTAATGGTAAGCACCTGGAATCGTGGTTCTACCCCATTCAAGCTAGAGCCTATGGAGCGCTTAGCTCAATTAGTGGTGATGCCTGTGCAACAAGTAGAACTCAAGGTGGTAGAAGAGTTTACCGAGAGTAGTCGTGGTGCAGGCGGCTTTGGTAGCACCGGACGATCATAAGAATCTACTAGGGGTGAGATCACCCCTGTAGTGATGAGGGCAAAGGTCCCGGTCTTCCGCAGTACCAACCTTGAAAATAGTCACAACCTAAGACAAGCAGTACATTAAACTGCTCCTCAGTTTCCACCCCCTCTGCAACCACTTTTAAATTCAGAGTGTGAGCCAAGGCGATGATATTTTCTACTATCGACCCCCCTACAGATGCACCTCTAAGATCATTCACAAATGATTTATCTATTTTTAAGAATTGAATAGGCAATTTTTGCAAATAAGAGAATGAAGAGTAGCCTGTACCAAAATCATCCAAGGCAAATTTAACACCCAATTTGTTTAGAGCTTGCATCATCCTAATAGGTCTTTGCTTATCTTCTAAAAATACGCCTTCAGTAACCTCTAAGTCGATTAAATTCAGAGGAAAATCATAACTCTTGACCATCGTAATGAAGTTATCCGCAAACTCAAGATCAATTAAATGAGCACCACTTATGTTAATCATCAATCTAATAGGCTTTTTACCCTCTTTCAATTGGGCCACTTGTGGAGAGGAGAAAATTTTCTTGAATATGGTGTTTGAAACCAATCGAATTTGGCCATTATTTTCTGCAAAAGGGATAAATTTTCCTGGCATTACTGTGCCAAGATCAGGGTGATGCCATCGAGCCAGTGCCTCAAAGGCTATAACCTCTTTATTGCGATCTAGTACCGGCTGATATTCCACATAGAATTGATCTGCTTCACAAGCCTTTATTAGACCACCAGCCATTTCACTCATTTCCAAAAACTCATCATGCAATGACTGGTCAAAAAAGCGGTATTTTTCTAAAGGGTTAAACTTATTTTTATACATTGCCAGATCGGCAAATTTCAATACTTCATCAAACCCTTTGCTCTTCTGGCTATAAATCACCACACCAATACTCGGAGTAATGGTAATCCCGATGCTACCCCCCAGATCAAAGGGCTCCTCTAGTTCAGTACACAGCCGCTCGAGGACCGTCTCTAGAACGACTCTGCATTCTTCTTCTGAAGAATGGCTCCTCTCAAATAACACCAAAAACTCATCTCCACCAATACGCGCCACCACATCCATTGGCCTAAGTATTTCAATGAGACGTTTTCCAAATTTTTTTAATAAAACATCCCCAATATTATGTCCATGAGTATCATTCACGAGCTTGAAGTTATCCAAATCCAACAACATCAAACCTGAGAAGCTATCCACCCGGGCCGCCTGATGAATTGATCTCTCAATACGATCTTTAACGTAGCGTCGATTCGGTAGATTTGTTACTGGATCAAAAAATACTAATTCTTCAATTTTTGACTGAGATTCTTTTTGGTTGCTAATATCTGCAATAGCACCAACCATTCGCAGAGGATCGCCATTACTTGACCGCTCTACAACCATGCCAACATCGGATACCCATGCCAAGCTTTGATCCCCGCAAATCATGCGATATTCAATAGAATATTTTGTACTTTTTTCTAACGATATATTGATTGCTTCAAGGACTCGTGGGAGATCTTCAGGGTAAATTCTATCTTTAAATCCGTCAATCGAAGAGGTGACGTCACTTGTATGCAGGCGCAGTATATCTAACCAACGCTGATTATGACTAACCTCCCCCGCCAAGATATCCCAATCCCAAATGCCATCACCAGTAGCATCAAGAACATACTTTAACTGCTGTTCATTTTTTAAGAGCAATTTGGTCTGCTCATTCACCTTTTCAATAATTGCCTTTTGAAAATTAGAAACTAGCAATAAAAATGAGTGAATAATGGATAGTAAGAAAGCAGTTAGTCCAGCCATAAAAAATTTATATTTGAGAGGGTTGTGGCTTTTGAAAAATAGCTCAGTAGGACTTGTCCTTATTTGATATGTCCGCCCACCAAATTGAATAGAGTCAGAAATATTAAAGCCAATCTCTTCATAATGTTGTCCAAAAATAATGCTCTTTGCATCAACATCAATCACACTAATATTGGCATCTTTACTCAATTTTTCCGTCGATTGCCCGATAAAATCCTCTAAGCGCAGAACTTCGCTCACCAGCCCTGGACCGTTCTTGGATTCAGGAATAAACTTCATCAACAAAATTCCAGCAGAATTTTTTTGCTCCTGTACCAACTTGATAGGCGGCGAAGCAAAAACTTGATTGCTAAGCATAGCTTTGTTGATAGTTTCAAGACGTGCTGGATTACTAGAGATATCAAATCCTAATGCCTTTTTATTTTCCGTCAAGGGCTCGATAAATGTTACAGGGGTATAAAACGTCTTATTGCTATCAGGTATCTTGCTAGCATCTCCACCTATCAATTTAACTTCATAACCTGGATAGGTTTTTTGTTGCTCACGAGTGAATTGAGCCAATTGATCTGACTTTATATACGAAAGCCACGAGATTCCCTGAACCATCGGATAGCGCATCAACCCATAAGCAACATACTTCCTAAAAAAATCATCTGTTACCGGTTTATGTCTGGTATAAAAAAAGGCTGCCACCCCATCTATATAGACCTCTTGTGCATTGAGTTGCGATTCAATAATGCCACTGATCTCAATGGAAATTTTTTCAAATTCTGCTTTAGATCTTCTTTCTATCTCATCATTTAAAAACCTAAAGAAAATAATAGCTATAGCAAAAACCACCCAAAGTGGAAGTGCCACATTTATCAATTGTATTTTTTGTGATTCGGCATTTCTGGTATTGAGTCCTTCAACTAACGGAAGACTCATCACGAATCCAATATACTGCCCCAAAGTAGCAATTCCAATCAGAATGGCAATATCCGAATTGGAGAACTTTGGAAACAGATTAAGGGAGAAAAACGCAAGTGAAACTCCAATCAAAGAGAGGAAGATGGATATTCCAAACGTCGCTAATGCCGATTTAAGATTTGAATCAAAGTAAAGTGCTCGAATCTTGACGGATGCTTTTGCAACCGAGATAGACAGCAACATAAAAAATATTACCAATATACAAAAATGGTAGATGGCAGCTAAATGTCCAGTTTGAATTTGCTGAAAATTCATCAGAGCTTGGATCGAGGCTGCAACAATAATCAATCCCATGATGGCTCTCTTGCCAAGGATCAAATAGATTGCAGCGCCCAGGCCTACTGCTGGACCAAGGATGGCCAATTTAGAGCCCAAGCCCATTTGAGCTCCTAGCTCAAAGAAAATCAAGCCAACACAAACACCCAACAGGAGCTTTAAAGCTTGCTTCCAATTTGGTATGGCTAGATTGATAGCTTTAGTCATTTGCATATGAACTGATAGAGTCTATTTTTGTAATACGCATAAAATCAGTGATGAAGAAAATCATTTATTGGCTGAACTCATTCATTGAAGCAACAAACTGCTCTAAGGGCATGGATTCTGAAAATAAATGTCCTTGGTAATGATGGCAGCCCATGGCTTGTAAATACTGATACTGCTCTCTTGTTTCAACGCCTTCAGCAACCACCTTCATCTCAAGAGTTTGACCCATCAATATAATAATTCGGATAATGTCGCAACTCGTTTGATTACCAGGTATGTCCGCCACAAAGGATTGGTCAATCTTGATTTCATTAAATGGCAGGCTTTTCAAATAAGACAATGATGAGTAACCAGTACCAAAGTCATCTAATGCAAAGTTAAAACCATAATCTTTCAATGCCTGCATTTTTTTAATCGCTCCAGCCCGATCCCCTAAAAATAACGATTCTGTAAGTTCTAGGGTAAGTAAATTGGGGTTAGCTCCCGTTTTAGTAGCAATCTCAATGAGCTCGGTTACAAAGTTTTCTTGTTGAAACTGCTTGACACTAATATTGACTGATAAGGAGAGATGGGCCATCTTTTTTAAGCTCGACCAAGCGGATAGTTGCTTACAAGCAGTTTTCATCACCCACCAACCAATTGGCACAATCAGATCTGCAGACTCAGCTAAGTGAATAAATTCTGCAGGCGCCATCATGCCAAGCTCAGGATGATTCAGCCGCAAAAGAACTTCCGCAGAATCTATCTGACGATCGCCATTTAACTGTGGCTGATAATGCAGTACAAACCAATCATGCTTAATAGCTTGATGCAATGTGGTTAACAAAGAGGCTCTAGCACTCAGCGTAGCCTGCATACCTTCGTCATAGAATTTAATACAATTACGACCAGCCTCTTTCGCTTGATAAAGCGCTAAATCTGACTGCTTTATCACCTCTTCAATTTCAAGATTTTTTTGACCCATAAATGCTGCAACACCAATGCTGAGTGAACCCATTTTTATACTAAATTTTGCTTTGGGTGATGCATTGAATGATGACAAAATCTTTTCAGCAACTATTCTTGCTGCTGCACCAGCTTCTGCAGCAGTTGATCCCAGGTCTTCCAATAAAACAATAAACTCGTCTCCCCCCATGCGCGCAACCGTATCTCCAGCGCGCACAGAATCCAAAAGACATTGAGCGGTAGCTTGCAATATCAGATCTCCACCACTATGGCCATGCAGATCATTGATCATCTTAAAGTTATCAAGATCAAGGGATAGGAGGGCGCACCATCTTTTGTTACGGGCACTCAGTTTGAATGCTCTCTGCAAGCGATCCGCAAAGAGACGTCTGTTGGGTAAAGTCGTTAAGGAGTCAAAAAAGGCAAGTTCCTCCGCCTTATTTTCAGCCATTTTTTGCTCGGTAATATCCCAGTTTGTCCCAATCATGCGTACTACCGCACCGGCGTCATTCTTGATAGTTCGTGCATGACCCCGGATGTAACGAATGCTGCTATCAGGCCTGATGATTCTGAATTCTAATTTAAATTCGCCATTTTCAATTGCGTCTTTAATGGCTTGCTCCCCCATCTCTCGATCATCAGGATGTAGCCCATTTTGCCAAGCTTCGTATGCACCAACAAATTGATCTGCTTGGACACCATAAAGCGCATACATTTGATCATCCCAAATCAATAAATCGTTGACCACATCCCAGTCCCAAATGCCTACACCACCCGCATGAGTTGCAAGCCTCAGGCGCTGCTGTGATTCCTGTATTGCATCTTGTGCATTTGTAATAATTCTTTCGAATATTTTGCGCTCGGTAATATTTCTTTGTATAGAAACCCAATGCGTAAACCAGCCATCATCATTTGCTACCGGAAAAATATTCAGCTCTTGCCAAAACTCCTTGCCATCTTTGGAGTAATTTAAGACCTCTTCCCGAATGGGTTGCCACTTTGCGAGGGCAAGATGTATTCGATGTGCGGTATCACGGTCAGTGTTGGGTCCATGGAAAATACGCGGTGTTTTACCAATCACCTCCTCTAGCGTATACCCTGTGGTCTTGAGCAATGCCTCATTTGCAAAAACAATTCTAGGTCCAGGCCAGTGATAAGGCTCTGCTTCTGTGATTAAAATTAAATCGCTAGAGTTTTTAATTACTCGATTAGCGAGATCAAGGGATAAAGCGAGAGAATCTGAGGCGCTCGGCATAGCAAGCCGATTATTTGCAAAG
This sequence comes from Polynucleobacter sp. MWH-Svant-W18, assembly GCF_018687495.1. Lineage (NCBI taxonomy): Bacteria > Pseudomonadati > Pseudomonadota > Betaproteobacteria > Burkholderiales > Burkholderiaceae > Polynucleobacter > Polynucleobacter sp. MWH-Svant-W18. Next base: position 1,427,000 of record NZ_CP061293.1, read on the forward strand.
CAATAAATTTTTTCTTCGTATGATGAAAAAAATGCGCTAATCTCATAAGAGCATGTCCTTTGATCTTTAGTGCGCTGCTCAATCCAGATTTTTGCATGGCCCGTATCAACAACATCCTGCAGACTATTGTTGATCCGCTCTTGAGCCCCGGCAATTTGAACATCATCAATATTCATTTCAAAGAACTCTGCTTTGCTATAACCCATAAGCAGACAATAAGCCTCGCTTACTTCGATAAAGCGACCGTCAGAATTCAGTGCAAAAAATATATCGCATTCATATTTCGTGCCCACCTCACCAATTAATGGGATAACTTCAAGCTCATCTTGTATTTGATTTGACAATTTCAGAGTCCAGGGGGCTTTAATCAGCTATTTCGATTTCACAATATTACTAACAAATCCTATATTGGATATTAATAGTGGAATAATTTCATTAAATAGTAGTACTTATCTACTAAAAACTCCGTATTGCCGGACAAATAAAAAGCCACCTGATGGTGGCTTTTTATTTCAGCAGGTATTACTTACTTGCTTATTTACGAATATGCACCTTGCGTGCCGCATCTTGCGACATTCCTGCACCAGCACCTTCACGTGACTCTTTTTCAGCAGTAATTTCTTTACGACGCTCTTTGCAAGAGCCAGCAATTTCTTGTAATGCCTTACGAGCCCGAGCAGCTGAGGCCTTGATGCCCTTGCCCTCGAATTTTTCGTGCTCTGCTTTGTAAACTTCAAAAGCATCTAATAATTTATCGTGATGTGACATATTTTCCTTTTATGAATATTGCCTTGTTGATTAGATTTCTTCTGCAGGCGCTACATCCGCTTTCGCGGCTTTACCCGGCAATGCTGGTGCGTCAAAGTCAAGCTGGACTTTACCATCAGCATCAATATCGACAGCGACATGGCCACCCTGCGCCAATTTTCCAAATAGCAACTCATCCGCAAGTGCTTTACGAACAGTATCTTGAATAATCCGCTGCATTGGACGAGCACCCATCAATGGATCAAAGCCATGCTTAGCCAGATGAGAACGTAATGCTGGGCTAAAAGTAGCGTCAACTTTCTTCTCATGCAATTGTTCCTCTAATTGCATTAAGAATTTATCGACCACCCGCATGATGATGGTTTCATCGAGTGCTTTAAAGGAGACGATGGCATCCAGACGATTGCGGAACTCAGGAGTGAAGAACTTCTTAATGTCGGCCATCTCATCACCCGACTCACGTGCATTAGTGAAGCCAATGGTTGACTTCTGCATTGCCTCTGCACCAGCGTTAGTAGTCATGATGATGATGACGTTTCGGAAATCAGTCTTACGACCATTGTTATCAGTTAAGGTGCCATGGTCCATCACCTGCAAGAGAATATTGAAAATATCTGGATGGGCCTTTTCAATTTCATCAAGCAAGAGAACGCAGTGGGGCTTTTTATTCACAGCCTCAGTTAATAAACCACCTTGGTCAAAGCCAACATATCCTGGGGGTGCACCAATCAGACGACTTACTGCATGGCGCTCCATGTACTCTGACATATCAAAACGCAACAACTCAATTCCTAGGATGTAGGCAAGCTGCTTTGCAACCTCTGTTTTACCAACGCCAGTGGGGCCAGAGAACAAGAACGAACCAATTGGACGGTCAATCTTGCCAAGACCAGCGCGGGTCATCTTAATTGCGCTTGCTAAAGCCTCAATTGCGGGATCTTGACCAAATACGACACTCTTGATATCACGATCTAAGGTTTGCAACTTGCTGCGATCATCCACAGTGACGGACTGAGGCGGTATACGAGCAATCTTGGCAACAATCTCTTCAATCTCTGGACGTCCAATGGTTTTCTTTTGCTTGGACTTCGGCAAGATGCGCTGTGCAGCACCTGCCTCATCAATGACATCAATTGCCTTGTCAGGCAAATGGCGATCGTTAATGTAACGTGCCGAGAGCTCTGCTGCTGCCACTAGAGCACCGGCAGCATATTTGACACTATGGTGTTCCTCAAAGCGAGATTTGAGTCCACGTAGAATTTGCACCGTTTGATCAACAGTTGGCTCAACAACATCTACCTTTTGGAAACGACGCGATAAAGCTGCATCTTTTTCAAAGATTCCACGATATTCAGTAAAGGTAGTTGCGCCAATGCATTTGAGTTGGCCATTAGACAAAGCTGGCTTTAGCAAATTACTTGCATCTAAAGTTCCGCCCGATGCAGCACCAGCACCGATCAACGTATGGATCTCATCGATAAATAGAACGCCATGCGCATGATCCTTGAGAGACTTGAGAACGCTCTTGAGGCGTTGCTCAAAATCACCACGGTATTTAGTACCCGCAAGCAAGGCGCCCATATCTAAAGAATAGACAGTAGCATTAGCCAAGATTTCAGGGACGTCCCCCTTGACGATGCGCCATGCAAGACCCTCTGCAATAGCGGTCTTACCAACACCGGCCTCACCCACCAATAGCGGATTATTCTTCCGACGACGGCATAGCACCTGAATCACCCGCTCAACTTCGCCTTCACGCCCAATCAAGGGATCAATCTTGCCTTGACGAGCCAACGCATTGAGATTTTGGGTGTATTGATCTAAGGGGCTTTCTTTGCCAGATGAGGCACCCTCTTCAGCTTCTTGTGCAACATCTGCGGGCTTAACATGCTCAGCTTGATCTTTGCGAACGCCATGGCTGATGAAGTTCACCACATCTAAGCGAGTAACGCCTTGCTGCTGCAAGAAATACACCGCATGCGAATCTTTTTCACCAAAGATAGCAACCAACACATTAGCGCCCGTCACTTCTTTCTTGCCATTGGAAGTGGATTGGACGTGCATGATGGCGCGCTGAATCACCCGCTGAAATCCGAGTGTGGGTTGAGTGTCAACCTCATCATTACCGGGAACAACTGGGGTGTTGTCATTAATAAAATTTTTCAGCTGAGTACGCAACTCTGCGATATTCACAGCGCAGGCTTTGAGCACCTCAACAGCGGTTGCATTGTCTAGCAACGCGGCCAATAAATGTTCGACCGTAATGAACTCATGTCGCGATGCCCTTGCGTCAACAAACGCCATGTGCAAACTTACTTCTAATTCTTGGGCAATCATGCTTCCTCCATAGTGCACTGTAGTGGGTGGCCCGCTTCGCGGGAGAGTTCAATAACTTGATGCACCTTCGTAGCCGCAACATCTCGAGTAAATACCCCGCAGATGCCTTTACCAACTAAATGAACTTGTAACATGATGCGAGTAGCTGTCTCATGATCCTTATTAAAATACTCCTGAATGACCATCACTACAAATTCCATTGGGGTATAATCGTCATTCAATAGCAAAACTTTGTACATCGAGGGAGCTTTAACCTTCTCGGCCTGCTTTTCGAGAAGAATGGTGTCCTCAACATAGGGATTGGCTGGTACGCCAGTAGTGGGATTTTTCGGTGTGCGGCTCATGAGAAACATTCTAAACACAGATATCTAAACTTTAATTTACTAAGGTCTTGTGGTGAAAAACCAGCAAAAACCTCTCTTTAACCCATATTGGGGCATTTTTCTGTAAAAAAAGGGGTGTTTATAGGGGGGTAGACCCATATAACTCCTTGACACCCCTAGAAAAAGGGCAAACAATCGGGGGGTAGGCTTCAAAAGAGGTTCTATTTAGGCGTGTTGTGGAGCGAGACTGATTAAAAAGTATTTACCCTCATCACGGTTGTTTTAAGTTTATGTAATGGAGTTCGCATGGCGACCGGAATTGTTAAGTGGTTCAATGATGCAAAAGGTTTTGGCTTTATCAAACCTGATGATGGTGAAGAAGAGTTGTTCGCGCATTTCAGCGCAATTACTATGCCTGGGTTCAAAACCCTCAAGGAAAACCAAAAGGTAACGTTTGACATTACCCAAGGCCCTAAAGGCAAGCAAGCTACCAATATCCAAGCGGCTTAATAGTCCTTAGATCATTATGGAAAACCCAGGATTCGTTCCTGGGTTTTTTTTCGCCCGCAATTTGCATCACATAAAATCTCATTCATGAATACAAAAAAATATTTAGCTCAAAAGCTTTTTCTAGCCGCCTTATTCATACTCCCAGCAATCGTTCTAGGGCAAGTCAATACAGGATTACCAAGCCTTGAATTAAAAACAGGGATCTATCGCATCCAAGCAGAAATTGCGGATACACCGCAAGCTAGAGAAGTAGGTCTAATGAATCGCACGAGCATGCCAATAAATTCTGGAATGCTTTTTATCTTTGAACAAAAAGCTGGTCATTGCTTTTGGATGAATAACACCAAGATTCCCCTATCGATTGCATTCATTGCAGACGATGGCAAGATTGTGAACATTGAAGAGATGCAAGCCGAGACTACTAACAACCACTGCCCTAAGGCTGCAGTTCGCTACGCCCTAGAGATGAACAAACAGTGGTTCTCAGAAAGAGTGATTGTTCCGGGCAGCGTAATTAGTGGGTTGCCAAGGCGGTAATTACCTTGAACTAGTTCCTCAATATGAACTGGGCAGCGGCTTTAATGAACTCCGGCTCTTTTTGATTGAAGCCGTGGTATGCCCTTGATCCACAAACATCACCTTCACTAATTCCGCCATCAATCTGAATAAATTGTGAGCTTAATTTTTTTGGACGGTTTTCAATAATTCGCTCAGAAGAGGCAAATGGTGTGGATGCGCAACCATCATCTACGTGATGAATTGCTAGAACTGGCACCGTGATATCCGAATCTACTGTTGCAGATCTATATGTGCCAGCAACAATTACCCCGGAAATCAACTTTTCTTTTTCTTTTCCACCATTTACAAATTCAGTAACGCTAACAGTGCCCATGCTGTGGCCAAATATCCAAACGGGTAGATTGAGTTTTTCTTTGTAGTAGTTCACTACATTCAAAATTCTTTGCTGATGGTCTCGAATGGATCTTGAATTTCGCATACCCGCACCAAGATCATAGGGCGTATCTACTAATACAGAGTCAATTCCGTATTGAGCCCAGAGATCTTTAGACCTAACAAAAGTATGACCATTTGTCGTTGAGCCATCATCCTGTAGATTTAAGACGCCGCCTCCACCAGGAAACAACAAGACAACTGCCTTGGCATTTTTAACTGGGGTCAGCAAAGTTCTAGTCGGAGCATCATCCTTATAAGGAACATCAAATACCTGTGAATGCGCGACAGACGATAAAAGTATCCATAGAGCAGCAACAATGTGAGTAATCTTCATTGGTAGATTCTTACATGACATAAAATAAAAAACCACCCGAAGGTGGCTTTATTTAAAAGATCCATTGCTTACTCAAAGTGGCAAACATAGTGCACTGGCTGCTCAGCCCTAATGATGAAGTAACCGCCCTTTTCTACCTCCCAGCTCTGCCCCGCTTTAAATTCTTGTTCTGGTGCACCATTAATGCTGACAAATGCATTGCCATCAACTACTTCCATAACCTCTTTAGTGCTGAGATCAAAACGCAGAGTGCTCGGTAATACGACACCAACAGATTTACGAACACCATTTGGCAAGGTAACCGTGTGTGAAACACACTTGCCATCAAAAAATACATTGGCTTTTTTGCCTACTGAAACTTGATCAAATTGCATCTTGGCTCTTTCTATTGTATTTGGTTCTAGTGTCGATTATTTCTTAGCGCGCTTGCGCTTTGCTATTTCAGCAATCCGCATTCTTAGGGCGTTGAGCTTGATAAACCCGCCGGCATCCGCTTGATTGTATGCACCACCATCATCATCAAATGTAGCGATGTTCTGATCAAACAAAGTATTTTCTGAATCGCGTGAAATCACAGATACAGAACCTTTGTAAAGCTTGAGACGCACAAGACCGTTAACCATCTGCTGCGTATGATCAATCAAGGTTTGCAAAGCAATGCGCTCTGGAGACCACCAAAGTCCGTTGTAAATGAGACTTGCATAACGCGGCATCAGGTCATCCTTGAGGTGGGCGACTTCACGATCGAGAGTAATACTCTCAATGCCACGGTGAGCCTTCAAAAGAATGGTGCCACCGGGAGTCTCATAGCAACCACGGCTCTTCATCCCAACAAAACGGTTTTCTACCAAGTCAAGGCGGCCAATACCATGCTTGCCGCCAACGCGATTGAGTTCAGCCAATAACTCATGGGGCTTATAAGCCTTGCCGTTAATGGCTACTGGATCGCCAGCTTTAAATTCGATTTCAATGATCTCTGGAGCGTCAGGAGCCTTCTCTGGAGAGACCGTCCAACGCCACATGGATTCTTCTGCTTCTGCATTTGGATTCTCAAGGTGGCGCCCTTCATAGCTGATATGCAAGAGATTGGCATCCATAGAATATGGTGAGCCGCCTTGTTTGTGCTTCATCTCAACCGGAATGCCGTGCTTTTCTGCATAGGCCATCAATTTCTCACGTGAGAGAAGATCCCATTCGCGCCATGGAGCAATCACTTTGATTCCTGGCTCAAGGGCATAGTAGCCCAGCTCAAAGCGGACTTGATCATTACCTTTGCCAGTAGCACCATGCGAAACGGCGTCAGCACCGGTCAGACGGGCGATTTCAATTTGACGCTTAGCGATTAGTGGGCGTGCAATCGAGGTGCCCAATAAATACTCACCCTCATAAATCGTGTTGGCACGAAACATTGGGAAAACAAAGTCACGCACAAACTCTTCACGCAAATCATCGATAAAAATATTTTCCGGTTTGATACCGAATTGCAATGCCTTTGCGCGCGCTGGCTCAAGTTCTTCGCCCTGACCAAGATCCGCTGTAAAGGTCACGATTTCACAGCCATAAGTATCTTGAAGCCATTTCAAGATTACGCTAGTGTCAAGGCCACCGGAATACGCTAGCACTGCTTTTTTAATATCGGACATATTTTTATTCAATCAAAATTAACGAAAACAAATTACTTGATATTTTATTGCGGATGTTTTTTTGCTTAGTCTAAGCGACCACAGAGCAAATACTCCATTAAAGCCTTTTGCACATGCAAACGATTTTCTGCTTCTTCCCAGACAATGCTTTGCGGACCATCAATCACTCCAGCAGATACTTCTTCGCCGCGATGCGCTGGTAAGCAGTGCATGAATAAAGCATTAGGTTTGGCTAAAGACATCAACTCCTCATCAACCATCCAAGCTTTGAAGGCATTCATACGCGAACTGTTTTCAGACTCGTAACCCATGCTTGTCCACACATCAGTCGTGACTAAATCTGCGTCTTTACAAGCATCTTTAGGATCAGAACAAATCGTTAAGTGTTTTGCAGCAGCGGCCGTTAGGCGGGAGGCGTCTAACTGATAACCCTCGGGTGCAGAGAAGCGGATTTGAAAATCTAAACAGATAGCCGCCTGTATCCAGGTGTAGGCCATGTTATTAGCATCCCCAACCCACGCCACTATCTTGCCCTGAATTGGGCCGCGAGCCTCTACAAAAGTGAAGATATCTGCCAAGACTTGGCAAGGATGAAATTCATTCGTAAGGCCATTAATTACCGGTACACGTGAGTTCGCAGCAAAGCGTTCGATGATCTCCTGACCAAAGGTGCGAATCATGATGATGTCAGTCATCCGTGAAATAACCTGTGCAGCGTCCTCTACAGGCTCACCACGGCCCAATTGGGTATCGCGGGTGTTCAGGTACACGGCATGTCCACCAAGCTGATGGATGCCCGCCTCGAAGGACAGACGGGTACGTGTGGAATGCTTTTCAAAAATCATCGCCAAAGTACGGTCATGTAGTGGGTGCCAAGTCTCATAGCTCTTAAATTTGGCCTTTAACCACGCGGCTCTTTTAAGCAGATATTCATATTCTTCGCGAGTAAGGTCGGCAAACTGCAGATAGTGCTTGACCTGACCCGGCACTTGAGGCTTTGCCAGAGATGTCATAGTTGAGCTTTCTACTAAAGTTTTGGCTTGCATTTTTTTCTTAAACCATTCGACTGCACGAAAATAGAACCTAAAGTCATCTTACGGCCAACTCAGGCTGTTAAGCTAGAGGGCTTAGTTATACCGATTCCTACCACCTTCTTTACGCGAACTTGAACCACAAAAAGCTTTTCATTCAAGGCATTACAACTTCTGGCAAACCATTTCGACCCAGTGATTGGGCGGAGCGTCTATGCGGAGTGATGGCTACTTTTCGCCCACCCGGAGATTCTGGAGATCCCCGCTTCACCTACTCACCCTACGTGATACCCGTCGTGATTGCTACAGTGAAATGCGTTGTTGTTGATACCAGACTAGGTGAACTTGATCCTAGAGCGCTCGACTTTGTATGCAACTTTGCCAAAGACAACGATCTACCAATCGAAGAAGCTTGTGAGTTTGAACCCAAACCCCAAGCCCAGTCCTAAAAACAAAAACCCGCTCTGATGAGGAGCGGGCTTAGGTCGAATCTACTTCGACCAGCCTAAAACGAATACTGTATTACGCTGCCATCGCCTTGATAGCTGCAGACAAACGTGACTTCTGACGTGCCGCAGTATTTTTATGAGCAATCTTTTTATCAGCAATCTTGTCGATTGTTGACTGAGTTGCTGCGAATACTTTTGCAGCAGCATCTTTGTCACCAGTTTCGATCGCTTTACGAACTGCCTTAATGGAAGTGCGAAGCTTTGAACGCAAACTGGAGTTGTGCTCGTTCTGTTTTACTGCCTGGCGTGCGCGCTTACGCGCTTGTGCTGTATTGGCCATCTTTAAACCTTGCCTCTATAAAATGCAAAATGCGATTAGTTAAAAATCTCGCGGACTTGCCAATTCCTAAGCAAGCTCGCCAAAACCCAAGATTTTACCCGAAAGGGGCAAAAAAGCCCAGTCCACCCATAAATAGGTGAAAATCGGCTCATGAACCTGCTTTCTGCCGCCGCCAAGGTCAGCTCACTCACAATGCTTTCCCGTATTACGGGCCTACTGCGAGAGACCCTCATTGCCCGTAGTTTTGGGGCCTCAGAGTGGACAGACGCCTTTAATGTGGCTTTTAGGCTGCCCAATTTGCTCCGGCGCCTTTTTGCCGAAGGGGCCTTTTCCCAGGCTTTTGTGCCAATTTTGGGGGAAATTGCCACCAATGAGGACCAAAACAAGGCCAAAATCCTCATTAATGCTGTCGCCACGCTCTTATTTTGGGCTTTGCTCCTAACAGTACTCCTTGGTGTCATTGGCGCCCCCTTGCTGATTCTGGTGATTGCTACGGGATTTGTTGGCGGACCCGCCTATGAGGCCAGCGTTGTCATGACTCGCATCATGTTTCCGTATATTGGCTTGATCTCGATGGTCTCGCTCTCAGCCGGAATCCTCAATACCTATCATCGCTTTGCGATTCCAGCCTTCACCCCAGTATTGCTGAATCTCGCCTTAATTGGCAGTGCGATATTTTTAGCACCCCACTTAGAGCAACCCATTTATGCCCTGAGCATTGGTGTTTTACTCGGCGGTATTTTGCAATTGGCCATTCAGGTTCCAGTGCTTGCTCGTCTAGGACTGCTGCCACGAATTGGCTTATTGCCTGGCGCCATTAAAGCAGCGATTACCAATCCTGATGCACGACGCGTATTAAAACTGATGGGGCCTGCAGTCTTTGCGGTATCGGTTGCACAGATCTCACTCATCATCAATACCAATATTGCCTCTCGCCTTCAGGCGGGGAGCGTGTCCTGGCTTTCTTATGCAGATCGCTTGATGGAATTTCCTACAGCCCTACTGGGTGTTGCACTAGGCACTGTTCTACTTCCAAGTCTCAGTAAAGCAAATGCTAAAAATGATTTAGCGCACGCAGGTGAATTATTAATCTGGGGATTACAGCTCACCTTCCTCTTGGCGGCCCCAAGCGCAATTGCACTCTTTATTTTTGGTGAACCCTTGGCGGCAGTGCTTTATCACTATGGCAAATTCAACGCTCTAGATGTACTCATGACACAACGTGCATTGGCTGCTTACGGTGTTGGTCTGATTGGCTTGATCCTGGTAAAAATTTTGGCGCCCGGCTTTTACTCCCGCCAAGATATTCGCACTCCCGTCAAAATCGGCTTGCTTGTCCTCGTTGCCACCCAGTTGGCTAACTTGGTGTTCGTGCCCTGGCTTGGGCATGCTGGGCTGGCACTATCAGTGGGTGCTGGTGCCTGCCTCAATGCGGCCCTTCTGTGGATTGGCCTTCACCAAAGGGGCGCTCTACCCAACGCGTCGTGGGCTAAATACCTTGGCCAACTCTTTCTGGCCCTCATTCCCTTCTCAGCCGTCCTTTTCTATGCTGCGAGCGCTCACAATTGGATCGCACTCCAGGCAGAGCCTTGGGTACGAATCGGCCTGGTGGCCCTCTGGCTTGCCGTTGCTGCCTTAGTTTATTTTGGGGGTCTCGCCTTAGTTGGAATTCGCTGGCAAAAATTCTTGCGTCATGCAAAATAGAAGATATGCCAACACAACAACTCGACTATTTCACCTCCTTAGTTGCTGAAGACGAACACTTCCCACTAACGGAGGCTGCGATCGCAGTTGCGCAACACGCTTATCCGGATTTAGATGTCCAAGGGGTACTCGATCAACTCGATGAGATGGGCAATAAATTAAAAGCTCGGATTACTCCAGATACTTCACCGATACAGCGCCTGCAAATTTTGAAACATTTCTTTTATACCGAATTAGGCTTTGGCCCCAATCCAAATGATTTTTATGCGCCTGAAAATTCTTACCTACACTATGTACTTGAGAATCGCAGAGGCATTCCAATCTCTTTAGCAATTCTGATGATGGAATTAGGTCAACAAATTGGTTTAAAGATCCGAGGCGTTTCATTTCCAAATCACTTCATGATGCGCATCTCTTTGCAACAAGGCGAAGTCATCATGGATCCGCTGACTGGCGAATCTCTCTCCAAAAATCAATTGCAAGAGATGCTTGACCCTTATCTCGATGCCAAAGGCTACCGGGGTGAGTTGAGCCTGCCGCTCAATGTATTCCTGCGCGCCTCAAATGCCCGCGAAATACTCTCCCGCTTCTTGAGAAATCTGAAAATGATCTACTCAGAACATGAGCGTTGGGAGCGCCTACTAGGCATTCAAGAGCGCTTGGTCATTTTGCTACCAGATTCGATTGAAGAGGTTCGTGATCGCGGACTGATTTTTGCCCAGCTTGAATATTTACGTCCCGCCCTAGAAGATATGCACCGCTATCTCAGTGAATTACCAGAAGCAGAAGACGCTGGAGATATTCGCGAGCATATTGCAACGCTCGAGAGTCAAACAAAATTTCACTAGAGCCTAGTGCTCAGCTTTTATTGCGCTTGAAAATTTTGTAGAGTGCAGCCAAGATGACTGGTACTGCAGCAGCGCCCACACCAAGCAAAACAATCACGTTTAAGTTTTGACGAATGATGGGAATATTTCCAAAGAAATAGCCAGCAATGACCAAGCCAAATACCCAAAGTGCAGCCCCAGTAATGTTGAAAAACTGAAAGCGGGAGAAATTCATCTCCGACACGCCTGCAATGAATGGTGCAAATGTACGAATAATGGGTAAGAAGCGTGCCAGGATGATGGTCTTACCGCCATGCCTCTCATAAAAAGCATGGGTCTTTAATAAAGCCCCTTGGTCGATCCAGCGTGATTGACTGCTAAAGACTCTTTTACCAATCCAGCGGCCAATAAAGTAATTTACGGTGTTGCCTGCTACAGCAGCTAGCAATAAGCCACTACACAAAGTCCAGATGTTGAAATGTTCTGTCGCACAGTAAGCGCCAGCAATAAATAACAGCGAGTCGCCAGGCAAAAATGGGGCAACAACTAAACCTGTCTCTGCAAACACAATGGCAAACAAAAAACCATAAGCCCAAGGACCATATTGCGAAATTACTACATCGAGGTGACGATCAATATGCAGCAATAAATCACTAAGCTGTAAAAGGGTATCCACTGGCACTCCAAAGATTGGCTTGATGCGGATATTAACAGGCTCTTATAATCAGGTATGCAAACTGAACCCTACATTCAGCCTATGCATGCTCCAGAGGCCGCTCCAATACTATGTATTGTTGGCCCTACTGGTGCAGGCAAAACCCATCTCGCTATGTCTTTAGCTGAGTACGCCAAATCTATTGGCAGCACTATCGAACTCATTAGCATGGACTCTGCACTTGTCTACAGGGGTCTAGACATTGGTAGTGCAAAACCCACCAAAGCTGAGCAAGTAGGTGTTATTCATCACCTAATTGATATCCTGGATCCAACCGAAGTGTACTCAGCAGCACGCTTTGCAAAAGATGCCAAACGTTTATGTGAAGAAATACACAGTAGGGGAAATATTCCAGTAGTTGTTGGCGGCACCATGTTGTATTGGCGTGCTTGGGCATATGGGCTTTCCTCGCTTCCCCCAGCCAACCCTGAGGTTCGAGCACGACTTGATGAAGAAGGTAAAGTACTGGGTTGGCCTGCAATGCATGAGAAGCTTGCTAAGGTCGATCCAGAAACTGCTGCACGCTTGAAACCTAACGACTCTCAGCGCGTGCAACGTGCGCTTGAAGTTTATGAAATTACTGGCAAACCGATGTCTGCCCTACTGGCTGATGCACCAAGCGAAGACGGTAGAGAAGGCTCGACTATACCGCCATGGATTAGATTGGTATCACTTGAGCCAAGCGATCGCAAACGATTACATCAGAATTTAGAAAAGCGCTTCGACGAAATGCTACTAGCTGGATTTTTAGATGAAGTGAAAACGCTTCGCGCCAATCCAGAATTGCATGCAGATTTACCAGCGATTCGATCCGTTGGTTACCGCCAGGCTTGGGAGTTTCTGAATGGTGAAATTGACGCTGAGCAGATGCGCTACAAAGCGTTGGCTGCAACGAGACAGCTTGGCAAGCGCCAACTTACCTGGCTAAGAGCAATCGCAGGCAGAAATACCTTTGACCCCTTCAACCCAATCGAATTAAAGGCGGCCTTAGATTACTGCAAAAGTAATTTGAAAAAATAGGTTTACAGCGATTGCTTAAATAACAATCGCTTGTGGAGCATCCTTAGGGCGCTCGACTACTTCGCCAACTGTCCACGCTTTTAAGCCTTGAGCAGTTAATGACTTGATGGCAGCATCTGCTTGGCTTGGAGCAACAATTACCACCATGCCGATACCGCAGTTGAAGACGCGGACCATCTCAGCATCAGCTACGCCACCCTTCATCTGCAACCAACGAAAGAGCTCGGGCATTTGCCAGCTACTACGATGCAAAACTGCTTGTGTGTTTTCTGGGAGAACCCGTGGAACGTTATCCACTAAGCCACCACCAGTAATGTGAGCCATACCCTTCACATCAATTTCAGAAATCAGCTTGAGAAGCGGCTTCACGTAAATCTCTGTTGGAGCCATCACAACATCACCCAATGGACGACCACCTAAATCATCGCTTGGCTTGGCGCCAGCGCGCTCGATAATTTTACGAACCAATGAATATCCATTGGAGTGAGCGCCACTAGAGCCGATTGCCAGCACCACATCGCCAGGCACAATCGTATTGCCCGTAATGATTTTTGATTTCTCAACAGCGCCTACTGCAAATCCAGCGAGATCATATTCGCCTGGTGGATACATTCCTGGCATCTCAGCAGTTTCACCACCAATTAATGCGCAGCCAGATAATTCGCAACCTTTCGCAATACCGCCCACGACCGTAGCGGCCGTATCAACAGTTAACTTACCGCAAGCAAAATAATCCAAAAAGAAGAGAGGCTCAGCGCCCTGAACCAAGATGTCATTCACGCTCATGGCTACCAAGTCTTGACCAATAGTGTCGTGGCGATTCCACTCAAAAGCCAATCTCAACTTTGTTCCAACGCCATCAGTCCCAGAAACCAATACTGGCTCTTTATAGCGCTTGGGCACCTCAAAAAGGGCACCAAAACCACCAATTCCGGCTAAAACGCCTTCTCGCATGGTCTTCTTAGCAAGGGGTTTAATCCGATCAACTAAGTCATCTCCAGCGTCAATATCAACGCCAGCATCACGGTAGGAAAGGCCTTTTGTGGAGGAATTGCTTGAAGATGTCATATCAGAGATGGAATATTGGTGAAAAATAGCACTTGGTCAGTAGAATCATTGAATTCTAGAGGATTACTCAACATGGCAGAAATTTTTACCCCTTTTCTCACCGCTTTTATCCTAGCTTATATCCTACGGCCTGCTTTTCTATGGCTCCAAGGACGCCGCTTGCACCCAATCTTGGCTGCTGCACTCACCGTCATATTTGGTTTAGGGGTGGTGTTGGCAATTTTGACTCTTTTCATCACCTTGCTTAAAACAGAGTTGCCTTTGATTAAAGAGCAATTACCCGGCTGGATTCAAAACACCCAAGCATGGCTTGAGCCCCAGTTAGCCCATATGCATATTCATGTGAAATGGGACACCCTCAGAGACACCGCAACTCAAAAAATTACAGAACACCTTAGCGAAAATGCTGAAACCTTAATGGGCAGCACCTTTGAGACGCTCTTATCATCAGGTAGCTCTGTGATCACAGGTTTTGTCAACTCGGTACTCATTTTATTTGTACTGTTTTATTTATTGATTGATTGGAATCAATTCTTTCAATATATGCAACAGCTTGCACCGCGTCGTGCCCAGGCAACTATTCGTCACCTTGCGATGCATACCGATGGTTTGCTATCACAATATTTGCGCGGCATGATCATCGTAATTTCCATCATGTCTGTTTTCTATAGCGTGGGCCTGAGTATTGTTGGCGTCAGGGGGGCGGTTGCCTTGGGTGTATTCACTGCACTCATGATTGTCATACCCTATATTGGTATCGCGCTGGGCTTAAGTCTCTCAGTCATCTCTGCAATTTTGCAATTTGGTCTTGGGCCTGAACTACTTGGTGTTCTGGGTATATACGGATTAGGTCAAATTCTTGAGGGCTTCTTTCTAACGCCCCGCCTGGTTGGTGAGCGCATTGGTCTACATCCAGTTGCAGTCTTGTTTGCGTTACTCCTTTTTGGCAATCTTTTTGGCTTCTTTGGTGTGCTTTTAGCTTTGCCAATTAGCGCAATTGCCCTGGTCTTAGTGCAATACCTGTGGTCTGTTTACACACAAAGTTCTTGGTATCAAAAATAATTTCGCATTAATGAATACCAGCCCACTTCCTAGACAATTTGCCCTAGATATTAGTCACGCCCCTAAAGCCAGTTTAGAAAACTACTTACCAGGCAAAGATCTTGCTTTGGTGTCTGCATTAAGGGCGCTATGTAAAGCTTGGGAGGAAGTGCCTGAAGCGCAATCCAATAATCCGCTGAACCATCGCTGGATATATTGGTGGGGGCCAGCAGGATCGGGGCGCACCCATTTGCTCGAAGCAATGAGAAATACTGCCGAGCATTTAGGGCTTGAATATTTTTCCCTCTACCCCAAAGAGCCGAGCGCCTGGGTTCGTCTTGAAGAAAAAATATCTGGCCTAGGGCAAAGTGCTGCCCCCTCACTCATCACTGTGGACGATGTAGAAAGCCTGGATGAACGCTTAGTCGCCGCATTATTTCGTATTCTCAATGGTGTACAGGCCAGCAAAAACATCTCTATTTTGATGGCTGGTAAATCCGCTCCAGCCAATCTCAATCTGCGTGAAGACCTGCGTACCCGCTTGGCCTGGGGATTGGTCTTTCAGACCCAACTTTTAGGGGATGATGAGAAAATACAGGCATTAGAACAAGCCGCTAAGGCTCGAGGACTAGTCTTATCGCCAGATGTATTGCCCTGGCTATTAAATCGCTTTTATCGAGATATGCCTAACTTAATGGCCTTAATGGATGCTTTGGATGCGTATTCACTGGAAACCAAACGTGCAGTAACCTTGCCTTTGGTACGCGAACTCCTTCAGCCAAAATAATTTATTAAAGATTTCATTTGTGACCCAATTAGCCCTCTTCGACCTAGACCACACTTTATTGCCATGCGATAGCGATTATGAATGGGGTCAATTTTTAGCCCGGATTGGCGTAGTCGATAGCAAATACTATGCAACCCAAAATGAACGCTTCTATCAGGATTACAAAGAAGGCAAGCTCGATATTCATGAGTTTTTGCGCTTTGCCTTAAAACCTCTTTCAGAACATTCGCGCGCCCAACTCAAAGAGTGGCATGACACCTTTATGGAAGAAGTAATTCATGGTCAACTTCGTCAGCAAGCACTGGACCTCGTAAAGCGACATCAAGATCAGGGTGATATTTGCTGCGTGATCACGGCAACAAATAGTTTTGTTACCCGCCCCATTGTGGAGCGCTTTGGTATTGAGCATTTGATTGCTACTGAACCGGCAACAACCAACGACGTTCCCTTAGCCAATTACACTGGTGAAGTGAAGGGTATCCCCAATTTCCGCGAAGGCAAGATTCAAAATCTCCAGAATTGGCTGGCGAGTCAAAATCTTTCCTTAAGCCAATTACCGTATAGCTATTTTTACTCAGACTCAATGAATGACTTGCCCTTGCTAGAACAAGTCAGTCACCCAGTTGCCACCAACCCTGATGATCGCCTACGGCATGAAGCCAAACAACGCGGTTGGCCCGTTCTTGAATTGTTTGCATGATCACTAAATTTATTAAGCGCATCTTGCGTCGTGACCCCATGGTCAGACATACCCAAGTGAATCAGTCTGGCGCACCAAAACGTATTGCCAAGAGAATCCATCGCATTGATCCGCATTTGCTTTCTAAAAATGCAGTCAAAGTTACTCACACACTGCAACAGGCTGGATTCGAAGCATTTATTGTCGGTGGCGCTGTTCGTGATCTGGTTTTAGGAATTGGTCCAAAGGATTTTGACGTTGCTACCAACGCCACCCCCGATCAAGTGCAAAGACTTTTTCGTAAAGCGCGCTTAATTGGTCGTCGCTTTCAGATTGTTCATGTCACCTTTTTTGGTAAAGGCCATCCTGAAATTATTGAAGTCTCCACTTTCAGGGCCCTACTCGATAACGCTGGTGACCATGTTGCGGAAAGCGGTCGTATTCTGCGCGATAACGTTTGGGGCTCACAAGGTGAAGATGCGGCAAGACGCGATTTCACCATCAACGCGATGTACTACGATCCCTCTACAGAAACTGTGCTCGATTACCACGGCGGCATGGCCGATATGGAAAAGAAAACCTTGCGCATGATTGGAGATCCTGCGAAACGCTACCGTGAAGATCCCATCCGCATGCTGAGAGCTATCCGCTTTGCTGCCAAAACTGGATTTCATTTAGATCCGGCGACACGCGCGCCAATCGCTAAGCTAAGCAATCTATTACATGACGTTCCTTCTGCCAGACTTTTTGATGAAATTCTTAAGCTCTTGATGTCGGGATATTCTTGGGCTGCCATTCAAGGTCTGCGTGATGCAGGCTTACATCATGGTCTTTTGCCATTGCTAGATCACATCTTAGATAGTGGTGCTGATTCTAAGGGCGCTAATGATTTCGTGAAATTGGCCCTAGCCAATACGGATCAACGCATTCAATCCGGTAAAAGTGTTTCTGCAGGATTCTTATTTGCCACCCTGCTTTGGCCAGATCTCCTGAAGAATTGGAAGGCCAATATTGCCAAAGGGATATCTAATATCCCGGCTCTACATGATGCGATGGACGACACGATTGCTACGCAAAGCAGTGGGATGACGATTCAAAGACGCTTTGAGAGTGATATGCGCGAGATTTGGGCTATGCAACCCCGTTTCGAAAAACGCGTCGGTCGCTACCCCTATCGCCTGATTGAATCGCCACGGTTTAGGGCTGGTTATGACTTTATGCTCCTGCGTTGTGCGACTGGCGAACAAGATTCTGCCCTAGGGGAGTGGTGGACCAGCTTTATCGCCGCAGACCCAGCAGGTCAAGATGCCTTGATGGCCAGCGCCAAGACTGAGCTAGGGAGCAGCGCCACATCTCCAGCAAAGCGTCGTCGTCGCAGAAAACCTAAAACTACTACGCCTCCAGAAACTTCAGCAAGCTAAGCAGACTTCAAAGAAATTCAGTAAAGTAGTTTCATCTTGGGTTTGGAATCTTATGGCAAGAGCTTTTATTGGATTTGGTGGAAATATCGGCGATACACGTCAGCTCATTACTGACGCAATCGTATGCTTAGCACTGCGCTCTGAATTGCAAATTCTTACAAAAAGCTGCTTTTATCAAAGTGCGCCTGTGGAAGCGACAGGTGGTGACTATATCAACGCCGTCATTGAAATCGAAACTGAACTTAGCCCATACGGCTTATTGCATGTTTGCCAAGCCATTGAACAGCAGTTTGGTAGAGAGCGTCCATACTCAAATGCGCCCCGCACGCTCGATCTCGATATCCTCTCTTTTGAGGGCGTCACTCAAAATGAAACTGAGCTGATGTTGCCCCACCCCAGAATTATCGAGCGCTCTTTTGTTCTCCTTCCCCTCCTGGAAATAGCCCCTGATTTTTTCTTACCCAATTTAGGGGAACTCAAAGCCTATCTCCCTAAAGTAGCCCACCAAAGAATCGAAAAACTCCCCTGCAGGAACTGCAATTGCGGAGAAAAAGACGTTTATAGCCAATCGGCGCATTAATTCATTAAACTCTCGCCATGAGTTACTTACAAGGCGATAAGCCAATTACCATCACCAAACTACTCTCAATGCATGCTGAGGGTGAAAAAATCACCATGCTAACTGCATATGATTCGACCATGTCCGCACTATTAAATCGTTGCGGGGTTGAATCTATCCTGATTGGTGATTCTCTAGGAAATGTGATTCAAGGTTATTCCAGCACCACCCCCGTGACCATTGAACAAATGGCTTATCACACCGAATGTGTGGCACGTGCAAATACTCAAGCATTTTTAATTGCTGATTTGCCGTTTGCTAGTTATGGTGACCCTGTTCAAGCTCTAGACTCTGCTGCCGAGCTCATGCGTGCTGGTGCTGATATGGTTAAGCTTGAAGGTGGCGGAGATTGGCAAGTTGAGATCATTGAGTACTTAGTGGAGCGAAGTGTTCCGGTGTGTGCCCACCTTGGTTTATTACCCCAGTCAGTTCATCTCTTGGGTGGTTACAAGGTCCAAGGTAAATCAAAGGATGCTGCTACGATCATGCTCGAACAAGCAATCGATTGCCAAGATGCAGGTGCACAGATGGTAGTACTTGAAGCAATTCCTTCGACTCTAGGTGAAAAGATTACTGCTGAACTTCATATTCCCACCATCGGAATTGGTGCGGGACCCGATTGCTCAGGTCAGGTATTGGTTCTGCAAGACATGCTGGGTATTAGCCCTGGTAGACCACCCAAGTTTGTCAAAAACTTTATGGATGGCCACCACTCCATTGAAGCCGCTATCAAAGCCTACGTACGCGAAGTCAAGTCCGGCAAGTTTCCCGGACTAGAAAACGCCTTTGCGGGCTAGTGGAAGAAGCTCTTCACACCCTCAAACCAACCTTTTTGCTGCGGATTGTGTTTATCCCCGCCAGACTTGAGGCTTGCATCAAACTTCTGCAGTAATTTCTTCTGCTCTTCATTCAGCTTGACAGGCGTTTCAACCAGTACATGAACAAATAGATCGCCTACTAAAGTCGAGCGCAATCCTTTAATACCTTTATTGCGCAAGCGGAAGGTCTTGCCAGTCTGAGTGCCTTCTGGAATCGGAAACTCCACTCGTCCTGAGAGTGTAGGCACTTCAATTTCAGCACCAATCGTCGCTGTAGCAAATGAGATTGGCATCTGCACATGCAAATCACTACCATCACGCTCAAATACGGGATGGGGTTTGACGCGCACCTCTACATAAAGATCGCCAGATGGGCCGCCGTTGATGCCAGGCTCGCCATTACCGACTGAGCGAACGCGCATGCCATCATCAATGCCGGCTGGGATTTTGATTTCTAGGGTTTTTTGCTCTTTATGCTTACCAGTACCGTGACAAGTCTTGCAAGGCTTTGGAATGTACTCACCAGTGCCGCGACATTTTGGACAGGTTTGCTGCATCGAGAAGAAGCCTTGCTGTACCCGAACTTGACCATGGCCATCACAGGTAGGGCATTTCTCTGCTTTTGTTCCAGGCTCTGCGCCAGTGCCATGACAGGGTTTGCAATTGCTCCAGCTAGGCACCCGAATTTGAGTGGTATACCCTTCAGCAGCCTGCTCAAGAGTAATGTCCATGTTGTAGCGTAAATCAGCGCCTTTATAGACTTGTGGGCCGGATTGACGACCGCCACCTTGACCAAAAATATCCCCGAAGATATCGCCAAACGCATCAGCAAATCCACCGCCGCCGAAGCCACCGCCGCCAAAGCCGCCACCCATCGATGGGTCTACGCCAGCATGGCCATACTGGTCATAAGCAGCACGCTTATTAGGATCGGTTAGCGTTTCATAAGCCTCTTTAGCTTCTTTGAATTGGGCTTCAGCTGTTTTGCTATCGGGATTGCGATCCGGGTGATACTTCATTGCCAACTTACGATAAGCTTTTTTTAGCTCTTCTTCGCTGGCACCTCTTGTTACACCAAGCACTTCATAAAAATCGCGTTTACTTTTAGGCACGGCCTATTCCTCTCAACAACCTGAATGACACAAGTCGGCACGAGGCCGACTTGTTATTTAAGTACATCAAAACTACCTTATAAGATTTCCAATGACTTGATTATTTCTTGTCATCAACCTCTTTAAAGTCAGCATCAACCACATCAGCATCGGGTGCTGCTCCAGGAGCGGCACCACCAGGAGCTGCACCAGCTGCGGCACCTGCTTTAGCCTGTTCAGCAGCCATGACTTTCTCGCCCAGCTTCTGACTCGCTTTACCCAAAGCCTCAGTCTTCGCTTCAATCACTTCTTTATCGCTGCCTTTAATTGCTTCGTCCAACTCCTTGAGAGCGACTTCAATTGCTTCTTTTTCAGAGGTCTCTAATGCAGCGCCATGCTCCTCCAAGGCTTTCTTAGTGGAGTGAGCCAAGGCATCCGCAGTATTGCGTGCCGTTACCAACTCAAGCGCTTTCTTATCTTCAGCTGCATTAGCTTCGGCGTCTTTCACCATGCGCTGAATTTCTTCTTCGGTCAAACCAGAGTTTGCCTTGATGGTGATCTTGTTCTCTTTGCCAGTAGTTTTGTCTTTTGCAGTCACGTGCAAAATACCGTTAGCATCAATATCAAAGGTCACTTCAATTTGTGGCATACCGCGCTGGGCAGGTGCAATCCCTTCCAGGTTAAATTCACCGAGCAACTTGTTTGCAGCAGCCATCTCGCGCTCACCCTGGAAGCACTTAATAGTTACAGCTGGCTGATTGTCTTCCGCAGTGGAGTAAACCTGTGAATGCTTGGTAGGAATGGTTGTGTTCTTAGGAATCATCTTGGTCATTACGCCACCAAGGGTTTCGATACCCAATGACAACGGAGTAACGTCCAAAAGCAATACGTCTTTACGATCGCCAGACAATACAGAACCTTGAATTGCAGCACCAACAGCCACTGCTTCATCTGGGTTTACGTCTTTGCGTGGCTCTTTACCAAAGATTTCTTTTACTTTGTCTTGTACTGCAGGCATACGAGTTTGACCGCCGACCAAAATCACGTCGTCGATATCCGCCACGTTCACGCCAGCATCTTTAATGGCAGTTAAGCAAGGACCAGCAGTACGATTAATCAGCTCTTCAACCAATGACTCCAACTTGGCACGAGTCAACTTCAAGTTCAAATGCTTCGGACCGCTAGCGTCAGCCGTCACGTAAGGCAAGTTAATTTCGGTTTGTTGTGCAGATGACAACTCGATTTTGGCTTTTTCAGCAGCGTCTTTCAAACGTTGCAATGCCAAAACGTCTTTACTCAAATCAACGCCTTGCTCTTTCTTGAACTCAGCAATGATCCAGTCAATGATGCGTTGGTCAAAGTCTTCACCGCCCAAGAAAGTATCGCCGTTAGTGGAGAGCACTTCAAATTGCTTTTCGCCATCTACGTTTGCAATTTCAATGATTGAAACGTCGAATGTACCGCCGCCTAAGTCATATACAGCAATCTTGCGATCCACTTTGTCTTGCTTATCTAAGCCGAACGCTAATGCAGCTGCAGTTGGCTCATTGATGATACGTTTTACATCTAAGCCTGCGATACGACCAGCATCTTTGGTTGCTTGACGTTGGCTATCGTTAAAGTAAGCAGGAACAGTAATCACCGCTTCAGTAACCTCTTCACCGAGATAGTCTTCAGCAGTCTTTTTCATCTTGCGCAAAATTTCTGCAGAAACTTGCTGTGGGGCCATTTTTTTATCGCGCGCTTCAACCCAAGCATCACCATTGTCCGCTTGAACAATTGCGTAAGGCATGAGGCCAATATCTTTTTGTACTTCAGGATCGGTAAATTTACGACCCATCAAGCGCTTCACTGCGTAAATTGTATTTTTAGGGTTTGTCACTGATTGACGCTTTGCTGGCGCGCCAACCAATACTTCGCCATCTTCAACGTAAGCGATGATGGATGGAGTTGTGCGAGCGCCTTCTGCATTCTCGACAACTTTAGGTGCATTGTTTTCTACAACTGAAACGCACGAGTTAGTGGTTCCTAAGTCGATTCCGATAATCTTTCCCATAATGGCTCCAAAAAATTAAATTGCTTTGTTGTACTTCTGGTTGATGTTTGGTAACTCGCTTGAATTACCGAAAATATTTCAATACCCAATAAATGGGGTCTAAAAAGGGGAATTCAAGGGCTGAAATAGGAAAAAGGCAGAAATCTGCCTTTTTCATGTCATTTTTGGGGTTTTACCCCAATGATTGAGCTTATTTAGGGGCGCTGACGGTCACCAAGGCGGGTCTGAGCACACGGTCTGCCACGGTATAGCCCCGCTGAAGGATAGAAACCACGGTATTGGCATCCTGCTCGGAAGGAACTGAGGCAATCGCCTGATGGTGGTGGGGATCAAATTTATCACCTACCGCAGGGTTAATTTCTGTCATCCGCCCTTTTTCGAAGGCAGATAAGAGTTGCTTCAAGGTAATTTCCAGACCTTCCTTGAAGGCCTTAGCATCAGTTGCATCAGTACTTAGCGCAGCATAAAGACTATCCGTTACCGGCACTAAATGTTCCGCAAAACTCTCAATTGCAAATTTGTGGGCCTTCGCAATATCCTCCACAGCACGACGGCGAATGTTTTCACCTTCAGCTTTGGCGCGCAAGAAATTGTCCTGGAGCTCACCAATTTTTTCATTGAGCGCAGCAATCTCTTGCTCAGGTGTTTTTGGAACTGCTTGCGCTGTTGCCTCTGCAGTTGCTTCTACCGCAGGTTCAGCCGCAGCTTGGTCTTGCTCTGGAGAAGGGTTTTGATTTTCTTGTGTCATGGAGATGCATTCACTTTTCGATAATAGGGACGATTACTTTGCTATGTGGGGCTAGTTTATTGAATTTCAAGTCTTGGCTTTTTCAGCTTGCTCAGCTCTTGCGGCACGTTGGGCAAGCTCCTCATTGGACTCAACGCCTAAAGACCATCCTAACAAATGCTGATAAGCAATATCGCTTAAGGCCTCGATCCACTTTGGATTGCTGTTTAAGCAGGGAATATAGCGGTAATCATTGCCGCCATGATCCAGGAAGATTTCTTTAGCCTCCATTGCAATCTCTTCAAGAGTCTCCAAACAATCGGCCGGAAATCCTGGGCAAAAAATATCGAGTCGCTGACAACCTTCTTTTGCTAATTTTTCTACTGTAGGGGCGGTATAAGGCTTTAACCACTCCGCTTTACCAAAACGAGATTGAAAGGTCACGATGTATTGGCCTGGCTCAAGACCCAAAGACTCCCCAAGCAAGCGTCCCGTTTTAAGACATTCACAATGGTAGGGGTCACCCTTCATTAAATTGCGTTTTGGCAAACCGTGAAAGGACATCACAAAACGATCACCTCTTGCAAAATCAGGACGCCCATCTTTATCCCAGTGACTGAGAACTTGATCTCTCAATGCAGAGATATAAGCAGGGTTATCGTGATAATGCTTTACCAAGCGCAACTCTGGTTGATTGCGCCATGTGCCGAGCACCCGAAAGACTTCATCAAAGCTAGATGCCGTCGTTGTGGCTGAATACTGTGGGTATAAGGGTAATAGCAATAAGCGCTCCATACCTTGCGATTGAAGACTTTGAAGGGCTTCCTGGGTCGACGGTTTGCCATAGCGCATCGCCAAATCCACTAAAACAGTATGGCCTTCGTTGGCAAATTTCTCACCAAGTTCTTTGGCTTGTAAGCGCGAGTAATGCATCAGAGGTGAGCCTAACTGAGGTAACCAAATTGATGCATATTTTTTGGCGGAGGCGCTACTGCGAATCGGCAAGATGATTCCATTTAATATGCACCACCAAATAATGCGGGGGATTTCCACTACGCGTGGATCAGAAAGAAATTCTTTTAAATACGCTCTCACCGCTTTAGGTGTTGGCGCAGAAGGCGTTCCTAAATTTAACAACAGCACTGCTGTTTTAGAAGCTCGTAAGTGTGGGTTTGGATTCAAAGCGGTGCCTTTAATAATTGTTTAAGAGCTCAATGCGCCAGATAATAATTTCGATGTAATGTCGACAATTGGAATGACTCTGTCATACGCCATACGGGTTGGGCCAATCACACCCAAAGTACCAACAACTTGGCCATCTACGCTATAGGGCGCGCTGATGACCGCTAAATCCTCATAGGGTAATAGATCACTCTCGCCGCCAATAAAAATTTGGATGCCATCTGCATGACTAGATACATCGAGCAATTGCATCAGTACTGATTTTTGCTCCAACATATCGAACATCCTGCGCAACTTGTCAAGGTTTGAACTCAGTTCACCGACGTTAAGCAAACGACGTTCGCCTGAAAGTACCATCTCGCCACGACTCATATCGTAATCAGCGACACCCGTTTGAAGCGCCAAGGCCATCAAACCTGAAATGTCTGTTCGTAAATTATCTAGATCCGATTTGAGATGCATACGCACTTGCTCAAAACTTTTACCAGCAAACTGAGAGTTGATGTAATTGCCAGCCTCAATCAATTGACTGGGGGTGTAATCCTGAGTGGTCGGCAGAATGCGATTTTGGACATCCCCTTCTGGGGTCACCATAATCAGCAAAATCTTACCTTCGCCTAGACGCAAAAACTCGATATGTTTAAAAACCTGAGCGCGCTTTGGAGTAATAACAACCCCAGCGAAATGGGTCAAATTAGACAAAATCTGCGCAGCAGAGTTCAAGACCCGCTGTGGCGAGTCTGGCAAGAGACCTTTTTCGACCTCACGGGCAGCCATCTCCTCAAGGGGTCGAACGGTCACCATGGTGTCGACAAACAAACGGTAGCCTTGTGGTGTCGGAATTCGGCCTGCAGAGGTATGCGGGCTGGTAACCAAGCCCATTTCCTCTAAATCCGCCATCACATTCCGAATGGTGGCTGCGGATAGGTCTAAACCTGAAAATCTGGATAGGGTTCGGGAACCAATAGGCTGACCCTCCTCGATATAGCGCTCGATGAGGGTTTTGAGTAAGGCGCGGGAACGTTCGTCCATGATGGAAAGGATTTTATGCCTATGGTTTAATCGTTATATGTTAAGCCCATCCCCAAATTCCACCAAGAAGGCATTTAGCCGGGTTGCGCTTGTCGGCAAATTTCAAGCGGACGGCATTGAGGAACGCCTCAATGACATCGCCAAGCTCCTCACTGGATTAGGTTGCGAAGTCTTTATCGAGGCAGATACTGCCAACCATCTGGGATTAAAGGGCTATTCCACCAAAACTGCGCAGGACTTTGCTGGAGCAATTGACCTTGTCGTGGTCTTGGGTGGCGACGGCACGATGCTGGGAATTGCCCGTCAGTTAGCAGGCAGCAATGTGCCACTAGTGGGCATCAATATGGGTCGCCTTGGCTATATGACCGATATTCCCATTCAATCCGTACAAACCACCCTACCCAAAATGATTGCCGGCGAATATGAAGCTGACACCAGAACATTGTTAGACGCGGTTGTGATTCGTGATGGTAAGGAAATTAATCGCGCCTTGGCACTCAATGATGTTGTTGTTAATCGCTCTGGCATCTCTGGGATGGTCGAGCTAGCAGTTCATGTCAATGGCTCCTTCATGTACAACCAACGCTCTGATGGTTTAATAGTCTCCACTCCTACAGGCTCAACTGCTTATGCACTTTCTGCTGGCGGCCCCATCTTGCACCCTCACGTTGCAGGCATTCTGCTGGTACCAATTGCGCCGCACTCACTCTCCAATCGCCCCATCGTTTTACCGAAAGATAGCCTGACAGTGATTGAAGTAGTCAATGGCCTTGAAGTAATTGTCAATTTTGACATGCAGTCTCAAACAGATTTGCAAGCTGGTGACAAAATTGAAGTGCGTCAATCTGATAAAACAATCGCCCTACTTCATCCCAGCAATCACAGCGACTACAAAACTTTGCGCGAGAAGCTGCATTGGAATGAATACCCATCGACATTCTGATGTCGAGTACTTTGCTACGCTAAGCCATGCTTCAAACCATCTCACTTCGTGACTTTGTCATTGTTGATCAGCTTGAACTAGATTTTTCTACTGGCTTTACTGTACTCACTGGCGAAACTGGCGCTGGAAAATCCATTCTCTTAGATGCCTTGAGCCTAGTGCTTGGAGAACGCGCTGACAGCAGCCAAATTCGTGAGGGCTGCAATCGCGCAGAAATCTCTGCCCGCTTTCAAATTGAGGATGACCAAATACAACGCTTCACTCAATGGCTTGATGAGCAAGGCTTTCCAATTGAAGACGAAGGGCATAGTCTTTTACTCAAGAGAACAGTCGAGAGTAATGGAAGAAGTCGCGCATTTATTAATGGCAGCGTGGCAACCTTGGCACAACTGCGCGAAGCTGGCGATCAACTAGTAGATATTCATGGGCAGCACGCGCATCAACTTCTCCTCAAGGGTGGCGCGCAACGGGAATTACTCGATCGACATGCTGGTTTGCTACTGCTAGCTAGTGAAGTCGCTCAAGCATTTAAAACCCTGAATGATTCGCGCCGAAAATTAGAGCAGGCTGAGAATGCCGGACAAGATATCGAGAGAGAACGGGAACGTCTGGAATGGCAACTTGAAGAGCTCACGGCTTTATCTCCACTCGAAGGTGAGTGGTCAAGCATTCAAGGTGAGCATGTTCGCCTAGCCAATGGTGCCAAACTCATTGGCGGCTGCCAAGAGGCAATTGAAGTATTGAGTGATTCTGATAACGCAATTGAATCCAGCCTTTCTAAAGTCTGTAGCAATATCAGCACCTTAGCGGAGCATGATCCCGCCTTAAATAGTATCAGCGACTCCTTGCAAAGCGCACAAATTCAACTGGATGAAGCCATTCATAGCCTGAATCGCTACGTACAGAAACTGGATCTTGATCCCGATCGTCTTGTGCAAGTGGAAGAACGCATGCAAGCACTCCATGGGGCTGCTCGAAAATATCGTACCGATACCGATGAGCTTCCAAAGCTACTACTAGAAACTAGTGAGCGACTCGATGCATTAACGGCTTCACAAAATATTGATGCCCTTCGTGAAAAAGTCCAACAAGAAGAAGTTGCTTATCTCAAGCTGGCCAAACAACTATCCCAAAAACGGAAAGCAGCTGCAACTGATCTTGGCACATTGGTTACCAACGCTATGCAAGACCTGTCGATGGCAGGTGGACGCCTAGAAATCGCCCTCATACCGCTTGCCGAAGGTGGCTCCTATGGATTGGAGCAGATTGAGTTTCTTGTAGCCGGTCATGCTGGCAGCACACCGCGCGCCCTTGCCAAGGTTGCGTCTGGGGGAGAGCTTGCCAGAATTAGCTTGGCCATTAGCGTCATCACCAGCAAAGCCTCATTCACACCTACCTTAATCTTTGATGAGGTTGATGCCGGTATTGGTGGAGCAGTTGCTGAAACTGTTGGCAAACTCCTGCATCAACTAGGTCAATCCCATCAAATTCTCTGTGTCACCCATTTACCGCAGGTTGCTGCTCAAGGAAATCATCATTTCAAAGTCAGCAAAGCGCAAAGTGGTGAGAAAACCATTTCTCAAGTTCAACCCTTGAGCAGAGTGGAACGTGTTGAAGAAGTGGCCCGAATGTTAGGTGGTGCAACGATTACAGATACTACACGTCGCCACGCCCGCGAATTGCTAGAACAAAGCTAAGTTGTTTAATTCGCTGAAGGTGCTTTAAAAATCTTTAGCCATAGCGCCATCACAGCATCTTTAGCAGCAATCAACTCAGGTTCATCTTCAATGTTGATGCGTGTTTTTTCTGCACCGTCTAAGCGCAAGCGGTGCTGGCGAGACCGTAATAAGCGGTAAGCATTCCCGACCAATAAAGCAGCCTCGCGATCTATTAGACCGGCTTCGCCAGCAATCCGCAGCAGTGCAATATTGCCTAGGTTATGAATGAGCTGCTCGTGTTGGTGGGAATATGCCAGCACCAGATACTGAACAATAAATTCAATATCGACCATACCGCCAGAATCATGCTTGAGATCAAATAGACCGCTTACATTGGGGTGTCCGGCGTGCACTTTTCGGCGCATCTCTAGAATTTCAGTCCGAAGATGGTCAATATCCCGCTTTTGGCTCAGCACCTCTGCTCTCACCTGATCAAAATCAGCTCCGACTGCAACATTACCTGCTGAGCAACGCGCCCGCGTGAGGGCTTGGTGCTCCCATACCCAGGCAGCGTTATTGCCTTCGCGCATTTGGTATTTCTTAAACGCATTAGCATTTGTCACCAAAAATCCTGCCGAGCCATTGGGCCGCAAACGGGTATCAATCTCAAATAAACTACCAGTCGCCGTAAAAGCAGTTAGCCAGTTGATCATTCGTTTTGCTAAGAGTGCATAAATTTCTTGAGCTGAAAAATCAGATTCATCGGATTGGTAGAGGAAGACTAAATCTAGATCGGAGGCATATCCCAATTCTTTGCCGCCCAACTTCCCGTAAGAGATGATCGCAAATGGTGGGGCTGTTTTAACCGCTTCCTGAGCTAGACCAAATTTTTGTGCAACCTCAGGCCACACACGCTCAAAAGTGATCTGCAAAATCAAGTCTGCTAAAGCTGATAAATGATCGCTCACTTTTTCCACCGGCAGCGCCTGCTCAACCCCAATACCTAAATCAGCTAAAAGGGTAATGAATGTTTCTGTATGGTGGGTGACTCGCAAAATATCCATAGCTTGCTCAGAACCATCAGCATCGGACATCACGTCATCAAGACGAATGTTCAAATTGGCTTTGACTTCATGCCAATACTCTTCAGGATGCTCGATCAAAGCTTGTTCAGTGCGAGAGTTCAGTAAGTGATCCAACAAATGGGGGTGTCGAGTCAGGTACTGCGCGCCCCAATGAGAAGCTTTTAATAAGTCCAATACATTTAGCAATGCTCTGGGGTACTCAGCCAAAATAGAGAGATAAGCACTGCGCCTCGCGATAGCCTCTAACAAATCAAAAAAACGTAATAAGGTTTGATCAGCATGAGTTCGATCAACGCCATCCTCACTCAAAATCTGAGCAGCTGTCCGCATTAAATTAACAAAAATTAAGCGACTCTTCTCGGGCAACTGTCTTTGCTTGGGGCTCTCAACCCAAGCCTGCCAGCGCAGCAATGACTGTGGAAAAACTTGGGACGGCGGCTCCCAAGCAAGATCGATTGGCGCAAGATCCAAGCGAAGACTGTCATCCAGTAAAAATGCCTTCTCAAAAAGAGCGGCAACATTATTTTGATGGCGATCTAACTCAGCCATAAAGCCATCGACATCCAGGCTCTGATCTTTATCAGCCATGGCAGCTGCTAAACGTTCACGAGCAGAAAGATCATCGGGGAGGTAATGCGTTTGCTGATCATCCCAAACCTGCAGGCGATGTTCTAGGCGCCTCAGAAATCTGTATGCTGCCTGCAAGGACTCAACCTCTTCAGTTGGCAAGGCGCCCTTTTGTCCAACCCAATTGAGCACTTCTAGGGTGGGGCGCACTCTAAAGCGGGGATCAGTACCACCCCGCATCAGCTGGAACATTTGCGCAAGAAACTCAATTTCCCGAATACCGCCTCGACCTAATTTAATGTCCCGCGAACGACCTTGATGATGAGAGGATCTTTTATCTGCTTCATGTTGAATCTGAGCATGAAGATCTCGTATGGAAGCGATTACCCCATAATCCAAATGCCGGCGGTATACAAACGGCCGAATGAGCTGCTCCAACTCTTTTGCGCAATGTTCATAATTTGCCGTTCCAGGCGAAGGAGCAATCAGGCGCCCCTTAATCCAGGCATAACGCTCCCACTCCCTGCCTTGCACGATCAGGTACTCTTCGAGCATGTCCAAACTACAAACCAATGGGCCAGAGTCGCCATTGGGTCTTAGGCGCATGTCCACCCGAAATACAAAGCCATTCTCGTCAAGCTCGGCCAGCAACTTCATGAGTCGTTTGCCCATGCGAGAAAACCATTCTTGATTCGATAGGCTTTGAGGGCCCCCTAGGGTTTCACCCTCGTGCTCGTACAAGAAAATTAAATCAATATCAGACGATAGATTGAGCTCAAGGCCGCCAAGCTTGCCCATACCAACCACCATCAATGGCATTTCTGAATGACTGGTCATGCTCCAGGGCAAACCAAAGCGACTCTGGAGATCTTGCCGAATATACGCAATGGATTTTGCGATTGCTAACTCGGCAAACTGACTAAGACTATGGGTGACCTCATCCAAATCAGCCATTCCATTGAGATCCCGAAAAGCAATCCACAGCATGAGGCGCTGTCTAGCCAGGCGTAAATTGGCCATAAACTGGGACTCGTCTTGGGATGCAGCTGCACTCTCCATTTCACAAGCGGCTAACAAATCGGCAATTCCCTGCAAATTCAGCTTTTTTGACCCCTGGATACGAAGCCAATCAACCCACTCAGGGCGAGCATTGAGCCAGCGACGCGCATAAGTCGAATGCTGCTCTAAAAATGCGATTTGCCGAGAAAATTCATCCATTCCCCCATCTTAATCTGTCGCCAGAAGCTTGGCGACCCAGTAAAGGCTGACGGATAATAGAGCTCATGCTGCAAAAGTTCATTCCGCCTCGCCTCAAGAGCGTGCTTGCAAAACGTCCTCAAGGTTCTGGTGGACTTTGGCGTAAACGCGCGCTCATTCTTTGCGGATTGATT
Organism: Polynucleobacter sp. MWH-Svant-W18; assembly: GCF_018687495.1. Taxonomy (NCBI): domain Bacteria; kingdom Pseudomonadati; phylum Pseudomonadota; class Betaproteobacteria; order Burkholderiales; family Burkholderiaceae; genus Polynucleobacter; species Polynucleobacter sp. MWH-Svant-W18. The sequence goes on from NZ_CP061293.1 coordinate 1,458,120, forward strand.
TTGCTACTCATGGTGCTTGGCCACCTCGGCATTCGTTTTATTGTTTGGCCTCAAATTGAAAAATCCAAAGCATCAGTAGAGCGACTCCTTAGCGCTCGGATTGGCACCAATGTCACCATGGACGAATTGAAAGTCTCCTGGACTGGCATCCGACCCAATTTTGAAATTGAAGGTTTGCGTTTTAATAGCCCAGACAAGACGAAACCCTTATTACAAATTTCAAAAATTAGCGGGGAGCTTAGCTGGAATTCTTTCTATCACCTAGCGCCTTACTTTCATGAGCTCAATTTCAAAGGCGCTGAAATTTATGCTCAAAGAAATGCTAAAGGGATCATCACCATTGCGGGAATTCCGATACACAGCAATTCAGGAGATCATGGTTTTGAAGACTGGCTATTTTCTCAAGACGATATTTTGGTGAGTGACGTCAAACTCTATTGGACTGATCAGCAGGATAACAAGGCGCCTACTACCATTGAGATTCAAAATTTATCGCTCAGCAATGGCATTCGAAGTCACAAAGCGCTTCTCACCACTCGCACACCATGGACTACTGGGCCACTGGAGATCAAGGCTGACTTTGTTCACCACCTAGGCGGTCAAGCGGGCGATTGGCGTGATTGGATTGGCACTGTTTCCTGGAATCTCAATGATCTGAATCTCACTCAAATTTCTAAGGAGTTTTCTGTTCCCCTCAATACTCTAGAGGGCAAGTTGAGCTCCAGAGGAAAACTAAAACTGGATAACGGAAAACCAGATGGCGGCGAAGCCTATATTGCCGCTGACAATCTCACTATCCAGCTAGCAAAAAATGAGGATGCTATTGCCCTTGGTCGACTAGAGACAAATGTGGTTCAAGAAAATGAAAGTGGGCTCATTTCTATCACTACCAAAACATTTGCATGGCGAGATGCCGAGAGCCCGAATACAGCACCACTCGAAAATTTAAGCCCCATGACTTTTCGCTGGAAGCCACCGGGTGCTGATGGTGAGATTAAAGAATTTGGATTTTCTTCACCAAAAATCCTGGTGGAAGACATTGCCTTATTTGCGCTGAACCTACCCCTATCGAAAAAAGTACATCAATGGATTAAAGTTTCTGAAGCCGACGGAGAGCTCCAAGATCTTGACATTCACTGGTCAGAAAGTAAGTCTCCATTATCAGCACTCAATATTCCAGGCGGCTGGTTTAAATCGAATAAGCTTGATTTTTCAGTCAGTGCCAAACTGATTAACCTGAGCTTCGTAGGCATCAACAAATCGATGCCATCTGTTACTAATCTCTCGGGCTTTATCTCCGGCGATCAAAATCAGGGTAGCCTCACTTTAAATTCCAAAAATCTGGGGCTTGAGATCAATGACTTTTTGGCCGACCCCAAAATTCAATTAGATCAAGCAAGCGGACAGATTTCCTGGTCTAAGAAAAGAGGAAATTGGCTAATTAATGCCAAACAACTCTCACTCAGTAATCCTGAAATTAATACGACCCTGAATCTGAGTTATCTCATCGGTGACCCTAAAAAACCCGATTTGATGACCTTGGGTATGAACTTTGCCAAAGCAAACTTAACTTCTGCCTATCGCTATTTACCTCTTGGCATGGGCAAAGATGCCAGACTCTATTTAAGTAAGGCTTTTTCTGCGGGAACTATTCAGAACGGTAAGCTCCATATCAATGGCGACCCCAATGACGTTCCATTTCCCCGTGGTAACCCAGGCGACTTTACTTTAAGCCTGCCAATCGTTGGGGCAACATTCAGCCCAGCCCCACTGATACCAAGCAACCAGGGAGTGTGGTCTGCGTTCAGCAATATTGATGGCCTAATGACCATGCAAAACGCTGCGCTATCCATTGATATTGATCAGGCCAATTACAAACAAGTTGCACTGAAAAACTTTCATGCTGAAATTCCTAATGTCAGCGCAAATCATCTGACACTCTCCGCCAACGGTAATGCGCAAGGCGATGCTCCGCAAATGTTGGAGTATTTATTTGCATCTCCATTCGCTAAGAAACAAAATAAGCTTGAAAAGAATTTGCAAGTTAACGGCCCTATAAACCTTGCTCTTGGACTAAAACTGCCGCTGTCTGGTGATGCCGATAGCAATATTGATATCAAACTAGACCTCAGTGGCAATAGGGTGCAATGGGCTAAATTGCCTCCACTTGAAAATCTCAAAGGAAAAATTCGGATTACCGAAATCCACCCAGAATTTGAAGACCTCACTGCCAATTTTTTAGGTGGGTCCTTAAGGATCGATAGTGCTCAGTCTGCATCAGGTCAGAGCTTCAATATTGCAGGTGATTTTTCTGCGGATTTCATTAAGAGTTATTTTGCGAATACGCTTAGGACAGATTCATCACCCATCCTCGATGGAATGAGTGGTCGAGCCAAGTATGAAGGCACTCTGAACTTCAATAAAGCAGGTAGTGAAACTAATCTCAAATTTGATCTGCGCGACTGGGCCAGCGCCTCACCCATCCCAGCCAGAAAACTGATGGGTGCGCCGATGCAAGGTCAACTTACTTTTAAAACTTTCCCAAATTCACAATCGGGTAATGACCGCTTTAGTTGGTCTGGCAAGTTTGGCGAACTCTATTCAGTTCAAGGAGAGGGTAATGGGGATGATGAATTGCGTTATGCACTAGGAATTGGTGCTCCTGCAATGCTCCCCCAAGATGGCTTCCACTTAAATTTGGCTAGTAATGAATTAAATCTTGATTCCTGGATTGAGTTTTTTGGACAACAAAAGAAAAAGGGCTCTGCAACTGAATTGAATGATCCCAAAGCAAGCCCTATTCAGGTAACAGCCGAAATTAGAAAGCTCGCCCTGCAAGATCGCATCTGGCAGGACCTCAATTTATCCGCTGTCAGTAAAAATTCTGTATGGAAGCTACGCCTTAACTCACCTCAAGTGGCTGGCCAACTTCAATATCAAGAATCGAATCCAAGTTTTTACAGTGGATTAATTAGTGGGCGCCTCAGTCGACTCACTATTCCAGACGAAGCTACGAAAGTAGAGCAGAAAAAAACAGTCAGCAAATCTAAATTGGATCCTGGAACGATCCCTAGTCTTGATGTATCAATCGATGAGTTCAATTGGTCTAAAGCTCAGCTTGGTCAAATCAAAATTAAAACCAAAAGCACTGCTAACTTACTCACCCTTGAGTCCCTGCAAGTAAATAATCCTCAAGGGAGCTCAATGGTTTCTGGGCAGTGGATGGGCGCAGCTCTGAATCAGACAGAGCACAGTAAGCTCAATATCGATATGGAGATCAAGGATGCAGGTCATATCATTGCCCACTGGAGTTCACAAAAATCTATTGAGGGCGGAAAAGGCAAACTCAATGCAAATGCAGAGTGGGATGGCTCTCCATTTACACCTCAATATGACTCTCTTGCGGGCAAGGTCAATCTTAACCTTGAAAAAGGACGCCTACTTGAAGTCAATACCAGTGGCGCCCAAATTCTGGATGTTTTAAGTTTGCAAAGTTTATTTAGATTTGCAACGTTTGATCTGCAAGGCAGCCTAGGCAATATTGTCACCAAAGGCACTCCTTTTAATAGCATCAACGCAAATTTTGAAGTGAGTAGTGGAATTGCACAAACCAAACAATTTTCTATGGGCTTAGATCAAGCTAGGGTGGCTATGACGGGACAAATCAATATTCCCAAACAAACTCAAGACCTACGCGTTACTATCTTCCCCACAATTGATGCAACCGCTGGATCATTAGCTGCTTTCGCAATTAATCCGATTGTTGGCCTGGGAGCATTGGTTGGCCAATACCTCATTACTAATCAAATCAATCGCAATTTTCAATCGGACTATTTAATCCAGGGCTCCTGGGAAAATCCCGAAGTCATTGCGCTAGATCAAAAGGGTCAGCCGATTGATGTAAAAACTTTAGAAACGATCCGCAATAAAGAACTTCTAAAAGAACAAACGAAACCCAGCAACAATACGACTCCAAATCCAGTACCGCAGCCTCAACCCCAATGATTACATCCACCAATCCCCTTGAGCTACAGGTTGCCTCTATTCAGATGGTCTCCACTCCCAGTGTGGATGAAAACATGGAGGCTGCTAACAACTTCATTCACGCTGCAGCTTCACAAGGCGCTCAATTAGTCGTGCTACCAGAATACTTTTGCTTAATGGGCCTTAAAGATACAGATAAGATCCGAGCAAGAGAAGCGATTGGTCAAGGCCCTATTCAAGATCGACTATCAGCTATTGCAAAAGAACATCAGGTGTACTTGGTTGCAGGAACCATTCCCCTTGTAGCTAAAGATCCGAATAAGGTTCTCAATACGACACTGGTGTTTGACCCAGCAGGCCAGCAAATCTCTCGCTACGACAAGATTCACCTATTTGGATTTCAAACAAATACAGAACGCTATCAGGAATCCGAAACGATTGAAGCTGGTGAACATCCCGGCATTCTGAAAATCTCTGTGGATGGTCAAGATTGGGCTTTTGGTCTTAGCATTTGCTACGACTTAAGATTCCCTGAGCTTTATCGCGCCCTAGGTCAGGTCGATTGCCACATTATTCCTGCTGCATTTACCTACACCACCGGCAAAGATCACTGGGAGATTCTTCTGCGAGCACGCGCAATTGAAAATCAATGTTACGTCTTAGCTTCAGCGCAAGGTGGCACCCACCCAAATCGTCGTAGAACCTGGGGCAATACTATGTTGATTGACCCTTGGGGCGAGGTATTAAGCAATCTCCCTGAAGGGCAGGGATTCATTTCAGGGGTATTGAGCAAAGATCGCTTAAACGAGGTACGCTCTAAGCTACCCGCACTTGCACACCGCAAGCTTTAAAGAAAGTTCTGCCGAATCACATGAATGCACCAGAAGCACTATTTCCCGCCAAGTGGGCCAAAGCCAAAAAGCAGGCAGATTTACTGAAACTGGCTAAATCCATTTTGCTTGAACCAACAGGATTATCAGAACAAGATTTGCATCAGACTTTTGGCAATATGTTTACCCACCGTCTTGACGATGCTGATCTATATTTTCAACATACTCGTAGCGAGAGCTGGAGTCTTGAAGAAGGGATTGTGAAATCCGGCAGCTTCAATATTGATCAAGGTGTTGGTGTCCGGGCCATATACGGCGACAAAACGGCTTTTGCCTATTCCGATGAAATCAATTTGGAAGCGCTTCACAAAGCGGCCAAAGCCACTCGGGTCATTGGTCCGCAAGGCGGGAAACAAGTGGTGGCTAGTAAATTATTTCATCCTGCATCTAATAAACTGTATTCCGACCTCAATCCACTGGACTCACTGCAACCCAAAGAAAAGATTGCTCTTCTAGAAAGCATTGAGCGTCGTGCAAAAGCTCGTGATCCTCGCATCATTCAAGTGATGGCAAGTCTTGCGGGTGAGTTTGATGTGGTGTTAGTGGTGCGAGCTGATGGCTTGCTAGCAGCTGATGTGCGGCCCTTGGTGCGCGTGTCGGTACATGTGATTGCCGAGCAAAATGGTCGACGTGAATCCGGCTCCTCTGGTGGCGGCGCGCGCCATGACTATCATTATTTTGATACGGCACTAATCAACCAGTATGTAGATGAGGCTGTTGATGGTGCTTTAGTCAATCTAGATTCACGCCCGGCACCTGCTGGCCCAATGACTGTTGTGATGGGACCAGGTTGGCCTGGAGTGCTATTGCATGAAGCTGTTGGGCATGGGCTTGAAGGTGACTTTAATCGCAAGGGCTCTTCAGCTTTTGCGGGTCGCATCGGTCAACGCGTGGCCGCAAAAGGGGTTACTGTAGTAGATGATGGCACGCTTACTGGCCGCCGAGGCTCATTGAATATTGACGATGAAGGCACACCCACTCAGTGCACTACCTTGATTGAGGATGGGATTCTGAAAGGCTATATTCAAGACAGTCTGAATGCCCGTCTCATGAAAATGCCTCTGACCGGTAATGGTCGCCGCGAAAGTTTTGCTTCACTTCCGATGCCGCGCATGACAAACACATATATGTTGGCCGGCAAGGATGATCCCCAAGAAATTGTGGCCAGCATTAAACGTGGACTTTATGCCGTCAATTTTGGTGGCGGCCAAGTGGATATCACCAGTGGTAAATTTGTGTTCTCGGCTTCTGAAGCGTATTGGGTAGAAAACGGCAAAATCCAATACCCTGTAAAAGGAGCAACCATTATTGGCAGCGGCCCAGAGTCCTTGAAGCAGGTCTCCATGATCGGCAACGACCTTAAATTAGATGGTGGTATCGGGGTGTGCGGCAAGGAAGGTCAAAGCGTTCCTGTCGGGGTTGGGCAGCCAACTTTGAGGATAGATAGCCTCACCGTGGGCGGAACCGCCTAAGATTGCCAAATTACGGCTTAAAATAGCCGGATGAGCCAACAAAACACCAACCCAAATAATTGGTACTCCGTCGTTGATAAAACGTCGGACACCGACGACCAACGCATTAGCAACATTTCTGTTCTGCCTCCACCAGAGCATCTGATTCGCTTTTTTCCGATCTCTGGAACCCCAACCGAAGCATTGATCAGCAAAACCCGCAAAAAGATTCGCGACATCATTCATGGTAACGATGATCGCTTGCTCGTCATCATTGGGCCATGCTCTATTCATGATCCCAAAGCAGCATTGGAATACTGCCAACGCCTTTTAGCTGAACGTGAACGTTTCGCTGGTGAGCTGGAAATTGTGATGCGCGTCTACTTTGAAAAACCGCGTACTACTGTTGGCTGGAAAGGTTTGATTAACGACCCTTACCTTGATGAAAGCTATCGCATTGAAGAAGGTCTTCGACTTGCTCGCCAGGTTCTGATGGAAATCAATCGTCTTGGCATGCCTGCAGGTAGCGAATTCCTTGACGTCATTTCTCCGCAATACATTGCCGACTTAATTTCTTGGGGCGCTATTGGTGCGCGCACTACTGAAAGTCAGGTTCACCGTGAACTTGCCTCTGGTTTGTCTGCGCCTATTGGCTTTAAGAATGGCACTGATGGCAACATCAAAATTGCAACCGATGCAATTCAAGCGGCTGGACGCCCGCATCACTTTTTATCTGTTCACAAAAATGGGCAAGTCTCCGTTGTCGAAACCAAGGGTAATAAGGATTGTCATGTCATCTTGCGTGGCGGTAAAGAGCCCAACTACGAAGCCAAACATGTTCAAGCAGCTTGCGCTGAGCTCGCTGCCGCCAAGCTTCCAGCGAGTTTAATGGTGGATCTATCCCATGCAAACTCCAGTAAGAAACATGAGCGTCAAATCATTGTTGCGGATGATATTGCCCAGCAAATTGAAACTGGATCAAACGAGATTTTTGGCGTCATGGTTGAAAGCCATCTTAATGATGGTGCTCAGAAATTTACACCTGGCAAGGATGATCCAAGCAAACTGGAATACGGCAAGAGCATTACGGATGCCTGTATTAATTGGGATGATTCTGTGAAAGTGCTTGAGCGTTTGGCAACTGCTGTGAAAAAACGCAGAAGCAAGAAAAAGTAATACGCCCTGTAACTACTGCAAAGCTAAAAAGAGACTAATTTACTTAGTCTCTTTTTTTTCATGCTTCCAGAGTATGTCAGTACCACCGGCAGCACGGTTCAAAATGCGTGAGAGCACAAACAATAAATCTGATAAACGATTAACGTATTGACGGGGTGAGTCGTACAAAGGCTCTGCCCAACCTAAGCGCACAATTGAACGCTCTGCTCTTCTGCAAACAGTTCGACAAACATGCGCTTGAGCAGCAGCACGCGTGCCGCCCGGCAAAATAAATTCTGTTAAGGGCGGTAACTGCTGGTTATATTTTTCCAGCCAAACATCCAACTGAGCAACATGCTCAGGATTGAGTAACTTGTAATTGGGGATACAGAGTTCGCCCCCTAAATCAAACAAGTCATGTTGCACCTGCAAAAAGAGTGCTTTTAATTCTGGGGCTATAGATTCCGGGATCTCTTCAGTCATCAAAACACCGATTTCTGAGTTCAGTTCGTCCACATCGCCCATGGCGCAAATCCGCAAATGATCCTTTTCTACGCGACTTCCGTCGCCAAGGCCAGTCATCCCGGCGTCGCCCGTTCTAGTGGCGATTTTTGATAATCGATTTCCCATGAGCCTAATTATAGGTATATGGCTAAAATGATTCTTATGAATATGGTGACCCCACCCCCCGATTTAGCAGCGATTAGCGCGCTTCAGTCCAAACTGGTCTCAGCCCTTCGCCCTATCCTCCCCGAATATGCATTGCTTTGGGAGCCTGAAGACACGATTCCTTATGAATGCGATGGCTTGGCTGCCTATAGACGTATGCCTTTGGCGGTTGCCCTCCCAGAAACCGAAGAGCAAGTTGCTCAGATTCTCAAAATTTGCTTTGCCATGCAAATTCCAGTTGTCCCACGGGGATCTGGTACTGGCTTGTCTGGCGGGGCAATGCCAATTTCGCAAGGCTTGGTTTTATCGCTAGCTAAGTTAAAGAAAATCTTGAGTATTGATCCGTTCACCAGAACGGCCGTGGTGCAACCGGGTGTGCGCAATCTTGCCATCTCCGAAGCAGTTGCACATTTAGGCCTCTATTACGCTCCCGATCCTTCATCACAAATTGCTTGCTCCATTGGCGGCAACGTGAATGAAAACTCCGGTGGCGTACATTGTCTTAAATATGGTTTGACCCTACACAATGTCTTACGTGTTCGTGGTGTGTTGATGAATGGTGAGATTGTTGAGTTTGGTAGCTTAGCGCCTGACTCCCCAGGTTTAGATTTACTTGCGATCTTGATGGGTAGTGAAGGCATGCTAGCAGTAGTGACTGAAGTTACTGTGAAGTTAGTAGCAAAGCCAAAGTTGGCACGAGTCATCATGGCGAGCTTTGACGATATTGAAAAGGGTGGTAATGCCGTGGCTGCAATCATTGCGGCAGGCATCATTCCTGCTGGCCTAGAAATGATGGATAAAGCCACTACGCGTGCAGTAGAAGAATTTGTTCACGCAGGTTATGACTTAGATGCGGCTGCAATCTTGCTCTGTGAATCAGACGGTACCCCAGAAGAGGTTGCCGAAGAAATCGAGCGCATGACTAAGGTCCTTGAGCAAGCAGGTGCCAGCGGTATTCAAATCTCAAAAGATGAAGGTGAGCGACTAAAATTTTGGAGTGGCCGCAAAAATGCCTTTCCTGCGGCAGGCCGTTTAGCGCCAGACTATTACTGCATGGATGGCACTATCCCAAGAAGACATATTGCAACTTTGCTAAAGCGCATTGCTGGCATGGAAGAGAAATACGGTCTGGGTTGTTTAAATGTGTTTCATGCTGGTGATGGCAATATGCATCCACTCATTTTGTTTAATGGCGCGGATCAAGAAGAATGGCATCGCGCTGAAGAGTTTGGTACAGAAATTTTAGAAGCCTGTGTTGAACTCGGTGGCACCATCACCGGTGAACATGGAGTAGGTATCGAAAAGATCAACTCAATGTGCGTACAGTTTGGAGAGGGTGAGCGCGAAACTTTTTGGGGCGTGAAGGGTGCTTTTGATCCAGAAAAGCTACTCAACCCTGATAAGGCGATTCCCACACTCACTCGTTGTGCTGAGTACGGCCGGATGCGCATCAGCGGAGGCAAACTGCCACATCCTGAGTTGGAGCGCTTCTAATGACTGCCTCTAACCCAACGATTAATGCATTTCGGGAGCAAATTCTCGATGCGGCCAAAAATAATACCGTTCTCTCAATTCAGGGTGGCGGTACAAAATCTTGGTACGGTAATCCGAACACCTATAACAAGCTAGATACCCGCAGCTACTCTGGTATTTTGGAATACCAACCAGAGGAGCTGGTGATTACCGCTTGTGCTGGCACTCCATTGCGGGAAATTGAAGCCGCACTCGCAGAAAAAAATCAGGTGCTTGCTTTTGAGCCACCACACTTTGGTGAGCACGCTACTTTTGGCGGTGCAATTGCAGCAGGCTTGGCGGGCCCAGGTCGAATCAGTGTCGGAAATTTTCGTGACTTCGTATTGGGTGCTCGAATTCTGGATGGCAAAGGTCAAGATCTTTCTTTTGGCGGCAAGGTTATGAAAAACGTTGCCGGCTATGATGTGTCGCGCTTACTGCCAGGCTCCATGGGCACACTCTCTCTACTTTTAGAGGCATCAGTTAAGGTTCTGCCTAAGCCAGCAGCTATCGCAACCCTGCAATGCGCCATTTCCCAAAAAAATGCATTGAAGGTATTAAACGAGTGGGCTGGCCAACCTCTGCCGATATCTGCAAGCTGTTGGATTGGTAATGCCAATGATGAAGGTCAATTGATGATTCGCTTAGCTGGAGCTGCGGCCGCAGTCAAAGCCGCAATTCCGCTAATGAGCTCCCTCGTCATCGCCACCGAAGTGGATCCGAATGTTGCAACCACTTTTTGGAATGACTTACGCGAGCACAAACTGTCTTATTTTGCAGGCCTTTCTCCAGATCAAACTCTATATCGCTTAGCACTTCCTGCTGCATGTGGAACGCTAACGATTCCAGATGCAAGTAAAGATGTGCTACTTGAGTGGCATGGCCAACAACGCTGGATCAAAGCTCCCGGCGATGAAAAGACATTTGCCGCTATCAAACAACTCGCTACAAATCATGGTGGACATGCCACTCGCTTTAGGCAAGGCGCAAACGTTGACCCAAGCTTTCAACGCTTTACATTATTGAGCGAGCAAGCCCATTCCAATGCCCTAGTCACAGTGCAAGAACGCTTAAGATCCGCTTTTGATCCGGCTGGTGTCTTTGCCACTAAACGTCTTCCTTAAGTATTTTTATGCAAACTCAACTCGCCCCGCAATTCGCTAATACCCCCGAAGGGATTGAAGCTGCTCGCATCCTTGGTAAATGTGTTCACTGTGGCTTTTGTACTGCCACCTGCCCTACCTACCAACTCTTAGGCGATGAACTAGATGGCCCGCGTGGTCGCATCTACCTGATCAAGCAGATGGCTGAAGGCCAAGCACCTACAGAAAAAACTCGCCAGCATTTAGACCGTTGCCTTACCTGCCGAAATTGTGAGAGCACTTGTCCCAGTGGCGTTCAATACGGCAACCTAGTAGATATCGGACGCAAATGGGCTGAAGAAAATACGCCAGCTCGCCCTATCGGGGAGCGCTTAACGCGTTGGGCCTTAATTGAAGGCTTATCTAAGCCTGCTTTGTTTAACTCAGCAATGACACTTGGTCGTCTTGTACGCCCTTTAATGCCCAGCAGTATTCAGCGCAAAATTCCTGAAGCTAAAAATAAAGCCTTGAGCAAATCAACAGATCCTTACGCTAGGCCAAGTACTGTACATGCTCGCAAGATGCTCATCCTGGAGGGTTGCGTTCAACCTGGCATGCTGCCGAATATCAATTCAGCAACTGCACGTGTTTTAGATGCGTTAAAGATTCAACTCATCAGCGCACCTAATGCGACTTGTTGCGGAGCATTGCGTTACCACCTAAATGATCAAGCAGGCGGACTAGAAAATGCCAAGCAAAATATTGATGCTTGGTGGCCTTTAGTAGAAAGCGGCGTTGAAGCAATCATCATGACGGCATCTGGCTGCGGCGTAATGGTCAAAGATTACGGCCACCTGTTTGCCAACGATCCTGCTTATAGCTTAAAGGCTAAGAAGATTTCGGGACTTACCAAAGATATCTCTGAAATCCTGCCAACCCTCCAGGAAGAACTCATTGAGCTCATTGGAACCGATCAGAAACCGGGGGTTGTCTATCACCCGCCCTGCACTTTGCAACATGGACAGCAAGTCCGTGGCAAGGTTGAGGGCTTGTTAACGAGCATTGGTATTGGCGTCCGCCTATGTGCAGACAGCCACCTATGCTGTGGATCAGCAGGCACTTATTCTGTAACCCAACCAGAACTCTCTGAGCAACTTCGCAAAAATAAGCTTCATCACCTGAATACCGCTTGCGAAGAATCTGATGCTCAATTTATCGTCTCTGGAAATATTGGCTGCATCACCCATTTACAACAAGAAGATACCCCGGTACTTCATTGGATTGAACTTGTCGATCAACTCATCAGCAAATCTCCCAAGACCCGATGAATTCGATAGTTGTTAATCTCATGCAAGTCAAGCAACGCATTGAACTTGCAGCCCTATCAGCAAAGCGAGAACCTGAAGATATTGAGCTTCTCGCAGTCAGCAAAACTTTTCCAGCAGCTGCAATTGAAGAGGCAATGCATGCAGGACAATCGGCCTTTGGTGAAAACTATGTGCAGGAAGCTGTTGAAAAGATTACTCAACTTGCTAAATTGCGTCCGTGGTTGGTATGGCACTTCATTGGACCACTCCAGAGCAATAAAACGAGAGAAGTAGCTGAGCATTTTGATTGGGTGCACAGCGTTGACCGTCTGAAAATTGCCGAACGCTTATCAACGCAACGCGGTGAGTTTCCAGCGCTAGCCGAACTGCAGGTCTGCGTGCAGGTCAATGTCAGTCAAGAGGATAGTAAAAGTGGAGTGCCTCTTGATCAAGTGGAATCTCTTTGCGATGCGATTGCCAAATTACCCAATATCGTGCTTCGCGGGCTCATGGCTATTCCCGCACCAAATCCTGATCCAAATCAACAGCGCGCAGCATTTTCTCAGGTACGTGCCTGCTTTAAGCATATTCAAGCCAGCAGATTTACCGATCCCCGCTTTCAATTCTTTGACACCCTATCTATGGGGATGTCAGATGATTTAGAGGCTGCCATTGCAGAAGGCAGCACCATGGTTCGAATAGGAACTGCTATTTTTGGGAAGCGCGATAAGATTAACAAATGAGTACAAGTCAAAACACCCAAAACCTGAGCCAAGTTCACATCACCTTTATTGGTGGTGGCAATATGGGACGAGCCCTCATTAGCGGTCTCATCTCCAACGAATTTCATGCAAACCAGATCTCCGTAGTGGAAGCCAATCCAGCTACTGCTTTAAAGCTCAATGAAGATTTCGGCGTACAAAGTATCAGCGCTTTAGAACACCTTGCTTTTGACTTCTCTAAGAACAATGTCGTAGTAATGGCAATCAAGCCTCAAGACTTTAACGTTGTTGCAAAAAGTCTCGCTGACAAACTAAAGCATGCCTCTGCTCCGAGTCCCCTTATTCTCAGTATTGCCGCAGGAATTCGTGTACAAGACATGAGTCGCTGGCTTGACCACACGCGATGTGTCCGCGCTATGCCTAACACCCCTGCACTCATTGGTAAAGGTATCACTGGCTTATTTGCGGATGCTGTAGTGAATCTATCTGATCGTACTTTGGCACAGACTATCTGCAATGCAGTTGGTCAAAGTATTTGGGTAGATGAAGAAAATCTGATGGATGCAGTCACTGCCATATCCGGTAGTGGTCCTGCTTATGTATTTGCTTTTTTAGAAGCGCTGCAGTCTGCTGGAGAAAAACTCGGCTTAGATGCTGAAAGTGCCCGCAAACTTGCGTATGCAACCCTTGAAGGTGCAACCCAACTTGCACATAACTCCGATGAGCATGCTGGGGTGTTGCGTGAGCGGGTGACCTCTAAAGGCGGCACTACTGCAGCAGCGCTAGAAGTGATGAAGCAGCAAGGCTGGCATGGGATTTTAGAAAAAGCCATTGATGCGGCAAGCGAACGAAGCAAAGCAATGGGTGATGAATTAGGTAGAAGCTAATTCAGCGCTAAACCCAACACGATCCCTAGAAACAAAAACCCACCAAGCCAGCTGTTATGGCGAAAAGCCCGAAAGCATTCATCTCTTTGACGTGTAGAGATGAGTTTGAGGTGATAAACAGCGCAAGCTAAAGCTGCAAACCAGCCAATCAAGAAATAATTATTAAGATTAGCTAGTTGCGCCACCCAGATTTGACTGATGAATAAGGCGGCATAGCAAATTGCAATCGCCATCACATCATGCTTACCAAATGTAATTGCCGATGTGCGTAAACCCAGACGTAAATCATCCTCTCGATCCACCATCGCATATGCGGTGTCATAGGCTATCGCCCAAAAAATATTCCCAACAAACAAAATCCATGCTTCAAACGGAATCGAATTCTGAATAGCGGCATAAGCCATGGGAATACCGAAACCAAATGCAATACCCAGCACGGCTTGAGGCATGGCAAAGAATCGCTTCGTAAAGGGATAAATAAAAGCAACAGCTAATGCCAAAAAAGAGAGTTTCTTGGTATACGCATTGAGTGGCTGAATGAGCAAAAACGCAATCGCTGCCAATACAACAGCAACCAGTACCGCTTCTTTTCCAGAAACTTTTCCACTGGTTACGGGGCGTCCCTGTGTTCTTTGCACATGACGATCGAAATCACGATCAGCGTAATCATTGATTGCACACCCAGCACTTCGCATTAAAAAAGTACCCACTACAAAAATCGATAGGATCTTGGTATCCGGGAACCCACCACTTGCCAGCCAAAGCGCCCATAATGTGGGCCAAAGAAGCAATAGCGTACCAATTGGCTTGTCTAAGCGAATTAGGTAAGCATACGAGGTAAGTCGGTCTTTGAATCTCATAAGCTCATTATCAGGCCTTCAGAAATTCAGCACGTGATCCAAGCCATCGCTCCAGATGGCGTTCAACTAAATCTGCATGCTCAGCGAGTAAGCGATCAGCAGCCTTCTGAGCCAATTCAATCAACCAGGCATCCCGTTGTAGATCTACAAAACGCAACATCGCATCACCAGATTGTTTTGCCCCGAGTAATTCACCTGGACCCCGAAGCGAAAGATCTCGCTCAGCAATCACAAAACCATCCGAGACCTCACGCAAGGTTTGCAGACGTTCTTTGGCAGCCATGGATAAGGGCTCTGCATACATCAAAAGACATACTGAATCAGCCGATCCACGCCCTACGCGCCCTCTCAACTGGTGAATTTGAGCATAACCAAAACGCTCAGCATGCTCAATCACCATCAGCGCAGCATTGGGCACGTCTACCCCGACCTCAATAACGGTGGTTGCCACTAAGAGTTGAATTTCATTGGCCTTAAATGCAGCCATCACCGCTGCTTTTTCTTCTGCTTTTAAACGACCGTGAACTAAGCCGACCTTAAAGCCAGGTAAAGCTTGTGTAAGCTGCTCAAAACTTTCGACTGCTGTTTGCAACTGGAGTGCTTCAGACTCTTCAATCAATGGACAAACCCAATATGCTTGCAATCCTTTAGCTAGCCAACTTTGTAAACCGCCAATGACCTCGTCACGGCGGCTGGATTTAATCACCTTGGTAGCGATGGGCTTTCTTCCGGGAGGTAGTTCATCAATCACAGAAACATCAAGATCGGCGTAATACGTCATAGCTAAAGTCCGCGGAATCGGTGTTGCAGACATCATGAGTTGATGGCAATAAAACAATTCAGATCCGAGTCGTTGCTGAATCTCTAAACGCTGCCTCACTCCAAAACGATGTTGCTCATCAATTACCGCTAATCCTAGCTTCGCAAAACTCACGCTTTCTTGGATGAGTGCATGGGTGCCTACGATGAGTTGTGCAGTACCGCTCTCAATCATTTCTTGAGCCAATTTTTTATCTTTAGCCTTAAGACTTCCAGACAGCCAAGCGATCTGCACACCTAATGGCGCAAACCATTCCTTCATCTTGAGGTAGTGTTGTTCGGCTAAGATCTCCGTCGGCGCCATAACAGCTGCTTGATAGCCATGATCCATAACGCGTGCAGCGGCTAAAGCGGCCACCACAGTCTTACCACTACCTACATCGCCCTGTAAGAGACGATTCATCGGAAAGGATTGTTCTAGATCTTTCCCGATCTCTGACCAAACGCGATCTTGTGCAGCAGTCAATTTAAAGGGAAGCACTTTCAGTAGGCTTGCCTCTAGGCTTTTATCGTTACGAGGCTTTGTAAAGCTCGGGGCATGACGCTCTCTTCGAATCGCATGTGCGCGCTTTAATGAAATTTGCTGCGCGAGCAATTCTTCAAACTGAACACGCCGCCAGGCTGGATGAGTTCTTTCTAGTAGAGCCTGAGTATTTGCATCGGAAGGGGGTTGATGCAGATACTGAATGGCAGCTTGCAAACTAGGCCAATCATTGCTTGGAAGCAATTCTTGCATCAAGGCAGCAGGAAGAAACTCTGCCAAACTGTCTCGTAAACTTGGGTCACGCAATGCTTGTGCAACTGCCTTACGAATCACTGTCTGTGAAATACCAGCGCTCGCTGGATAAACCGGGGTTAAGCTCGTTGGCAGTGGCGCATCAACTGCAACAGCTTTCACTGTAGGATGAACCATTTCTGGGCCTTGAAATCCTTCGCGCACTTCGCCGCGAACCCGAATATGGGTGCCAACTGCCATTTGCTTTTGCTGACTTGGATAGAAGTTCAGGAAGCGGAGCTGCAAAGTGCCGGTGTCATCCTCAATTGTGACCAACATCTGTCGCCTGGGTCTAAATAAAACCTGATTACGAATGACGACACCTTGGGTTTGGGCTGAACTGAACCGGCCCTGGTTTAATGCCTCTTCGATGGTGAATAACTCTGTCTCATCCTCATATCGAGAAGGAAGATGCAAGGCAAGGGCCATTGGGCTGTCTAAACCCATCTTTTGGAGTGTGCTTGGCGTTGGTTTGGTAGTCATCGTTAAAATCCAATACCTGATGGTAATGCTATGCAACTCTCCGACTTCAATTACGAACTTCCTGCCGATCTAATTGCCCAGCACCCACTGGCCAATCGAACTGATAGCCGCCTTTTAGAGGTCAAGGCTGACGGGCCTGGTCACGCGGTATTACTTGATCGCCAGTTTAAGGACATCCTTGGCCTTATCAAACCTGGGGATTTACTAGTCTTTAATGACACTAAGGTTATTCCGGCACGACTCCATGGCAATAAAGAGACTGGGGGTAATGTTGAGTTACTGATCGAGCGCATTAGCGGAGATAAACAAGCCTGGGTCCAAATTAGAGCGTCAAAGGTTCCTAAAACAGGTTCCATTGTTCACATTCACAATCCAGCAGGAGAGTCTTTTCCAGTAGAAATGATTGGCTACGATGGGCGTTTTTACGAAGTTCGCTTTCCAGAAAATGTATTTGCCTTGCTGGAAAGATTTGGTGAACTGCCACTTCCACCCTATATCGAACACCGCCCTGATGGTGAGGATGCGCAACGCTATCAAACGGTAGTAGCTAAAAATCCTGGGGCGGTCGCAGCACCCACTGCAGGACTTCATTTTGATCAATCCATTCTGCAGGAATTAAAGAATCTAGGAGTCCAGCAGGCTACAGTTACGCTTCATGTGGGTGCTGGCACCTTTACCCCAGTCCGCGAGGAAGATCTCTCTAAGCATAAGATGCACTATGAGTGGTTCTCCATTCCAGAAGCAACCTTGCAAGCAATTAAAGAAACGAAAAGCCGGGGTGGACGAGTGATTGCCGTGGGTACAACTAGCCTCAGAGCCCTAGAGAGCCAGGCTATCAGCCAACAAAGTAGCGGGGAGACCAACCTCTTTATTACCCCTGGCTTTCAGTTTAAAACTGTGGATTGTTTGCTCACAAACTTTCATCTGCCAAAATCTACTCTGTTAATGCTGGTAAGCGCCTTTGCGGGGATGCACAATATCCGCGCTGCCTATCAACACGCCATTGCTCAAAAGTATCGTTTCTTTAGCTACGGAGATGCGATGTTTTTATCCCGACTTGAGAATACAAAGCCATGACCAAACCTGTCCACTTTAATATTTTGGCCCGCGACTCACAAAGCCCTGCTCGCCTTGGTCAACTTGATCTTCCACATGGCAGCGTGCAAACACCGATTTTTATGCCCGTCGGAACCTATGGCACTGTGAAGGCAATGACTCCACGTGATCTGCATGAAGCCAAGGCGCAAATTATTTTAGGGAATACGTTCCATCTGTGGTTGCGCCCAGGTTTAGACGTGATTCAAAAGCATGGTGGTCTGCATCGTTTTATGGGATGGGATAAGCCAATCCTAACTGACTCTGGAGGCTTTCAAGTTTTTAGCCTGGGAGCACTACGAAAGATTTCAGAAGAGGGTGTGACTTTTGCTTCCCCGATTAATGGTGACAAACTTTTTATGTCTCCAGAGGTCTCAATGGAAATTCAAGCGGTATTAAATAGTGATATCGCTATGCAGTTTGATGAATGCACCCCATATGAAATGAAGGGACAACCCACCTCAGAGAAAACTGCACGTGCCTCTTTGGAGATGTCTTTGCGTTGGGGTGATCGCTCCCTGAAACGCTTTCGGGAACTCAATACCGGCAATGGTCTCTTTGGTATCGTCCAGGGCGGCATGTTTGAAAATCTCCGTGAATTTTCTTTAGATGCTGTTAGCCAGCAGGGTTTTGATGGAATTGCAATTGGCGGTCTTTCCGTTGGAGAACCCAAGCCTGAATTTGAACGTATTTTGAACTTCACAGCCCCTAAGCTACCTGAACATATGCCCCATTACCTGATGGGGGTGGGAACCCCCGAGGACTTGATTTTGGGGGTGAGTTTGGGGATAGATATGTTTGATTGCGTGATGCCTACCCGCAATGCGCGCAATGGTTGGCTCTTCACACGCTTTGGCGATCTGAAGCTTCGTAATTCTGGCTATAAGGACGATGATCGCCCTGTTGACCCGACCTGTGCTTGCTATACCTGTCAAAACTTCACTAGGTCCTATTTAAACCACCTACAAAAGGCCAATGAGATCCTAGGATCACAACTCAATACCATCCACAACCTGTCTTACTACCTTCAATTAATGACCGAGGTGAGGGAAGCCTTGAGCAAAGATCGTTTTAGCGCGTATCGAGAAGAATTTCATACCAATCGCCAACGTGGGGTTGAGCCTGGGCAGGATTAATAGCCCCATAAGGGGATAGAGCCTGAAAACCGCTCCGTAGCCCCATACAGTTTAGAATTGCGGGTTTAGGGCTTTACTTAAAAGCCTAAAACTAAAGCAGTTTCCAAATAGTCTTTAACGGAGGTTTTATATGTGGATTAGTAACGCTTTTGCCCAAGCTCCAGCTGCGGGCGCAGATTCTGGTGGCCTGATGAGCTTTCTCCCATTAATTTTGATGTTTGCAGTTTTGTACTTCATCATGATTCGCCCACAAATGAAGCGTCAAAAAGAAGCTAAAGCGATGCTAGAAGCATTAGCTGTTGGCGATGAAGTAGTCACCGTTGGCGGCATCATGGGCAAAGTATCTGCATTAAAAGATCAAGTAGTTACTGTTGAAATTGCAGCTGGTACTGAAGTGCAATTGCAAAAGGGTGCAATTACTACTGTGTTGCCAAAAGGCACTCTGAAGTCTGCTTAATCTCTTTGCTTAAAAGTTACTGCATATGAATCGCTACCCACTCTGGAAATATATAGTTATTGCCATTGCTTTATTAATTGGCGGACTATATTCATTACCCAATTTCTATGGTGAGGCACCAGCAGTTCAAATCTCGTCCGCCAAACCAACCATCAAGGTTGATTTGGCGACGCAAGCTCGTGTAGAAAAGATTTTGGCCGAGGCTGACATCAGCAACACCGGCGTTTTCTTTGAGAACGCCGCCAATGTAGGCTCTATCAAAATTCGTTTTAGTAATACAGACACCCAGCTCCGCGCCCGTGATCTGCTGCAACAAAAAATCAATACCGATCAAAATGATCCAAACTTTACCGTTGCATTAAATCTCTTATCAAACACTCCAGACTGGTTGCATGCGATCAATGCCCTACCGATGCCTTTGGGTCTTGATCTGCGCGGCGGGGTGTACTTCTTATTACAAGTAGATATGAAGGGTGCCGTCCAGAAGAAAGTGACGTCCCTCGCAGCTGATATTCGCGCCCAATTGCGCGATAAAAATATCCGCCATCAAGGTATTGAGCGCGGCGCAGACAATATCACCATTAATTTTGGTAATACTTCGGATGCAGATGCTGCTCGCGCTGTATTAATGACCTCTCAACCTGAACTCATTTGGCAAGTTAAACCTACCGGCTTATCACCTAAATTGGTTGGCGAATTTAAACCTACGGCTTTGAAAGAAATTCAGGATAACGCGGTTAAACAAAATATCATTACCTTAAACAAGCGGGTAAATGAGTTAGCAGTTAAAGAACCGGTCATTCAACAACAAGGTGCCGAACGTATCGTGGTGCAATTGCCTGGTGTTCAAGATACCGCTCGCGCGAAAGACATTATTGGACGAACAGCAACTCTAGAGTCCCGCCTCGCAGATCCTATCGTTTCGACCATTAATGTTGGTGAAACTCCTCCACCCGGCATGGACACCTTCCGCTTCGGAGAAAACCGTTTAGGGGTTTTCAAAAAATCAGTCATCTTTAGTGGCGAAAGCATTACTGATGCGAGTGCTGGCTTTGATCAAAATCAACGCCCTGCTGTGAATATCTCACTTGATGCTGCTGGCGGAAGAGTCATGCAAGAAGTCACACGCGAGAATATTGGCAAGCCCATGGGTATGATTTTGTTTGAAAAAGGCAAAGGCGAAGTTTTGACAATTGCCACCATTCAAGGTGAGTTCGGCTCCAAGTTCCAAATTACTGGCCAACCAACTACTGCTAGTGCGAATGACTTAGCACTCTTACTCCGTGCAGGCTCATTAGCAGCCCCGATGGAAATCATTGAAGAGCGCACTATTGGCCCAAGTTTAGGTGCTGAGAATATTGAAAAAGGCTTTAAGTCTCTTTTAATCGGCTTTGCAGCCATTGCTATTTTTATGATTGCCTACTATTTGCTGTTTGGCACTTTCTCGGTAGTCGCTCTTGCCGTCAACCTACTACTACTGATCTCCGTACTATCGATGTTGCAGGCAACTCTGACCTTGCCTGGAATTGCTGCGATGGCTTTAGCGCTCGGTATGGCGATTGACTCAAACGTTTTAATTAATGAGCGTATACGTGAAGAACTACGCAATGGAGCATCGCCTCAAACTGCTATCGCCGTTGGCTTTGATAAGGCTTGGGCAACTATTTTGGATTCCAACGTCACTACCTTAATTGCCGGCCTTGCCTTATTGGCTTTTGGTTCGGGCCCAATCAAAGGATTTGCGGTTGTGCATTGCCTGGGTATTTTGACTTCGATGTTCTCGGCTGTCTTCTTCTCGCGTGGCCTTGTTAACCTTTGGTACGGCAGACACAAGAAGATTCAAAAACTCGCTATTGGCCAAGTTTGGCGCCCCCAGGAGAAATAAGCTATGGAATTTTTCCGCATCAAAAAAGATATTCCTTTCATGCGCCATGCGTTGGTGCTCAATGCGATTTCTTTCATTACTTTTTTAGCTGCAGTATTTTTCCTATGGCACAACGGCTTACATCTCTCCATCGAATTTACTGGCGGTACAGTGATGGAGGTCAGCTACCCCCAAACTGCGCCACTAGATTCGATCCGTGCTAAGGTCGAGAAACTGGGTTATGCAGATACCCAAATCCAAAACTTTGGTAGCTCACGTGATGTCATGATTCGCCTGCCATTGCAAAAAGATGCTGCAGGCAAAATGATCTCCTCTGCGGATCAAAGCGCAGCAGTAATGCAGGCCCTTGAACCAGCAAGCTCAGGCGCAAAACTTCAACGAGTTGAGTTTGTGGGACCGCAAGTTGGTCAAGAACTCGCCATGGATGGCCTAAAAGCACTGATATTTGTGATTATTGGCATTGTTGTTTACCTTTCCTTCCGCTTTGAGTGGAAGTTTGCAGTAGCCGGCATCATTGCGAACTTGCATGACGTGGTAATCATCCTTGGTTTCTTTGCTTTTTTCCAGTGGGAGTTCTCACTCTCCGTCCTGGCTGCAGTGCTTGCTGTCTTGGGATACTCTGTAAATGAATCTGTGGTGATCTTTGACCGAATTCGCGAGAACTTCCGCAAGTACCACAAGATGAATACTCGCGAGATTATCGATAACGCAATTACCAGCACCATTAGCCGTACAGTAATTACTCACGGCAGTACTGAAATGATGGTGTTAGCCATGTTGATATTTGGCGGTCCAACTCTCTTCTACTTCGCCCTAGCACTAACAATTGGTATTTTGTTTGGTATCTATTCTTCAGTATTCGTTGCAGCAGCCTTGGCAATGTGGCTAGGTGTAACGCGTGAGGACTTGGTGAAGGGTGATAAAAAGCCTGACGACAACGCTCGTAATGATGACCCCAACTACGGGGCAAGGGTTTGAAACACCCTAACTGAGAGAGAAATTCTGTTGCTCAAGGTCAACTAAGATTCTTTTAGTTGCACCTTGATGTTCGATTGAATAGGCCTTAGCAGCCGCACTCATCTTGCCAAGCTCAGCGGTATTTAAAAGCAAGTTTTTCAGAGCCTCCATCAAAGCAATTGAGTCACCTAGTAATAAGTCGCCCTGAATCCGCTTTGCAGCACCTGCTGTCAGGGCATCTAAAGCGGCCTGTTGAAAGTTATAGGTGTGCTCCCCTAGAAGAACGGGGCAGCCTGCAGCACAAGCCTCAATAAGATTCTGTCCACCAAAAGGCAGGAGACTGCCGCCCATTAAAACCAAATCAGCCGCGCTGTAGTACATGGGCATCTCGCCCATTGAATCGCCTAGGATGACATCCACACTGCTGCAATCTTTTGGAACCCCAGTCCACTCGCTACGACGGCGAAATGCTAAGCCTGCATCCTGAATCTGGTCAGCAACCTCAGTAAATCTTTCTGGGTGACGTGGCACGATGCAAAGTAATGGCGCAAGTTCAAATGTATTACTCGATAACAAATCTTTCCAAGCCTTGAGGATGATGGCCTCTTCTCCATCACGGGTACTAGCAGCGCACACCATCATTCGATTGCTTGCATGTAAATCTTGTTGCCATAATTGTCCTTGGGCAACTAACTGAGGATCAAGCGGCACGTCAAATTTGAGATTGCCAACAATGCTGACATTGCGCACACCAAGACTGCGATATCGCTGCGCATCAAAATCGGTTTGCGCCAAAATTCCTTTAAACGCCTGAAATAATGCGCGACCTGCCTTACCAAAACGATTTACACGCCGTGCACTACGTTCAGAAAGGCGCGCGTTTACTAGAAACAAAGGCAATCTAAGATCCGCACAACGAAAGACTACCGTTGGCCATGCTTCAGTTTCCATAAAGAGGCCAAGCTTAGGTTTAAAAGACTTCAGAAAATTCTCTACAGACCAACACAAGTCGTAAGGCAAATACACCTGATGGATTTGACCCGCAGCAATTTCTTTACCAAACAACTGCCTTCCGGTGCGGCGACCATTTAAAGTCATATGTGTCAATAAAATGGTTTCGCCACTGGCAAGATAGGCTTCAATTAATGGTTGAGCCGCCCTAGTCTCACCAACAGATACCGCATGAATCCAAATAGACCCCTGCTGAATTGGTTTGTCATAGCCAAAGCCAAGTCGCTCTGGAATGTGGTGCATGTATGCAAAAGAATGGCGAGCGCGCCAAGCCAAGCGGATAAATGCTAATGGCAATAATAGATGCCACAGCAGTTGATAAGCAGTAAACCAGATTAGAGGTCGTGCCCCGTAATCTGAGTCAGTGCGTACACTCACTTTTTAAGGCGCTCTGTCAGTTCAACTGCCTTGCCTAGATAGGAAGACGGCGTCATCTCCAGCAAGCGTGCTTTTGCATCTTCTGGAATCTTGAGCCCTCGAATAAAAGTTTGTAGATCTGCTTGGTTAATTCCTTTACCGCGAGTCAATTCTTTTAGCTGCTCATAGGGATTTTCAATGCCATAACGACGCATCACTGTTTGTACTGGTTCTGCTAATACTTCCCAGCACGCATCCAAGTCTGCAGCAATCGCGGCATGATTGACCTCCAACTTACCAAGACCACGAAGAGCGCTGTCATAAGCTAATACGCTATGGCCAAATGCAGGACCTAAATTCCGTAATACTGTGGAATCCGTGAGATCACGCTGCCAGCGAGAGATTGGTAATTTTTCCGCAAGGTGGCGTAACAATGCGTTAGCAATGCCCAAGTTACCTTCAGAGTTTTCAAAGTCAATCGGATTTACTTTGTGAGGCATAGTAGACGAACCAATCTCACCGGCTTTAGTGCGTTGCTTGAAGTATCCAATAGAAATATAAGCCCAAAAATCTCGGTCCATATCTAAGAGAATGGTATTTGCACGGGCAATAGCATCGAATAACTGAGCCATGCCATCGTGTGGCTCAATTTGAATCGTATAAGGATTAAATGTTAAGCCTAGACGTTTCTCAACGACATTCTTAGAAAAGCTCTCCCAATCAAAATCTGGGTATGCAGATAAGTGCGCATTGTAGTTACCCACTGCACCATTCATCTTTCCCAATAAAGGAACAGCAGCAATAGATTCAATTGCGTGCTCAAGACGTTTTGCAATATTGGCGATTTCTTTACCGAGAGTGCTTGGAGAAGCAGGTTGGCCATGCGTACGAGAGAGCAAAGGTACTTTGGCGTTCTCAAGAGCCAGCTCAGTTAAGACTGAAAGCACTTTGTTTAGTTGAGGTAAAAGCACTTCATCCCGCGCGCCGCGCAACATCAAACCATGTGAAGTGTTATTGATATCTTCAGAGGTGCAAGCAAAATGAATGAACTCACTTGCTTTTAACAAATCAGGACGCCCTGCTACTTTTTCTTTTAAGAAATATTCAACCGCTTTGACATCGTGATTTGTGACAGCTTCAATATCTTTAATGCGCTGCGCATCCACATCTGAAAAGTTTTCTGGAAGCGCGAGCAAGAAAGCTTCATCAGCAGCATTAATTTTCGGCACATCAGGAAGGCCGGCAGCGGCTAAGGCTAATAGCCAATGAATCTCTACAAACACTCGCTGGCGCATAAAAGCTGCCTCAGAAAGCCAAGGGCGCAGGGCATCAAGTTTGCCGGCATAGCGGCCATCTAAAGGGGAGAGGGCATTGAGGGTGGAAAGCGGCTGACTCACGAATATTGCCTTTGCATTGAATATGTCAATAAAACCCAATTTTAATGCGTTCCCGGATCGAGCAAACCCCCTTTAGGATGGCTATACTGTGCCCATGAAACTCATCGGATCCCTTACCAGCCCCTATGTACGCAAAGTACGCATTGTTTTTTCAGAGAAAAAGGTCGATGTTGACCTGGAACTCGAGAATGTATGGGCAGCTGACAGCAAAATCACCAATTCCAACCCCCTAGGGAAGGTTCCTTGCCTCATTTTGGAGGATGGGGAAGCTATTTATGATTCCCGGGTCATTGCCGAATATGCAGATGCCTTAAGCCCTGTTAGTAAGCTCATTCCTGGCGATAACCGTGAACGGGCTTCAGTCAAAACCTGGGAAACATTGGCTGACGGCATCATGGACGCCGGCATTTTGGCTCGTCTTGAGCGCACTTGGCGTCCAGCTGAGCAACAAAGCTCGGCTTGGGTTGATCGTCAAATGGGCAAAATTGATGATGCGCTAGAAGAAATGTCTGAAAAGCTTGCTGAAAATACTTGGTGTCACGGCAATCAAATCACCTTAGCAGATATTGCAACAGGTTGTGCGCTGGGATATTTATTATTCCGCTTTCCAGATGTGAAATGGCAAGCTAAACACCTGAACTTAGATCGTCTTTATCAAAAGTTGCTGCAAAGACCTTCATTTATTGAAACTGAACCACCTGCGGCATAAATTAGTTTTCAAACTACTGATGGGATTAGGCGGAAATAATTCCGCCGCCTAAACAAATATCACCATCGTAGAGAACCGCTGACTGTCCTGGAGTGACTGCCCATTGAGCCTCTGGAAAACTTAATCCAAATTGCAAAGGGGCATCCGCTAAGTTGAATGTGCAAGCGGAATCCGCTTGGCGATAACGTGTCTTTGCAGAGTAACTTCCGGAATCTGGTGCTACGCCTGCAATCCAACTTGCGTCCATCGCCTCTAACCTATTAGCCAGCAACCATGGGTGTTCATGACCTTGAGCCACATATAAAGTGTTATTGGCCATGTCCTTACGCGCCACATACCAAGCATCCCCATTCCCATCTTGACTGCCACCCAAGCCAATACCTTTGCGTTGACCTAAGGTAAAAAATGCTAAGCCCATATGTTCACCCACAGTCTTGCCTTCAGGTGTTTTAATCGGACCAGGTGTGCGTGGTAAATATCGGTTTAGGAATTCTCTGAACGGGCGCTCCCCAATAAAACAAATACCGGTGCTATCTTTTTTGCGCGCATTGTGTAAACCAATTTTTTCAGCAATCTTACGCACTTCTGTTTTCGGAATCTCTCCCAAAGGAAACATCACATTAGCCAACTGTTGCTGCGTTAGACGGTGTAAAAAATAGCTTTGATCTTTAGTTGCGTCTATTGCTTTCAATAATTGTGCCTTGCCATCTTCATGGCGTACTCTTGCATAGTGCCCAGTAGCAATCGCATCAGCACCTAAACTCATTGCGTGATCTAAGAAGGCCTTGAATTTAATTTCTGCATTACACAAGACATCCGGATTTGGAGTTCGCCCTGCAGCGTACTCGCGTAAAAAGTCCGCAAAGACGCGTTCGCGATACTCAGCAGCAAAATTGACTGCCTCAACATCAATCCCAATTAAATCGGCCACTGAGACAACATCCAGCCAATCTTGGCGTGCGGAGCAATATTCATCGTTATCGTCATCTTCCCAATTTTTCATGAAAAGGCCTACTACCTCATAGCCCTGCTCCTTGAGCATCCAGGCTGCTACCGACGAATCAACCCCTCCAGACATGCCAATAACGACTTTCATGGGGTTTGTAGGTGGTATTGAGGAAGAATTGAGCTGGATCATCAAAAAATGCGAAAATTCACTATAAGCTAACAGTCCATATTGTAAAAGTCTTAGCCTGATTTAGCTGGTAATTAGCCAAAAACTCTGCAAGTGGACATGAAGGTCAGTAAATGGGTGCAACTAAGCCCATTTAACTAAAATAGATTTTTTGAAAAATTTTGCTTTTGGAGACATGCCATGCGCATAGGAGTGCCACTGGAAACTAGGCCCGGGGAAACTCGAGTTGCTGCCACACCAGAAACCGTTAAAAAACTGATTGGCCAAGGCCACACTGTTGTCATCCAAAAAGATGCTGGCGTACAAGCAAGTCAGCCCGACTCTGCTTATGCAGCTGTTGGTGCCACAATTGGCACTGCAGCGGATGCCTTTGGTGCTGAAATTGTTCTGAAGGTCCGTGCGCCAGAGGCCGCTGAGCTGAAACAAATTCAATCTGGTAGCGTGCTGATTGGCATGCTCGATCCATTTGATAATGACAACATCGCAGCAATGGCGGCCCAAGGTATTACTGCGTTCTCACTAGAAGCTGCACCTCGCACCACTCGTGCACAAAGTATGGACGTCTTGTCATCACAAGCAAACATTGCTGGTTACAAAGCAGTGATGATTGCGGCTAATGAATATCAACGCTTTATGCCGATGCTCATGACTGCAGCCGGTACAGTTAAAGCTGCGCGCGTCTTGATTCTGGGAGCAGGTGTAGCGGGTTTGCAAGCGATTGCTACCGCTAAGCGTCTTGGCGCTGTGATTGAAGCATCTGATGTCCGTCCGGCTGCGAAAGAACAAATTGAGTCTCTTGGCGCTAAGTTTGTTGATGTTCCTTACGAAACTGATGAAGAGCGTGAGATTGCTCAAGGTGTTGGTGGCTATGCCCGCCCTATGCCAGAGGCCTGGATGAAACGTCAAGCCACCTTGGTTGCCGAGCGCGCACAGCAAGCAGATATCGTCATTACCACCGCCTTGATTCCTGGTCGTAAACCGCCAGTTCTTTTACACAGCGACACCGTAGCCAATATGAAACCTGGCTCTATAGTGATTGATATTGCCGCTGGTCGTGGTGACAATGGTTCTGGTAACTGCCCTTTGACTCAAGCAGACAAAGTTGTGGACATCAATGGCGTGAAAATTGTGGGCTACACCAATTTAGCTAGCATGGTTGCCGCTGATGCATCCGCACTTTATGCACGGAACTTAATCGATTTCATGAAATTGATTATTGATAAAGAAGCGAAGTTAGTCATTCCAACTGATGACGACATTGTTACTGCCTGCTTAATGTGCCGTGATGGCCAAGCCGTCCGTAAAAACTAATAGAACATTCATAAGAAGGAAACATCATGGATCTCGCTGCTTTTCAAAGCATCCTTACCGTCCAAAACATCACTGTGTTTGTACTCGCCATCTTTGTTGGCTATCACGTTGTTTGGAACGTCACTCCTGCCCTGCACACCCCTCTAATGGCAGTGACTAATGCTATTTCTGGAATCATTATTGTGGGTGCACTTTTACAAACCGAGGTAATAGGTGGCGATGAAATCACCCTCACCAGCATTATTGGCGCTGTTGCCGTTTTCCTCGCATCTATCAATATTTTTGGTGGCTTTATGGTCACGCGGCGCATGCTAGAAATGTTTAAGAAAAAAGCACCGAAGGCAAATGCGGCTGATGTAGCCAAATAAATAGAACAAGATCTATAGAGACCCAATCATGTCAAACATAACTGCTATTTCCTATCTCATTTCATCAGTGCTATTTATCCTCGCACTACGTGGCCTGTCATCACCAACCACTTCACGCCAAGGTAATACCTTTGGCATGATTGGCATGCTTTTGGCTGTCATTACCACTTTCTTTATTCCTGATTTCAAGCCAGCGGTCTCGTTAATTGCTGCTGCGGTTGTAGGCGGAGCAATCATTGGAACCATTGCAGCCAAACGTGTACAAATGACCAAGATGCCAGAGCTAGTTGCTTTGATGCACTCTTTTGTGGGTTTATCAGCAGTCTTAATTGCTATTGCAGCGGTATTTAATCCTACGCATGACCATACTGGCGCGCAGAAAATTGAATTATTCATTGGTGCATTTATTGGCGCGATTACATTTACCGCCTCAGTAATTGCTTTTGGAAAACTCTCTGGCAAAGTCAGCGGTAAGCCAGTCAGCTTCTCAGGCCAACACTTACTGAACTTGATATTGGCAGTCGCCATGGTGGGCGGGGGCATTGCCTACTTTATGACTGATAGTCATGCTGCTTTCTTGGCCATGTGTGCAATTGCATTGGTTCTGGGTGTAACTTTAATCATCCCAATTGGTGGCGCAGATATGCCCGTGGTTGTTTCTATGTTGAACAGTTACTCCGGTTGGGCGGCCGCAGGAATTGGCTTTACCTTAAACAACCCTGTTTTGATTATTGCAGGTGCTTGCGTAGGATCTTCTGGCGCAATTTTGTCCTACATTATGTGTAAAGCGATGAACCGCTCTATTTTGGCAGTCTTGCTTGGTGGATTTGGTGCAGAAGCTGCTACAGGCGGTAGCGATGATGGTAGCCCCAAGAATTACAAAACCGGTTCACCAGAAGATGCCGCCTTCCTGATGGAAAACGCAGATACAGTCATCATTGTCCCAGGCTATGGTTTAGCAGTTGCTCGTGCGCAGCATGCCCTTAAGGAGCTGACAGAGAAATTGACTCATCATGGTGTGACTGTGAAGTACGCAATTCATCCAGTGGCAGGCCGTATGCCTGGGCACATGAACGTACTCTTAGCTGAAGCAGAAGTTCCATACGATCAAGTATTTGAAATGGAAGATATCAATAGCGACTTTGGACAAGCTGATGTAGTGCTGATTCTTGGTGCAAATGACGTTGTTAACCCGGCTGCACGTACCCCTGGTAGTCCAATCTTTGGTATGCCAATCTTGGAAGCATTTAAAGCCAAGACGATTATTGTGAACAAACGATCAATGGCAGCAGGTTATGCTGGACTAGACAACGAACTCTTCTATATGGATAAAACCATGATGGTCTTCGGTGATGCGAAGAAAGTTGTTGAGGATATGGTCAAGGCGGTTGAATAAGTCGTTTACTTAGGACGATAAAAAAGCTGCCGTTGGCAGCTTTTTTATTTTATTGAATATCAGCAAATACTACTGGGCTTGAGTAGCGGTACTTGAGTCTCGTGTCGATGGGTTGCTAGGCTGTGTAGGAATGTTAGTATTTATCGCATTGGCTGAAGGCGTTAATATGGTGACTTGATCAACGCAATCATTGCTATCGTATGTCACTTCATAGACTTGTAGATCACCATCATTAATAGCTTCAACTGGAGTACTAATGACCTCAGTAACCCCCAAAGTAAAGACGTCTGCCGTTCCCTCTACAAGAGCGCGCGCAGTTTTTGCTCCCTGGCTGTAACCTTGTTTAAATCGATAAATTTCATATTTTTTTCCATTCCTAACCCCGCTGGTCACTGGAACTCCAAACTCCGCAATTAAAGCGTCTCTAGATGTGCCTACTTTAAAAAGAGCAATATTTTTTTCAGTTGGCTGATGTGCCGCCATATAAACGGAACAGCCCCCCAATAAAAAGACCGCAGCAGCCATGACAGCTAATTTCTCAAACTTCATTACATACCTCGCATTGATTTTTCTGGAGTTAGTTTATTCGATAGTCAAAAGCATATAAAAAAACGCCTGGTCTTATGAACCAGGCGTTTTGATTTTCCACGGCTAAACAGCCGAAGGAATGGGCTATTACATCATGCCGCCCATACCACCCATACCACCCATACCGCCCATATCAGGCATTCCGCCGCCAGCAGACTCATCCTTTGGCGCTTCAGAAATTGCACAGTCAGTAGTGAGCAACAAGCCAGCAACAGAAGCTGCATTTACCAATGCAGTTTTAGTTACTTTAGTTGGATCAATCACACCTTGGGCAACGAGATCACCATATTCACCAGTAGCCGCGTTGTAACCGTTATTGCCTTTGCTTTCCTGCACGGCGTTCACAACTACACCAGCATCTTCACCGGCATTGCTAACGATCGTACGCAATGGCTCTTGCATAGCGCGTAATACGATGCTGATACCAGCATCTTGATCAGGATTGTCGCCCTTCAGGCCTTTGATGCCTTGCATTGCACGAATCAATGCTACGCCACCGCCAGGAACAATGCCCTCTTCAACCGCTGCACGAGTTGCATGCAATGCATCGTCGACGCGAGCTTTCTTTTCCTTCATTTCAACTTCAGTAGCAGCGCCAACACGAATCACGGCAACACCACCAGCTAATTTAGCTACACGTTCTTGCAATTTTTCTTTGTCATAGTCGCTAGTAGCTTCTTCGATCTGAACACGAATATTCTTCACGCGAGCTTCAATTGCTTTAGCATCGCCAGCACCGTCAATGATGATGGTGTTTTCTTTGCCAACTTCGATACGTTTTGCTTGACCCAAGTGCTCAAGAGTGGTTTTCTCGAGTGTGAGGCCAATTTCTTCAGCAATCACAGTACCGCCAGTCAAAATTGCAATGTCTTCCAACATGGCTTTACGACGATCTCCAAAGCCTGGAGCCTTAACAGCACAAGTTTTAATGATTCCGCGGATATTGTTCACAACTAAAGTTGCCAAGGCCTCACCTTCAACATCTTCTGCAATGATCAACAATGGACGACCAGACTTGGCAACTTGCTCGAGTACTGGGAGTAAATCACGGATGTTAGCAATCTTCTTGTCAAACAAAAGTACGTATGGGCTTTCCAATACGGCAACTTGTTTCTCTGGTTGGTTAATGAAGTAAGGAGAGAGATAGCCACGATCAAACTGCATTCCTTCTACCACTTCTAGCTCATCTTCTAAAGACTTGCCATCTTCAACAGTGATAACACCTTCTTTGCCTACTTTTTCCATTGCTTCTGCAATGCGCTGACCAATACTGTGATCGCTGTTTGCAGAAATCGAACCTACTTGAGCAATTTCTTTTGTAGTGGTGCAAGGCTTGCTAATTTTTGCGAGCTCTTCGACCGCAGCCGTAACAGCTTTATCGATACCGCGTTTCAAGTCCATTGGGTTATGGCCTGCAACTACGTATTTCATACCTTCACGTACGATAGACTGAGCCAACACAGTAGCAGTAGTAGTACCGTCACCAGCGATGTCAGCGGTTTTGGAAGCAACTTCCTTTACCATTTGCGCGCCCATGTTCTGGAGCTTGTCTTTTAATTCAATTTCTTTTGCTACTGATACACCATCTTTAGTGATGGTAGGGCCGCCGAATGAACGCTCAATAACAACGTTTCGACCTTTTGGTCCGAGAGTTGTTTTTACTGCGTTCGCAAGAATATTTACGCCTTCGACCATCTTGGTACGAGCGTTATCTCCAAATACAACGTCTTTTGCTGCCATGATTGAATTCCTCTCTTAAATACCGAAATTACTTCTGTACAACAGCCATGATGTCTTCTTCGCGCATTACGAGAAGCTCATCGCCATCGACCTTAACTGTTTGACCTGCATATTTACCAAACAAGACGCGATCGCCTACTTTGACGTCAGGTGCATTTAATTTGCCGCTGTCATCACGCTTGCCTGGACCCACTGCCAAAACTTCACCTTGATCAGGCTTTTCTGCAGCTGCGTCAGGAATGATGATTCCGGAAGCGGTTTTTGATTCTTGATCCAAACGCTTGATGATTACGCGATCATGTAAAGGACGCAAATTCATCTCTTCTCCTATGTTAGTAAGTGTTAACTAATTAAAAATCTATATAAATCAATTGATTACATCCTCATTACACGGAATATCGGTGAAATTTACGAAGAAATTTCGCTTTTAGCACTCGCGTGTAGAGAGTGCTGATTATATAGGTCTGATTACAAGAATTTCAAGGGTAGATCCCTCCAAATTCTTGTGGATTTGACCAATCTTTATAATTGGGACAGGTTAGTAGGTCTTTTCCTACAAATAAATCAGCCTTAAGCCCTTACCCCTCCAATCCGTCCTGCCTAGACTGGACAGTCACCGATTGGAGAATGCTGATGAGCCCGAAATCCCGGCTGTACACGCTTGTAAAGGCATGGAAGAACAAACCCTTCCAAGAAGTCCGCGACGCCTCTGGCGCGCCCTGGCTTGGTATTAGTAACCAAGCTCTCGAAGAACACCAATCCTGGTCTAAGCGACAAGCGATTAGCCATGAACCCATCTTTAACTGCAAGGGAACAAAACTGACCGGATCTTTATTTAGACCATTATTAGAAGCCTCTGACATGCAATTACTACGCATGTTCATGGAAGGCCTAGATACGATCTCTTACTGGTATCGGAGCGGTCGCTTCATACCCGGCATTTTGCCGGTGCCATCCCATGCAATTATTTCCAGCGACTATATCGATGCATTGAGTGATCTCATTTTGAACTCTCGTCTACCCGTCGGACTGGTTGGCTTGGGAATTTCTACAGTTCCCAATCCAGAGAATGCTGATGCATACAAAGAGGCTTTACAGCGAATGAGACGACTAGGCGTATTACTCCATTTCATGAACTTCTCTGGAAGAGAGGATGAATTGCATTGGATAAGTCAAATGCAAATGGAAGGGATTCACATCGATATGCGTCAGTGCCGAGAAAAGATGATTTCTGCTGCAATGGTTTCCCATTTACGACTGTCGCCTTATTCATCAACCAAAATTTACGCGAGCCATGTGGGGCTAGTGAAAGATCTAGAAAACGCATCTCTAATACAAGTTGATCATTGCTATGGGGGCTTGATGATGTCACCACTCAGTCGGCATCAGATGCTGCAAATCAATGACAGCCGTATCGCTAAAGCTATTTATTCGCTGCACCCTCATCCACAACCAAACCAAAACGGAGACAAGTAATGAGAAAACGCGTGATGTTGGTAGATGACCATCCGGCTATGCTGATGGCTCTTAAAAGTATGTTGCAAGACCAGTTGCTATTTGAAATAGTTGGGCAAGCCCAAAATGGCGAGGAATGCCTTAGATCTATGAAGGAAATAAATCCCAATATGGTGATTCTTGATCTGGACATGCCTAAGACTGACGGCTTTGATGTGATTCGTCGAATCGGACTGATGCACCCAGACGTTCGTATGCTCGTTTTATCAAGTATGGATGAAGCTGTATATGGCGGCAGAGTTCGTTCGTTGGGCGGCCACGGATTTGTGAATAAAACAGCTGGGGCAGATGTCATCTTAGCAGCCTGTGTTGCCATCTCACAAGGCTATAACTTTTTTACACACGGAAAAAATGGTAATAGCTCATTAAGTGATAACGAAAAGTTAGCCCTTATCTCCGATCGTGAATTGCAAGTCATGAAATATCTTGGTAAAGGCAATACCAATCAGCAGATCTCCGACATGCTTCACATTAGCAATAAAACAGTTGCAACCTATAAAACTAGAGTCTTTGACAAATTAGGTATCAATAATATTGCCGATCTGATCTTATT
Organism: Polynucleobacter sp. MWH-Svant-W18; assembly: GCF_018687495.1. Lineage (NCBI taxonomy): Bacteria > Pseudomonadati > Pseudomonadota > Betaproteobacteria > Burkholderiales > Burkholderiaceae > Polynucleobacter > Polynucleobacter sp. MWH-Svant-W18. The sequence continues at coordinate 1,492,326 of NZ_CP061293.1, forward strand.
TTGTCGCATGAACAAGATTATCGAAAGCTAAAAGACATATGCATCGATTGATCGCTTTCGGCTCTCTTCTGATTTACTCTGTGATTAATGGAGTAAGTGGGGAGGCGTTTGCGAGCCCCATGGGTCAAGAAGAACAGCGATGGATCGATGCCCATCCGAAAGTTCACTATAGTATTCATGAAAAATATACGTCTTACTTGCAAGCTGGTGATGACCACAATGAGCCTGGAGTCTTTCATCTTTTCTTGAAAAAACTGGGCCAAACCACTGGACAGGACTTCATTCCCAGGTGGAGAGCAACAGATCAGGAAGGCCTGGAGCAATTAGCGAATGGTGAAGTTGACTTCATTATTGATCCACCTATCTTTGATGGCGAATATCTCAAATATGCATCACTATCAGAGACTCTCTTCTGGGGCCAAGATGTCATCCTCAAAAAAGCACTTAAGAAGGAAAAGGTGATTGATGTAAGCAATATTGCGTACTTTGATCGTGGCTATGAAAATCCACCTCAACCTATTCATCCTCAGGCAAGCATCTCTAAGAGTGCGGAAGGACTGGCATTAGATCTTCTCAAAAATGATATCGAGGCCTTAGTTCTTCCTATTCGACTGGCCAAACAACTCATAAAGCAATTTAATTCGACCGATCTTCAAATTGAGGGGCCATATAGCCATGAACCTTTTGAGTATCGGTGGCTCATTTCCAATGAAGATCGAGCATTGCATGGAATCTTAAGTCACTTTCTAGGCAATCTAGACCCCATAGAATCTGGTCAACTCTTTTCAATTGGCAATAGCAGCATTCAATCCACAACGCATAGCCGCATCCATTCTCTGTCCTGGCTATCAACCATAGTAGTGCTTTTTATTGGCAGCCTCTTACTTTGGCGCATGTACAAAAGACAAAGTATTCAGAAGCAAGAGGTGGCAGCTCTCATTTCCTCGAAAGAGCATGCGGAGAAGGCTAATGCTGCTAAGTCTGAATTCCTAGCAACGATGAGCCATGAAATTCGCACACCAATGAATGCGATCTTGGGTGTTCAAGAACTTCTACTCGCCAGTAGAAAATTTTCTGATAATGAAAAATCATTGCTGAAGAGTGCCCATGCTTCAGCCGAGTCCTTGTTGGGAATCTTAAATCAAGTCCTCGATCTTTCAAAAATTGAAGCGGGAAAACTGACCTTGAATTTAGAGCCTTGCTGCCTCAATACCCTAATTGATGAGCTGGATTCTGCATTCTCAACACTAGCCAGAAAACAAAAATTGGTTTTGCATACCTCAAAAGATCCCCGTATTGCTCCAGTGCTAATGTTAGACGCCCTACGATTACGTCAAATTTTGCAAAATCTACTGAGCAACGCCATCAAATTCACGAATCATGGCGAGATCTATTTTTCAATTAGCGTGTTAGCAGATGATCATGCAGGCCAATTAATTGAATTTAGAGTGATCGATACTGGTATTGGAATGGGTAGCGAAGAAATTGAACTGGCCTTACAAGCCTTTGAACAAATTCCGGGACAGAGCGAGCAAAACGGGACTGGCCTGGGCTTAACCATTACCAATCATTTGGTTACATCTATGGATAGCCAACTGTATTTTGAAAGCGCGCCTGGTTTTGGGAGCAATATTCATTTTTGCATAGCGCTTCCCCGCACCAGTATTGCCGCATCTAAAAGGCCGTTTATTGACAATGCATCTCCATCTAGAAAATTGGTATCTCAAAAACCAGGGTTAAAAAATAGCGCACTGCAAGCTTTGGTAGTCGAGGATCATCCGGCCAGTCGCCAAATTATTTCGCTTCAGCTTCAGGCCCTAGGGTTTGTAGTAACAGTATGCGAGAGTGCCAGTGCGGCCTTGCAATTTATTTCAGAAAAATCCTATGATCTTCTGTTGACTGACCAATCCATCCCGGGAATGCAAGGATCTGATTTAGCGAAAACTATTCGTGCCTTGGGCTATCGTGAGCTCATTATTATTGCGATCACAGCAGATATTTATGCTCTTGACTCTCGTCACCAGTTTTTGGCTGCTGGCATGAATGGTGTTCTGATTAAGCCGCTAAGCTTAATGACGCTTGAAAATGAATTAAGCCGTTTTTTCACAAGTCAATGTAGCTTGGATGCTGACGAAGGCTCTGCCCTAACGGAAGAGTATTCATTTAATGCATTTGCCAATCTCTTAAAACAAAACCCAGACCATATCGTCGTGATCTTAGATGAAATTCGGAAAGTCCATGATGAAGCTCTAGATGCACTCAAGAATGAATCCATTGATGAGTCCGATTTGGCTAGCATGCTCCATAAAATCAAAGGTGGAGCCCAACTGCTTGCTGCAAAGAACTTTGTGGAACGTTGTGAGTGTTTAGAAAAAATGGGGCCTTTACCAGAAAAAATTGCTTCTTTCATCACGTTATTAGAAGAACAAAACCAAATCATTACAAGATACCAAGCAAAATATGCTGGCCCTTAGATAAGTAGATTGATTTACCTACTAGCGCTGTAGGTTTATCCTATGGGCAATGAAATCATTTTTTCAGCGCCTCTTATCTATTGCTGCCTCAGCAATTTGGCTAGGGATTTGTCTCTTTGCGCGGAATGTAAACGCTGAAGAACTCAATTCTCCCCAAATCCCCCAAGCTGTAATGACTAGTCTAGAGCGTAGTCAAATCCCCAAAGAGGCTGTAAGTATTTCTGTAGTTGAAATTGAACCTAGTCGCACAGGAAAGTTTCTAGCGAAGAATGTATTAGATTGGCGCTCAGATGTTGCCATGAATCCAGCTTCAACAATGAAGCTCTTAACTACCTTAAGTGGCTTGGATATTTTGGGGCCCCAATATCGTTGGCGTACCAATGTCTACACTGACGGAGTTATTCGTCAAGGCGCACTAAAGGGAAATTTGTATCTTCAGGGAACGGGAGACCCCAAACTCATCCCCGAGGAGCTTGTCAAGATGATGAAATCTTTGCAAGGGCTTGGCATACAAAAAATAGATGGTAATTTATTCTTTGACCGAAGCGCATATGCTTCCAGCGTAATGGAGCACAATGCCATTGACGGCGAATCTCTGAGGGCCTACAACGTTCCGCCAGATCCTTTGCTCTATGCCTTTAGAACACTCGCTTTCCAGCTAGGAAAATCTCGAACTGCTGACTTTATTGATATCTCTTATACCCCAGCACTCTCACAACTAAAGATCGACAATCAACTCCAACTAATCGATCGATCCTGTGATAACTGGAAAAACAATATTCGCTTTAACCTTAGCCCAGATAGCGAGGGCAATACGAATCAACCCCTCATTGCACAATTTTCTGGCGCCCTTCCAAGTACTTGTCGGGGGGTGAACTACAACGTAGTTGCGCTAGATGCCAACACTTTCTTAACCCAGGGATTTGCTGCTGCCTGGGAATTATCTGGCGGTTCCTGGGTTCAGCCCCCTCTGGGCAAAGACGGCACCGTTCCATTGGCAGCAAGATTACTGCTGCAATTTGAGGGCATCAATCTTGCAGATGATGTTGTCGATATCAATAAGTACTCTAACAATGTCATGGCACGCCAACTGTTACTTACCTTGGCGCTAGAGAAAATGGGCAAGCCAGCCACTACTACTAATGGACAATTGGTGATTCTGAGTTGGCTGAAAAAAAATGGTATGGATTTTCCAGATCTGGTCATTGAAAATGGTTCAGGCCTCTCACGCAATGAAGCGATCTCAGCATCACAAATGAATCAACTCTTGATCGCCGCTCGCAATCTATCTGTTGGAGAAATTTTCTACAACAGCCTGCCTATTGCTGGAACTGATGGCACGATGAGAAATCGCTTGATGACCCAATTGCGTAAATTTCTACACTTGAAGAAAAAACCGGAAGTCAGAATGAAAACTGGCTCACTTGCTGATGTACGAGCCATCTCTGGATACGTCGTTAGTAAATCCGGAAAAATGTATGCAGTCACCTCGTTCATCAATCACCCCAATGCCTGGCGAGGACTAGAGGCTCACGATCAATTACTTTCGTGGCTCTTAGAGGATGGGCCAGAACCAAAACACGCACGCTGAAGACGATCTCTCACGCCATCCCACTCTTCACCCGTTGGTGGCTCAGGAAAAAGAATTAAATCCCAACCCTGCTGGTCTAAATCTCTGAGTGTGCGATACAGCTTGCTAGCAAAACTGGCAGGGTCGCTAGACACAATGATCTCCGACACATCAATAGAGGGATGATCTTCCAAAACTAGTGAGGATTCAGAATCCCAAACAGCTACAGCAACACGCGATTTAATATCTGGAAATTCACTCAAAGCATCCAAGGCGCGACCCGGTGCATATAGAATAAGGGGCGTAGTTGGGGCATAGTGCGCCTTCAAGCTTCCAGAAACTCTGGGGACATCTGCTCCTTCATCGCTTTCATTATTTTGAAGATGAAGTTGACCAGGCAGATAAACATGAACACCTGTTTTAAACAAAATCTCTTTAGGAGTAATGACACCGGGGCGCAATAAAATTGCTTTATCACCTGACGAAAAATCAATGATGGTGGACTCAATTCCAACTTCGCAATCCCCGCCATCCAAAATCATCAAATCCAATATTCCTTCAAATTCATTACGCACATCGGCAGCGCTAGTTGGCGATACCTTGCCAAAACGATTGGCTGATGGAGCAACAACAGCACCCTTAAATTTTCGCAATAGGGCTTGAGCAATCGGGTGCGCAGGGGCGCGTATGGCAACAGTATCTTGCCCGCCAGTCAGCGCATTCAAGACACTTTTTTCTTTTTTAAAGACCAAAGTTAATGGTCCTGGCCAAAAGGTGTTGATTAATTTCAAGGCATCTTCAGGAATATCTCTAGCCCAAGGAGCCAATAAAGGGACCCAATCTATCTGCGGCACATCAAATTGATTAGCGGCAGCAATATGAACAATTAATGGATGATCAGCAGGCCTGCCTTTTATAGTGAAGATCTTCTGAATCGCCTCAGGATTTTTGGCATCGGCTCCCAGGCCGTATACGGTCTCTGTTGGGAATGCCACTAGACCACCATCACGAAGGGTCTGTACTGCCTCATTAATCACTGCAGATGATTGCAGTGGCGTACTGGCTGAAGACATTCTATGGCTCGATACCTAATTCCGCGGCAACGGCAGCACAATTTTGACGTGCTTCATTTAAAGCTTCACCCAAGCAATTAATGTGACCCATTTTTCTACCGATGCGCGGTGCTGACTTACCGTAGAGATGTAACTTTGCATCAGGGTGTGCCAAGACTTTATTCCAAGCAGGCTCTTTAGCATTCTCTTCGCTACCTTCAAACCAAAGATCTCCTAGGAGATTTAACATCGAAACCGGCGCTAGCTGTCGAGCATCGCCTAGCGGTAAGCGCGCCATTGCTCGAACTTGCTGCTCAAATTGACTCGTGACGCAGGCATCCAAGGTGTAGTGCCCTGAATTATGTGGGCGGGGCGCAATTTCATTAGCCACAATATCGCCGTTCTTGAGCACAAAGAATTCAATACAAAGAACGCCAACGTAATCAATCTTCCGAATTAATGCTTTGGCCGCATCAATAATTTTTTTCTCTTGCACAGGCTTTAATGAGGGTGCCGGAACAGTAGATGTATGCAAAATGCCATCGCGATGAATATTTTGTGCGACCGGATAGGCCACTACCGCATCGTCGTAACCACGCACTACCAAAGCAGAGACCTCGAAATCCAAATCCATCCGCTTTTCGAGAACACAGGGCACGCGCCCAAAATTATTCCATGCAGAAGCCAATTCTTCAGCATCATAAACAGTGGCCTGCCCTTTACCGTCGTAACCCATGCGTGCAGTCTTCAGTATTCCTGGGAGCAATTCTTCTGGAACATGTGCAATATCGGCATCATGCTCAATGACAAAGTTTGGAGCGGGGCCAATATTGGTCTCCGCCTTCCAGGTTGCTAAGAATTTTTTCTCTGCAATGCGATTTTGGGCAAGAGAGACGCAACTACTTCGAGGCGCCACAAATACCCCTAGAGACTCTAGCTCATCTAAGGCTTGTGCTGGAACATTTTCAAACTCAGTACTTACCGAGGCACATAAGGATGCCATTTCTTTTAAAGCAGCTGAATCTGTGTAATCTGCTTGAATGCATTTTTCTGCAATTGAACCAGCTGGGCTATCAGGACTAGGATCTAAGACGCACACTTTATAGCCCATAGCTTGTGCAGCTTGAGTAAACATACGCCCCAGTTGACCGCCACCCAAGATACCTAAATATGAACCCGGCAAAATGGGCTCTAAATACTCTGCCATGTATTAATATCCCGGCAAATTCATGGAACGCGCAGTATCAGACTGCTTACTGCGAAACTCTTCTAGACGTTTAGCTAAATCAGCATCATGAAGAGCCAGTCCAGCAATCACATGTAAAGCGGCGTTAGCTGCACCCGCCTCGCCAATAGCGAAGGTAGCAACTGGAATCCCTTTGGGCATTTGCACAATTGAATACAAAGAATCTTCACCACGCAAATATTTACTAGCCACAGGAACACCATAAACAGGAACAATAGTTTTAGAAGCGAGCATACCTGGCAAGTGAGCTGCACCACCTGCTCCAGCAATAATTGCCTGAAGGCCATTAGCCTGGGCATTTTCTGCGTACTGGAACATGTCATCGGGCATGCGATGTGCGGATAGAACTTTGGCTTCATGTGCCACACCAAATTGCTCGAGCATCTGAGCAGCATGCTGCATAGTGTCCCAATCTGAATTGGAACCCATCACTATTCCGACTATTGGCTTCTTGCTCATTGCTTCTCCGAATACCTTAAATTCTTCTAAGACCTCTATTATCCCCGAGTTAAGACTGCTCAGTAAGCCTACTTAAGGCTTCGCGATACTTTTGGGCGGTTTTTTCAATAACTTCAGCAGGTAATTTGGGAGCTGGCGCCGTCTTAGGCCAAAGTTTGCCATCTACCATGGCAGTTTCAAGCCAATCACGCACAAACTGCTTGTCATAAGAGGGTGGGTTTGAACCAACGTAATAGGTCTCCGCCGGCCAGAAGCGAGAAGAATCCGCTGTCAGAATTTCATCCATCAAAACTAATTGGCCCGCATCATCTAAACCAAACTCAAACTTGGTATCAGCAATAATGATTCCCCGAGTAGCGGCGTACTCAGAAGCCTCTTTATACAAACGAATACTCACTTCGCGGATCTGGTTGGCCAATTTCTCACCAATCAACTCCACCACCTTTTCAAATGAAATGTTTTCATCATGCTCACCCACTTCTGCTTTAGCAGCAGGCGTGAAAATCGGCTCAGGTAATTTTTGCGCATTCTCTAGACCATCAGGCAGGGCAATTCCACAAACCTTGCCAGTCTCTTTGTAATCTTTCCAACCGCTCCCGGCTAAATAGCCACGCACTACAGCCTCAACCAAAATTGGCTTCAAGCGCTTGGCAACTACTGCACGTCCCTGGACCTGAGAGACCTCTTCTGCAGTAACCACGGATGTTGGATCAATTCCAGTTAAGTGGTTTGGAATAACTTTGGCCAACTTATCAAACCAAAAATTAGCCATTTGATTCAGAACGACTCCCTTCTCGGGAATCGGTTCACCCATCACCACATCAAATGCAGATAAGCGATCAGTAGTGATCATTAGTAGCTTGTCATTGCCTAG